>JAFXQI010000026.1 GCA_017527155.1 Kiritimatiellia bacterium
AAACGTGCGGAAAACATGCGGAAAACCGACTCCGGCCGGGCGGGGGGCGTCCGGCCGGAAGCCACAGGTTTCTCGTGGGCAACGTGTTGCGCATCCCGCAAGCGGTCGCTTCCGCCGCGTCCGCAATGCGGTGCATTGCCGTCGGCGGTCTTTGTACAACCGCGGACGTGATTGACTAGTCAACAAAACAACAACAAAAAAGGATAACAAACAAATGAAGAAACTCGCAGTATTTGCGGTTGCGGCCATCATGGCGGCTTCGGCAATGGCCGATGGCTTGAACGGCGGCAACAACATCACGATTGGTGGCCAGGACTTTGATTGGAGTTCGTGGGGCACGGCTGACGGCCAGGACACCGATCTCGGGTATCTCTCCGACCTGACCATCAGCAGCATTGCCATCAATTGGTGGTCTGACAATTCCAATGGCGGTGCCAACATGTTCTTCGAGCTGTATGATGGCGTCAACTCGGATCCCATTGGCTCGCTGGCCGGCAACGATGGTCTTTGGCTCGGCAACTCCACCTATGTTGGCGGTGATTACGGCCACGACTACAAGGTTGAGTGGACCGGCAGCCAGGACGGCAAATTCGGTGCGACGCTGACGGAAGGCAACACATACTATCTGAACATGTGGGCCAAGACCTATGGCGACAGCGATGCGTGGTATCCGGATGGTTCCCGCTACCACGCCCAGTTCACCTACGGCACGGCTCCCACCCCCGCGGTTCCCGAGCCGGCGACGATGAGCCTGCTGGGCCTCGGCGCGCTGGCGATGGTCCTGCGCCGCAAGCTCCGCAAGTAATCGCCTGACGGCGATACGCGAAGCGGTCCCCCCCCGGGGACCGCTTTTTTGTTGTCCACCCGCCGGATTCCCGGTCCACGGCGGCGAGCCCCCCCGCCGTCGTCCCTCCCGCCCGTTCCCGACGAGGACGCGCGGAAGCGCGTCCCTCCCCTAGGGAGGGTCGCGCTTCCGCGCGACCTCGCGAATGGAAAACTCCCGGAAGCGACCGGCACGCGCCCCCGTCCCCCCCACCGTTCCCCCCTCCCCCTCCGCCCGTCACGTCCGCGGCGTGCGGCGGGGGTGTTTTTCGCGGATGTGCAGTTCGGGGTGCTGGCTGGAGACCAGGCTGTTCGGCGGGACGCTCTCCATCAGGAAGACGTTGCCGCCGATGACGCTGTGCGCGCCGATCACCGTATCGCCGCCGAGGATCGTCGCGTGCGCGTAGATGATGACGTGGTCGGCCACCGTCGGATGGCGCTTGATGTGCTTGACCGGATGCCCCGCGGCGTCCAGCGCGAACGACTGCGCGCCGAGCGTCACGCCCTGGTAGAGCTTGACGTTCTCGCCGATTTCCGCCGTCTCGCCGATCACCACGCCCGTCGCGTGGTCGATGAAGAACGACCGCCCGATGCGCGCGCCGGGGTGGATGTCGGCCCCGGTCTTGGTGTGGATCCATTCGCTCATCACGCGCGGCAGGATGGGCACCCCCAGCACGTAGAGTTCGTGCGCGATGCGGTGCGCGGCGATGGCCGTCAGGCCGGGATAGGAAAGGATGACTTCGGCGAACGTCAGCGCGGCGGGATCCCCGTCGTAGGCGGCCTGCACGTCGTCCGCGACCAGGCGCCGCACGGCGGGAATGCGGTCGAAGAACGCCTTCATGACGCGGTCGGCTTCGCCGTCGAGGTCGGCCACGCGCGGCGGCCGGGCGCCTTCGACCCGCGCCGCCTCGCCGATCCACCGGTACGGCAGCGCGCGCCGCACCTCGCGCCGGAGCAGGTTCCACGCCTCGCTCAGGCGCCGCACCAGGAACACGTCCAGTTCGGCCGCGCCCACCGCTTCGCCGCTGACCCGGCCGGGGAACAGCACGTCGAGCAGGATGCGCAGCGCGTCCACCACCGCCCGCGGCGCGGGCGCGTTCGCGGGGAGGGCGCTCGGCGCGTCCACCACCTCTCGGTCGAACAGGCCGGCGAGTTCGCCCGCGGCCTGGCAGATGTCGGCCTGCGGCGAGCGGTGGCGGCAGGCGTGCGGCGCGGCGGCGGGCGCCTTCGGTTTGCGGGAATTTTTCGTTTTCATTGGCAGACGATGCTGGCGCTGGCGCTCTTGCCGCCGGAATTGACGGTGAGCGTGTCGGTGCCGGACGAGACGTGCGTGTAGACGACGGAGGAACCGGTGGAACCCGAGAGCGTCCCGCACGAGCCGGAGTGCGCCCACGTGTACGTCCCGTTGCCGCCCGACGCCGTGAACGTCCGCGCCTGCCCCGACGAGATCGTCGCCGAGTTCGGCGAGATCGTCACCGACGACTGCGTGTTGGTCCCAGGCGAGGACACCGTCCCGACCGCGAAGAAGCTGCCCGAGAAGCCGCCGGATTCGAGCCACGACGCGCTGATGGTCGATTGCTGGTCCGCGTAGGACATCGTGCCGGCGATCGTGACGGACGCGCCCGCCGTCGTGCGCCCTTCCATCGAGAAGCGCGCGGTGGTGTCCGCGATGCCGGAGATCGCGCCGGTCCAGTTCTGGCCCGCGTTGTCGAAACCCTGGAGGGAGGAGCCGTTCTGGATGATCCGCATCCAGGTGAGCTTCTGGCCGGACTGCCGGTCGGCCGGATACACCAGATAGCCGTCGCCTTCGTCGGTGCCGCCGTTGTTCGCCCGGTAGAGCGCCGAGAAGTCGTACGTCGTCCCCGCGTTGTTCGACACCACGCTCGACGTGTTCGTCGAATCCGTCTCGCAGGCCGAAAGGCCGAGACAGAGCGCGGCGGCCAGGGCGGCGGCGGCGGCATGGAAAGGTTGGCGGCAGGTTGGTTTCATCGGTGGGTTCCTCCGGGATATTTGTTTTAGCTTCCCCCATCCGCCGCGTTTTGGCAAGAATGTTATTCATGCGTACCGCCGCAAAAGCCCTTCTCGCCCGCCTCGCCGGCCGCACCGGATTCCTCCGGCGCCGCCTCGCCGGCCGTCTCGTCGTCCTCACCTTCCACCGCGTCCGCCCCGACGGCGAACCCGCCGACGGCCGCCCCATGCGCAACCTCGAAGTCCCCGTGTCCGCCTTCCGCTCCCTCCTCCTCTGGATGCGCCGGCACGCCGCCCCCGTCGCCCTCGCCGACTGGTTCCCCGCCGAAGACGCCCCCGGCGCCGCCGCCCTCCCCACCCGTCCCCGGCGCATCCCCTTCTTCGCGGTCACCTTCGACGACGGCTGGGCCGACAACGCCCTCCACGCCGCGCCCGTCCTCGACGAACTCCGCATCCCCGCCACCGTCTTCCTCTCCACCGGCGCCGTCGAGAACCGCATCCCCTTCTGGTGGCAGCTCCCCGGCCTCGCCGACGACGCGATCGAGACCATGAAATCCCTCCCCCCCGACGAACTCGACCGCCGCCTCCGCGACGCCCCCCGCGGCGTCCGCGACGCCTGCGCCCGCGAATTCCTCGGCTGGGAGCAGGTCCGCGCCCTCGCCGACGGCGGGCGGATCCGCTTCGGCCTCCACGGCCACCGCCACGCCCTGATGACGTCCCTCTCCCACACCGCGGCGCTCGACGACATCTGCCGCTGCCGCCAGCTCCTCCTCTCCCGCGCCCCCGGCGCCGCCGTCCCGTTCTTCGCCTGGCCCAACGGCAACGTCCGCCCCGACCTCGCCCCCGCCCTCGCCTCCCTCGGCCTCCGCGCCGCCTTTTCCACCCGCCGCGGCCTCGTCCCGCCGCGCCCGCCCGCCGGCGCCCTCTGGTCCCTCCCCCGCAACAACGTCGACCGCCGCCTCGCCGAAACCCCCGCCCTCTGGCCCTGGCTCCTCCTCCGCGCCGCCGTCCCGCGCGCTTGACCCCGCACCGGGACCGCTGCGCCCGCGCATCCCCCCCCATCGTTCATGCAGGGGACCTTGACCGGAATCCGGGCAAATTGTCCTGTTTTCCCGTGTTTCCAAAACCATCCGCCCCCAAGCGCCGATTGGGCTTTGCGCGGCGCGCGCGACGTGGCACAGTGGAGGCGATGGCGGACACCGCCGATCCCGGGCGTCCGGGCCGGTCCCGCCGGAGAGCACGGTTGATTCCAGGAGACGACGACATGAGCGGATGGGAAGCGGGCATGCTGGTATGCTTCGGCATGAGCTGGCCGGTATCGATTGCCAAGGCCCTGCGGACCAAGCGGTCGGACGGCAAGAGCCGCCTGTTCCTCTCCATCATCCTGCTGGGCTACGCCTGCGGCCTCGTCCACAAATGGCTGCACGACCTCGACTGGGTCATGGGCCTCTACGCGCTCAACTTCGCCCTCGTCGCCATCGACCTCGCCCTCTGCCTCCACTACCGCCGCCACCCCGGCGGCCGCTCCCCCCGCCGCCCCGGGGCGGAGTAGCCCCGCCGCCTTGCCCCCACCCCACCTCCGGACCGCGTCCCCCACTCTCGCGATATCAAGGAAAACCCAAGCGTTTTCAACCGTTTTCCACCCTGTTCCACCCCATGGAAATTACTCCGGTCTCCCGTCCCCCCACCCACGGAAGCAGACGTTTTGCTCTTTACTCTTTCGCCCCCTCGCCGTTTAATCCCACGACATGGATCACAACCCTCCAGCATCCGGCACAACCGAGCGCCGCCGCGGCATGACCGTGGTGGAGGCGTGTCTCGTGGTGGCGTTGGTCGTTCTGGTGGGAGCGATCGCGTTGCCGGCGCTCTCCCGCAACCGGCAGCGGCGGCAGGCCGCGCGCTGCGCGCAGCACTTGGACACCCTCTCCACCGCCTGCAAGGAATACGCCGCCGCCAACGGCAGGTGGCCCACCTCCCAGGATGTCCTCGTACCCGCCCTTCTCGACGCGCCGCTGGCCTGTCCCGCCGGCGGCACCTACTCCCTCGGCACCCCCGAGGGCGACCCGCCCACTTGTTCCATTCCCGGCCACAGCCTGTAAAGCAAGGAGTCCGCCATGCCCAAAGCCACCGCCAAGAAACCTACCGCCACCAAGGTCAAGTACCGCCGCATCCTCCTCAAGCTCAGCGGCGAAGTCCTCCACGCGAAGGACGGACCCGACTGCATCGATCCGGACGTCCTCGCCCGCATGGCCGACCAGATCAAGGCCGTGCGCGCCCTCGGCGTGCAGGTCGGCGTGGTCATCGGCGGCGGGAACATCTTCCGCGGGCTCCGCGGCCAGGACCGCGGGTTCGGCCGCGCCGAAGGCGACAACATGGGCATGCTCGCGACGATGATCAATTCGCTTGCCCTGACCTCCGCCCTCAACGCGGCGGGCATTCCGGCGACGTGCCTCGCGGCGCGCGCGATGCCGGCGGTCGCGGAGCTGTTCACGTTCCGGCGGACAATCGAGTTGCTGGAAGCCGGACAGGTCGTGGTTCTCGGCGGCGGCAGCGGGGCGCCCTTCTTCACCACCGACAGCGCCGCCGCCCTCCGCGCCGCCGAGATCGGCGCCGAGGTCCTCCTCAAGGCCACCAAGGTCGATGGCATCTACACGGCCGACCCCGTCAAGGATCCCACCGCCACCAAGTTCGACCGCCTCACCTACTCCGAAGCCCTCGCCCGCCGCCTGAAGGTCATGGATTCCACGGCCTTCTCGCTGTGCATGGACAACCGGATCCCCATCCTCGTCTTCGACTTCTTCAAGCCCGGCGAGCTCCTCAAGGTCGTGCGCGGCCAGAAGGCCGGCACCCTGGTCGCCGGCGACTGACGCCCCCTTTGTCCCCACCCACCGAAACCAACCGAAACCGAAAGGAAAACACCATGTACGAATCCTCCGACGAAATCCTCCTCGACGCCGAAGACAAGATGGAAAAGAGCGTCGAACACCTCCAGCAGGGCCTCAGCGGCCTGCGCACCGGCAAGGCCTCGCCCGCCCTCGTCGACGGCATCAACGTCGAATGCTACGGCACCCAGGCCCGCCTGAACACCATCTCGCTGATCAGCACGCCCGAGCCGCGACTGATCGTCATCAAGCCCTTCGACCCCTCCTCGCTGCCGGCCATCGAGAAGGCGATCCTCGCGGCGAACATCGGCGTCACTCCCCTCAACGACGGCCGCCTCATCCGCGTACCCATCCCCGAGCTGAGCGAAGAGCGCCGCAAGGAACTCACCAAGGTCGCCAACCGCATGGGCGAGGAAGCGCGCGTCGCCATCCGCGCCGTACGCCGCGAAGCCAACGACGCCGTCAAGGCCCTCGAAAAGGACGGAACCATCAGCGAAGACGACTGCACCCGCGCCCTCAAGGACGTCCAGGACTACACCGACACCTACGTCAAGAAGGTCGACGACGCCGTCGCCGCCAAGGAAAAGGACATCATGGCCGTCTGACGGGCCGCGCCCCGCGCGCCCCCGCCCCGACGTTTTTCCCTTCGATTGCAATCGATTGCAGTCGAGTGCATTCGATTGCAATCGAGTTTCCTTTCCGATGCCTACCCGCAAGCCCCAAACCAAATCCCCCTGGCGCCACCTCGTCTGGATTCTTCCGCTCCTGGTGGTCGACTTCTTCCTCTCCCGCTCCCTCTCCGCCGGATGCGCACGCAGCGGCGCGCCCGACAAAGGCGGCGACGCCCCGGCGGTGGCCGCGCCCGCCCGTCCCGGCGGCGCCGCCGAGGCTCCCGCCGCGCCCGAGCCGCCGCCCCCGCCACCGCCCGTCTGGCAGGACTTCCACACGCCGACCCCGCAGCAGGACCTGCTCCATCCCGAAGCCCCGGGCGTCCTGCAGCCCACCGGCTCCGGGCGCCTCGTCTCCGCCATGTTCGGCTCCACCCGCACCGGCAGCATCAACGGGCGCCTCGCGCCGCGCTTCCACGAAGGCGTGGACATCGCGGCGACCGCGCGCAACAACCGCGGCGCGCCGACCGACCCCATCTACGCCGTCGCCGACGGCCGCGTCGCCTACGTCAACACCGTCGCCGGCAACTCCTCCTACGGCAAATACATCGTCCTCGAACATCCCGACCCGAGCCTCGGACTCGTCACGCGCGCCAACGGCAGCGTCGTCACCTCCGTCGTCTACACCCTCTACGCCCACCTCGCCGACATCCGCTTCGGTGTGCGCGCCGGGGCCGCCGTCCGCGCCGGCGACGAAATCGCCACCATGGGCAACACCTCCAACGACCGGACGGGCATCCCCATGGCCCGCGCCCACCTCCACTGGGAAATCGGCCTCATGCTCAACAGCCGCTACGACCGCCTCTCCCGCGAGCAGAAGACCGCCAACCCCATGGGCCTCTACAACGGCCTGAACCTCTTCGGCGTCGACGCCCTCGACGTGTGGAAGGCGCACATGAACGACCCCGCCATGACCTTCGGCGGCTACCTCGCGCACCTCAAGCCCGCGATGACCCTGGTCCTGCGCGGCAAGAACCCCGACTTCTTCGTCCGCAACCCCGGCCTCTGGCACGGCGCCCCCTACGACGGCGGCCCGATCACCGTCACGTTGGGCGAGAGCGGCATCCCCCTCTCCGGCCGCAACGCCACGCCCATGGAACTGAAACTCCTGGGCAACACCCGGCAGGCCGTCGTCGAAGCCGACGAAAGCGTCCTCGGCCGCAACGCCCGCGCCTACATCCAGAAATCCTCCTCCTTCAAGACCGGCTGGATCGTCACCGCCAAAGGCCGCGCCTGGATGGACCACCTCTTCTTCTGATTCCCCCCTCCCCCCCCGCGTGCGTGGCGTCGGCCCCCTCGCCGTCGGGATGGACTGCGAATGGCGGGCGAAGGCTCCGTTGCACCTCGTTTCCATGCGCTGACAGGCGCACGCCGGAAAAGGGACTCGCCGCCCCCTCTTTTGGAAATACGAAAAACATTGAATTATACCCCTGTTTTCCCCCATGGTCCCCTCCATGAAAAACACGACGGGGAGCGTGCCGGATGGGTCCTCGTTCCATGCCCTGGTTGCGGAACCACGGCGCGCCGCCGCCGCGTGCCTAGCGACGGCGCCCTCGCCGTCGTGTGCCGCCAGGATGGCGGAAGGGCGCGCGCCTTCCGGACACGGCCGCGCCTGGTACATCGCAAAGTCAAATCATTCCTATTTGTCGGGCTGGTAGGGCGGGCAGTCCCCTGCCCGCCGAGCGAAGGGGGCGCGAAACACGGACAAATGCAACGCTTTCCCATGCGCTTGGCAGGCGCACGGCGGCGAAGGGACTCGCCGCCCTACCCAAACATGCGAAAGAATGAACGTTACGCTGTACTGGAGCGGGGTAAAAAATAGTGTGGCCGCTTTTCTGAAAGCCCGCACCTCCCACCCAGCGGCGTCTTCATCCGGGTTGGAAAAACACGCCATCCGGTGTATATCTCGTGTGCATGAAAACCCGCTTTCCTTCCATTCTCCACCTGGCTCTGGCCTGCCTGTTCGCGTTCCTTTCCCCGGCCGCCCCCGCGCAGGACGGCATCTATGCCGATTTCGCCACCGCCCGCGGCACCTTCACCGCCCGCCTCGACTTCGAGCGTGCGCCCAAGGCCGTCGCCGCCTTCGTCGGCCTCGCCACCGGCGAAAAGAACTGGCTCGATCCCTTCGGCAACGTCCACGCCGCCACCCCCTTCTACGACGGGACCCTCTTCCACCGCGTCCTCCCCGGACTCGCCATCCAGGGGGGCGGCCTCCCCTCCCCCGCCGACGTCTGGGTTCCGGCCAACTACGGCCCCGCCACCCTCGCCGCCCCCATCGACCTCCCCCTCCTGACCACCAACCTCCCGCCCGGAGTCTCCACCATCCGCCTCGGTACCGCCACCCTCGCCGTCACCTCCGCCCCGGCCATCCCGCTGACCGTCATGCGCGCGGGCGAACCCCTGGAATTCATCCAGACGAACCGCACCCGCGTGACCGCCTGGATGGTTTCCACGTCCGCCGGCCCGACCGGCACCGTCGTGCAGTCCAACCTCTGCCTCGACACCTGGCTGGCCAACGCCACCACCCAGGCCCTCGCCACCAATCTCGCCGTCCGCTTCGATCTGCGCCTGACGAATTCGGAGGCCACCCCGGCCCCGTTCACCATCTCGGGCTTCCATGCCTGGAGCGCGACCAACGTCCTCGCGCGGCATAGCGTCGCCACCAACTTCGCCAACGCCGGCTTCTACTTCCCCGACAACGTCACCAACGGACTCCGCCACGTCCCCGGAACCCTTTCCATGGCCCGCTCTCTCCCGAACACCGACGGCTCCCAGTTCTTCGTCTGCGTCGCCACCAACACCGCCTGGGACGGCAACTACACCGTCTTCGGCCACGTCGTCGCCGGTCTCGATGTCGTCGAAGCCATCGCATCCGTTCCCGTGGATGCCGGAAACAACGACCGGCCCCTCGACGACCAGGTCCTGGAGCGGGTGACGATCCGCCGCGTCGGCGCCGCCGCCGGAGCATTCGACATCCACGCCCAGGGCCTTCCCCGCGTGGACAACGTCCCCCTCCGGCTGGACTTTCCCACCAACGGCCTCGACGTGACGCTCGACATCCCCGCCCGGTCCGAGATCCTGTTCCGCTGGAACACCGATCTCGCACGCCAGGGCTGGGGCGCCTGGGAAACGAACGATCTCGGCTATTTCACCAATGCCCTTTCGGCCCCCCTGACGCTCCGGACCCCGGTCTCCCGCCTCTTCTGCCACGCCTCCTCCGTCACCTACCCCATCCCCTGGACCCTCCCCGCGACCCACCGCGGACGGACCTTCGTCTTCCGCTGGACCAACACCGCCCCCGAGACCGCCGAAACCCTCCGCTTCCCGTCCTCCTGGATCCAGAAAGGCGCGTGGACGCGCGTCTCCGGGACCAATGCCGCCTCGGGCGAAATCTTCGTCGGCTACGACCAGTGGACGCGCTTCCCCTACTCCGCGGCCTTTTCCTTCTGGGACAGCCAATTCACCCACGCCTACCAGCTCCGCATGGACCCCGGCGCCACCACCGGCACCTTCACCGGCCGCCTCTCCCCCCTCCTCGACTCTTCGACCGTCTACGCCCTCTCCGGCACCTTCACCGTCTCCCCCTGATCCCGACTCCCCTCCCCCGCCCGTTTTCCAACCATTGGAAAAAAGTTCCCGCCGTTTTCCAATGATTGGAAAAATTTTTGCCGTTTTTTCCAATGATTGGAAAATATTTTTCCAATGGTTGGAAAATTCCGCGGATTTTTTCCAATGGTTGGAAAATGGTCTGATGGAGCCGCCCGGCCCAACCCCAACCCCATGGCATGGGATGGTGGGGCGAGCACGCCGTGCGAGCCGCACAACCGATTGGAACGGCTCGCTCGGAGAGCTCGCCCCACCCGCCTGGAAGACCCCGCAGAAGCTACACGATTTCCTGCCCCGCTCCGGGAATCAGGAGAGCAACCCCTGCAACACCTGGCTCACCGTCTTGCCGTCGGCGCGGTGGGCGATCCGGGGCTTGAGGGCGGACATCAGTTTGCCCATTTCCTTCTTGGAGGTGATGCCGGTGGAGGCCATGGTTTCGCGGGCGAGGGCTTCGATTTCCTCGCGGGAGAGCGGCGCGGGGAGGTAGCGCTTGAAGAGGTCCATTTCGGCCTGTTCTTTCGCCGCCAGTTCGGGGCGGCCGCCTTTCTCGTAGAGGGCGATGGCGTCGGCGCGCTGCTTGACCGCTTTCTCCAGGCAGGCCAGCACGGCGTCGTCCGTCAGGTCCTTGCCGGCGTTGACGGTGGCGTCCTTGATTTGCGCGTGGATGCCGCGGAGGGCCGTCAGGGCGGCCGCGTCCTTGTTCTTCATGGCGGTCTTGATGTCGGAGAGGATGGTGTCGATGATCATGGGGGGATTTCTTTCTTTTCGAGTGCAATCGAGTGCAGTCGAGTGCAGTCGATTGCAATCGGGGGGGTCAGGGGGCCGCGGGCAGGCTCAGCGGGAAGCCCGCGGGGTCGAGTTCGGCGGCGGTCTTGGAGCGGAGGGTGGCGGTGGAGGCTTCGGGGTCGCTGCTCACCCACTCCATGGACCAGGTGCCGGTCTGGCCGGAGGGCGAGGTCATGGTGCCGGACATGAATGTGTCGCTCCAGCGGGCGCCGCGGTAGATGGCGGAGGCGCCGTCCCATTTCTCGCGGGTCTCGAAGCGGACGGTCTTGCCGTTGAGGTGCCAGTCCCACCAGTAGTCGTTCGGCGAGGTGTCGTGCATCGAGCCGTCGGCGTAGATGCGCGCGGCGTAGGCGCACGCCTTCGACCCTTCCCACTGGTAGAGGAACCGCCAGGTGCCGACCAGGCCCTCCACCGGCGCGTCGGCCGCGAGGGTCACGCGCGCCGTGGCGCTGATTTCGCCGTAGCCGTTCCGGACCGTGACGGTGTAGTCGCCGGCGGTCGCTTCGGCGGCGGTCATGGTCATGAAGGTGTCGCGCCGCCCGGTGTCCACGCCGTTGTGGTACCACGTGTAGCGCAGCGGCGGCGTGCCCTTCGCCAGCGCGGAGAGCATGACGGTTTCGCCGGCCTTCGCCTCGTAGTCGAAGGGTTTGGACGCGAAGCTCGGCGGCGTGTTCGTCCCCTCGATCCGCAGGAGTTCCTTGCGCAGCGGCGAGAAGGTCTTGTGCGGCGGCGTCCCCCAGTCGTCGCTCCAGATGGTGGACGCGAGGCCGATCTCGGCGTTGAGGCCGGCGTACGCGGTCATGAGGTAGTAGAAGTCCGGCGCCTGGAGGTTCTGTCCGCGCACGTAGCCCGCCGCGTTGGCCTCCAGGTAGGGCTCGACCCACCCGTAGGCGCCGATGAGGCTGTAGACCTTGACGGTCAGCTCGGGCTTGATGGAGGCGCGCACGCCGGCGCTGCCCACGACTTCGTAGGTGAAGTTGGTCTTGCTGATGACCCAGCCGGTGTTGCCGCTGCCGATCTGCTTCCACTGGTCGTCGGTGAGGCGCCAGCGGAAGTCGAGCGCGCGGGAGATGTCGATGGTGGCCTTGACGCTGGCGTTGGTGGCCTGCGCCTGCACGGAGAGCTCGACGGGCACCTCGACGCGGATGTCCACCCACACGGGCACGGGCCCGATGGTGCCGGCGAAGGTTTTTTTCACGTCGGCGATGGTCTTGCTCCAGGTGTTGCTGTAGGCGGCGTTGGTCGTGGCGGCGAGCTCGGGATGCAGGTAGACGTGGACGTTGCCGTTGACCGCGAGGTCGCAGCTGTTGAATTTGCGCTTGAGGATGCCGAAGTCGGCCGCGACGGAGAACCCGGCGCCGACGTCCCACTCGCCGAGGTCGCCCACGAACTCCAGCGGGACCTTGGCGGGAATCTTGGCGTTGAGCCAGTCGGACTTGAGGACGCCGTTGGTCGCAAAGCTCTTCGCCGTGGAGCCGCCGATGCGCGGGCGGACCATGCGCCGGCGCGACTGCGCGGAGACGGGTTCGCCTTCGCCGTTGTCCACGACGTCGTACTCGGTCCATTCGCCGTCGTCGCTGCTGAAGCTGCCGCCCACGAAGAAGTCCGCCAGCGTGGCCTCCTCGGTCGTCGCCGTGATGGTGCCGTCCGACGGTTCGCCCAGCGCGGCGATCCGGCGGTAGAAGATGTTGTTTTCGTCGTCGCTGGCCCACAGCTGGCCGACGGCGAGCAGTTCGTACGCGTTGCCGGTGTAGGCGAAGACGAGGGTGTCGTCGGTGGTTCCGGTGATTTCGAGCGTGTCGGTTCCCGCCGCCCGGCTGGCCGCGATGGACTTCGCCGCGGTGCCGGGGGTATCGGACACTTTCTCGACCAGTTCGTCGACGCTTTCTTCGCCCGCGCCGATGACGAGGAACGGCACCACCTGCGGCTCGTCCGATTTGACGGTCGCGGCTTCGCTCGCCAGCACCAGCAGCGACTGCTCGCTGCTGGCGACGTTGCCCTTCGTGTCGGTGGCGGTAGCCCATACGTCGACGGTCTCGCCCGCCGCGCCGATGGGGTCGGCTGGGGTGTACGTCAGCACGCCGTCCGCCCACGTCACGTCGGCGTCGCCGTAGGCGTGGCGGACGCCGCCGACGTAGATGGCGAGGCTGTTGTCCGCGACCACGCCGCTTTCGTCGGCGATGCGCACGGAGATGGACGCCTGGTCCACGGGCACGGAGACGGCGTCCTTGGCGGGCGAGACGTACTCGATGGTCGGCCCTTCGCGGTCCACCTTCTCGACGCGGTAGAACATGATGTCGTTGGTGAGCGCGACGGTTTCTTCGAGCGTCCAGCTCGTGATGGGGGTGACGAAGCCCGACGCCGCCTCCCACGTCGCGTTGGTGTCCACCAGCGACGGCGTGGCATAGACCCGGTACGCCGCGTTGGGCGCGCCGGGATCGCCGAGCCAGTTCAGGGTGACGCCGCTGCCGTCCGCGGTGGGCGTGGCGGAATCGATGGGGGTGGTGTCCTGCGCGAAGGCCCGCGCCGCGAGCGCGACCGCCGCGGCAACCGTCACCGTACGAAACACGTTGGAGAACTTCATGGTCCGCTCCTTTCTATTCCGCCGCCAGCACCGTCCAGAACTTCGCCGGGCCGTCGAGCGGCACCGTCGCCTCCGTCCCTTCCACGCGCTGGAGGAAGGTGAACCCTTCGGCCAGGTTCGTCGAAACGTAGATGTCGTACCGGCGCACCGCGCGCGCGCCGTCCGGCGCCGCGTCCTCCCAGGCGGTCTTCACGCCGCCCGCGCCGTCGCCTTCCACCGCGGTGATGCGCACGCCGCAGGCGGCGGACATCGCGGCGAGGGTTTCGGCATCGACCAACACGCCGGCGGGCGGGGTCGCGGAGGCGAGGACTTCGAGGTCGAAGCTCGCCTCGGTCCAGAGCCCCTGCGCGTCGGTGGCGCGCACGCGGATGCGCCGCACCGCGGCGTCGGCGGCCCGGAAGGACGCCGCCGCGCGCACGGTCGCGCCGCTCAGCTCGACGAGCGCGTTGTCGTCCGCGCCTTCGCCGTCCGCCAGCGAGTACGTCACCTCGTCGCCCGCGTCGGCGTCGACCGCGCTCAGCAACCCGATGTAGGCGCCGACGGCGTTGTTCTCGCGGATGGACCGGCTGCTCAGCGAGATGGCGCTCGGCGCGCTCGCCGCGGCGGTGCGCCCGCTCGCCTCGACCCACGCCGAGGCGTGGCCCCAGGCGTCGACGGAGCGGACGTGGACGTAGTAGGCCGTGTTCATGTCCAGCCCCTTCGCCGTCGCGGTGGCCGTGGCTTCCTCCTCGACCGCGTCCGCCAGCGGCGCCGGTACGGGTTCGAGCGCGATCGCCGTCTCCGCGCCGTAGTCGGGCGCGGGCGCGCCAACGGTCTGCAGCGTGACGTTGCGGACGCCGTTGCCGTATCCGCTCCAGAGGCTGCTGGTCGTCGCGTCGGGAACGCCCAGTTCCAGCGCCACGCCGTCCACCAGCGCGACCGCGGGCAGGTCGATGTGGAGATAATTGTTGTTGTTGATGTAGATGCTGTTGGTGGTGACGCGGCCGGCCTCGGTCCAGGCGCCGCCCGGCACCTTGTAGTACAGCACGATGGGCTTGCCCGTCTCGCCGTTGTCGCCGCCGCGCGTGCGCGCCACGAAACGCAGGGTCGCACTTTCGCAGCCGGAGAGGTCGAGCGCCGGCGACTGGATGCCCGGCGCGGGCGCGACCACCAGCCCGTGGTAGTCCCAGTCGGTGTTGGTCGTCGCGCAAATCCAGTTGCTGGAGACCTGCACGTGGTTCGCGCTGTAGAACCAGCCGCTCTTGTTCGCGCTGCCGCTGAGGTTCACGTTCGGCACCGACTCGAGGTCCTTCGGCGTCCCCGCCGCCACCACCGGCGTGAGCTGGACCTCGAAGTGGTCCACCAGCCCCGGGTCGGTCCACGTCGCGGTCAGTTCCGTCGAGCTGGCCGTCGCGACGGAGAGGCCCGTCGGGGCGGGGACGGTGTCTTCGGTCTTGCGGTGGCCGTAGCCGACGTCGACCCACTCGCCGTTCACGTTCGCGCGGACGTGCCACCAGTACGGTTCGCCGGCGGGCAGGTTCTGGACCTGGATGTTCGTCACGTTCACGTACCGCGGATAGCCTTCCAGATGCACGTTCGCGTCCGCGAACTCGCCCTGCCCGTACAGGCTGGCCGTCGCCGTCGTCACGTACGGCCCGCGCTGGTAGCTGTCGCGCCAGGCGTTCGGCGCTTCCAGCTTGAAAGCGACCGTGGCCGCGCCCTCGGGCATGAAGACGAGCTCGCCCCAGTAATTCGTTTCCCCGCCGTCGCCCGTCGCCTTCGACTGGTTGTAGCCGATGAACTGCCACTCGCCGCCGTCCACGCGGTAGTAGGCGTCCACGCGCGACACCGCCGCGGTGCCCTTGCCGTTCCAGTTGGCGTTCTGGAAGTCGATGGCCACCGCCGACGCGCCCAGCAGCGGCAGGTCCCGCGTGACCAACGCAACGCCGTTCGTGCCGAAGAGGCCGTGCGCGTTCGTCGTCCCGTAGGTGAACCAGCACGGCGAAGTCTTCACACTGCCTTCCGTCGTCGTCGTCGCCCCGCCCGGCGCCTCGTAGCGCCAGTACTGTCCGTCGAGGAACTGGTTCGTGCCGAGCGACCGGTTCGGCGTCGTGTAGATGGAATCCGTCGAGCCCGCCGACACGTCCACCTCATAATAATCCGCCCCCGGCACCGCCGCCCACGACAGGTTGAGCCACGCGTCGCCCGTCTCCTGCGCGGGCGTGCGCTCGTCCACGTCGATGACATCGATGGTGAACGCCTCGTCAGTGTAAGCCCCGTTTCCGTCGCTCGCGCGGATGCGGCAGAAATGCTGCGGATATTGCTCGTAGTCGAACACCTGCGCCGTCTTGAGCTTGTTGCCCTCGATGGAGAAGCAGGCGTTGCCCGTGTCGCCGTCGCCCGCCACCAGCGCGTACGTCAGCGCGTCGCCGTCCTCGTCGTAGGCGCTCAACGTGCCCACCACCGTCCCGATGGGCGCGTTCTCCTCCACGCTCGCGTTGCTGAGCGACAGCCCGCTCGGCGCGTGGTTGCTCTCCGACGCTGTCAGGTAGGTGCCGCTCACCTGGCGCGTCACGGCCTTGGTCGCCGTGAAGGTCACGTCCTTGGGCTTGGTGTACTCGCTGATGCTCTTGAAATTGACCGTGTAGCTGCGCCCCGGAACCAGCGCCGGGAGCCGCACCCCCGTCCGCTGCCACGGACTCGTCTCGCCCGTCACGTTGTCCACCAGCCGCCACGCCGCGCCCGCCGACACCGCGGCGGCCGGCTGGCAGTAGCCGCGCACCTGCGTGAGCAGCACCGCCTTCACCGCGTCCATCGTCACCGGCACGTCGAGGTAGCTCGCGTGGTCCACCTGCTGGCCGTCCATGGCGTTGAGGTTGAACTTCGCCGCCGTCGGGTGCGCGTTGCGGTCGCTGGCCTTCGCGCAGGAGAGCGAGTCGCTCATCAGCGCGGAAATCAGCGGGACCAGCCCGTCGTTGTCGCCCACGCCGGTGCCGTCGGCGTAGCTCATGGAGCGGTAGATCTTCGTCGCGACCCACAGCCCCAGGTGGTCGGTGCTGACCTCGCTCGCGGCCGCCTTCGTCCAGCTCGGGCGCAGGTTGTCGCCGATCTGGTTCGTCGAACTGCCGCCGAAGAGCACGCACTTGTTGTCGGCCGACTTGCTGCGCATCCCGGCCCAGCCCGTGAAGGGGTCTTTCAGGCTCGCCCGCATCAGGTCCGTCCGGTACGAGTCGCCCATCTTCCCGATCGCCTCCTCCGTCAGCGCCGCCGCCGGGATCTCGTTCGTCGCGTACCACGCCAGATCGAAGCACCCCGCCGTGTTGTTGTGCAGGTTGAACGTGTTGTAGATGCCGGAGACGAACCAGCTGTTGTCGTCCGGCCCCGAGTACTTGATCCACGTCGGGTTCGCCCCCTGCGCCCCGAGGTGCGGACTGCCGAGCGTGACGAGGCGGTGGACCTTCGCCGCGAACTGCGTGTTGACGTTCATCGCGTAGCGGCTCACCAGCCCGCCCATGCTGTGGGCCATCACGACCACCTGGCGGCCCTCGAACTCCGGATGCCGGGTGTAGAAATTGTTGAGGAAGTTCGCGAACCGCACGCCGTTCGTGCTGATGTTGTCGCGCGAGTCGTACACGTAGCGGTAGACGCGGAACATGCTCGAAAGCGGCGCCTGGTTGAAGTAGCCCAGCGGCGCGTTCGTGTCCGCGTTCATCCACCCGTACCAGTAGTTCAGCGTGTTCGGCTTCGCGTCGCCGCTCATCCCGTGGACCAGGATGATCGGGATCCGGTCGTCCGTCAGCGTCACCTTCCCGCTCGACGCCCCGCGCAGGCCGGGGTCGCTCGTGCTCTCGTTGTCGTAGTAGAAATCGTTCTTCGCGCTCCCGTAGCTCGGCGCCATCCGGTCGTTGCTGACCAGCAGCATCACGCCGTCCGCCTCGCCGCTGTCCCCCTCGCAGCTGTACGCCCCCTCGGTCGCGCTCGCCTTGAAATAGTACTTGCCCGACGCCCACGACGCCTTCATCGTCCGGTTGAAGAAATACGTCCCGCCCGAATACTGCACCGTCGTCGTGTACGTCCCCACCTGGCTGTCGAACCCCGTCTTCGACTGCCACACCTCCAGCGTCACCGTCCGCCCCGCCGCCAGGTTCGCGCACTCGCCGTAGACCGACACCCAGTCGTTGCTCGAAACATCCAGCGGCTGCAGCCACTTCAGGTCCGAGAAGGCCGGCTGGCCCTGCACCGTGAACTTCACGCTCTTCGAGTTGTTCCCCTCGTTGCTCTCGGCGATCGCGTTCCCGCCGTCCGCCACGCACGTGATGTAGTAGATGCCCGGCGTCGTGCTCGCGGGAATTGTCCAGCTCAGCGTGTCCGGCTCTTCCTCGCCCTTGTCGATGCCGTTGACCTCCTGGTAGTTCGGCGTCGCGCCCGAGCCGATCTTCTGCGCCCGGGGATTGCTGGCGGTCCCCCAGTAATAATACACGTCGCAGTACTTCCACCAGCCCGTCGCGTCCCCGTTGTTGCGCGTCACGCTGTCGATCGTGATCTTCGTGCCCGGGATCGCCTTGTTCGTCGAAAGCGAAATCGACGAAATCACCAGATCCGGCGCCGCCATCGCCGCCGCCGCCAGCCCCCAGAACGCCCCCGCCGCCAGAACCTTCGCGAATTCCTTCATCGTCAAACCTCCGTCAACAAACCCACCGCAACTTTTCACTTTTCACTCTTCACTTTTCACTCCGCAGCGCGGACCGCCGCCTTCCGCTGCGCCTGCCGCACCCGGGACGCGGCCGCGCCCCAGCGTGCCTTCGCCGCCGCCGCCGCTTCCGCGTCGGCCTCTTCCGCCAGCTTCTTCAAATCATCCGGCAGCACCTCCCGCTCCGCCTCGGCGGCCGCCTTGCGCGCCGCCGCCGCTTTCCTGAGCGCCGCCAGCTTGCCGCCCCCGCGCGCCCCGGCCGGAGCCGGAGCCGCATACCGGATGTCCCCCGCCCCGAGCCGCACCGCCTCCCCCCTCCACCCGTCCTTCGTCCCCTCCTGGTACCAGTCCGCCAGCCCGCGGAAATGCCGGAAAACCAGCGAATCCGTGTCATTGCCCCCCGTCACGATGGTCGCCGTCGAGCCATACAGCTCCGACTCCCCGTCATCCCCGACTTCCCCATCCGCGACGGCCGCCCGCACGGCCCCCGCCTCCGCATACCGCGACCCTTCCAGCGCGAACACGAACCCCCACGCCGCGACGCCGCCCTCCCCGTCCCGGACCGCCACCGCATCCGCCGGAACCCACCCCTCCCCCGGAAACGCCTTTTCAACCCCCTCCGCCGCAACCGCTTGCGCCACATCCTGCCCGATTTGGGCCCCCATCGCCCCGCCTGCCAGCATCAACGCCAGAAAACCAATCGCCCATTTGTTCACGAATGCTACCATACTGACCTCCGTTTTCAACCCGTCCATCTTCCCACAATCCCCCTCCCCTGCCAAGCCCAAACTCTCTCGCGCGGGTACGCTTCTTTTGGGCACCCCATTTCCCCCCCGCCCGGATCAGCCCCTGTCTTCCGTTTCCGCCGTGTCCTCGGCCACCAGGTACAGCGGCCGCCCCTTCCCCTCTTCGTAGATGCGGCTGACGTACTGTCCCAGCAGACCGATGCTCACCAGCTGCGCCCCACCCAGGAACACCACCACCGCGATGATCGACGCCCAGCCTTTTTCCAGCGTCTCGGGGCGGAATATCGCCGTCCAGATCACGTACAGCGTCCACACCCCCGCCACCGCGCACACCCCCACGCCGAAGAGCGCGATCCACCGCAGAGGCGACGCGCTGAAGGACGTGATGGCGTCGAACGCCAGCTTGGCGCTCTTCCACACCGGGTACTTCGTCTCCCCCGCGAACCGCGCCGCCCGGTCGTATTCCACCGCCGCCTGCTTGTACCCCACCCAGCACGTCAGGCCGCGCATGAAGCGGTGCAGCTCGCGCATCTTCTTGAGCGAGTCCACCACCCGGCGGCTCACCAACCGGAAATCCCCCGCATCCATCGGCACCTCCACCTTCGCCAGGCGGTGGAACACCCGGTAGAACCCCGCCGCCAGGAACTTCTTCATCCACGTCTCCCCCCTGCGGCTCCGGCGAACGGCGTAGACCACGTCCGCCCCGCCCTCCCACGCCGCGATCAGCTCGGGAATCACTTCCGGCGGGTCCTGCAAATCGGCGTCCATGACGACCACCGCGTCGCCGACGGCCCGGTCCAGCCCTGCCGTGATGGCGTACTGGTGACCGAAATTCCGCGACAGGCGGACCACCCGCAGGTGCGGCTCCTCCCGGGTCCTGGCCACGGCCCACTCCGCACTGCCGTCGGTCGAGCCGTCGTCCACGAGCAGCAGCTCCCAGTCCTCCGGGCGCGCCGCGAACACGGCCGCCACCCGCGCCACCAGCTCCGGCAGCGACTCCTTCTCGTCCAAAAATGGCACCACGACCGATATCGTCTTCATGCCCCCATCCCCTACCACATCCCCCGCCCGCCTTCAATCCCGCGCTTCGCCCTGCGCGCCTCCCCCGCTTTTGGAAACAGGAAAAATCCCTGCATTTTCCCCCTCTTCCACCCCATCCTCCACGACCATGAACGACACCCCGTGAACCATTCCCCGCCCCCCGGCGTTTTATCTTCGAAAGCAACCGAGGAACCCGCCATGCAGAACAACCACCCCCTCTCCGCCCCCCGCCGCGCCGCCGCCGCCGGCTTCACGCTCATCGAGCTGATCATCGTCGTCGCCATCCTGGCGTTCGTGGCGATGGTCGGCCTGCGCGGCTACGCGAACCTCCGCGAGACCCAGGCCCGCAAGGTCAACATCTCCAACATCAAGCGCGTCGCCCACTCCCTGGCCACCTACGAAGCCATCCACCGGGAGCAGGGCACGGGCGGCTACTTCGACAACTTCGACTCGCTGGTGGACGTCGCCTCCTCCGGCGCCTGGACCGGCACGCAGGGCACCCTCGACTGGGGGACCGTCTCCGGCGGCTCCGTCGACGCCCGCACGGTCCACGGCGGCCTCGGCATCTACGACGGCTCCTGGAAGGTCCTCGGCCCCCTCTACAACGCCGCCGGCGAAGGCTCCGGCAACACGGCGACCCTCGACGAAGCCATGGACGCCAACCGCGGCATGCGCGACACCGGCCTCTACAAGTCGCTCGGCATCTACTACCTCTCCACCAACGACGTCGCCCTCCTCCGCAACGCCGGCATCGTGCAGATCCTCCTGCACAACCCCTCCACCCAGCAGGCCTACGGCTCCCGCCGCAACGGCTACTGCACCGCGATGGACGACAACGGCTTCACCGCCGACGGACTCAAGACCCCCGGCGGCGGCGGACCCGGCTTCCGTCCCGACATGAGCGCGTTCTATCCCGTCCGGGTCACCAACGGCATCCCCGTCGCGGTCATCCGCCCCAACTCGACCATCTACAACGACCTCGGATACCAGAACGTCTTCACCAACGCCTCCCCCTCCGCCGCCGACCTCACCGCCGCCGTCTCCGGCCAGACGACCAAGCTCGTCGCCTTCGGCATCGGCCAGAACGCCGAATGCGTGAAGAACGCAATCGGCCTCGGCGACGCCCCCTACAACCCCTCCTTCGACAAGAAGAACTACCGCCCCTACATCGCCGTCTTCGCCCTCACCACCCGCGGCCAGGGAACCCCCTCCACCTGCCACCTCGCGGGCGTGATCGACTGCGCCGGCAACACCGCCCGCGCCGCCGAATACGCCGTCAACTGGACCAGCTCGCTCGACTGAGGGCGGAGCGGGGGGGGCGCCGGAGGGGCGCGGGAAGGGAGATTCGACTGCAATCGAGTGCAATCGACTGCAATCGATTTTCTTGCGGCGGGCGCACCCCTCCCGCCCCACCACCTCTCACAAATCCAGCAGTTCCTGGACGTCCTGCCAGGTCATTTCCGGCAGGGTGAGCGGGCCGCTGGTGGCGTCGAGGGTGGCGTCGTAGAGGCGCTGCTTCTTGCGCTGGAGGGCCAGGACGCGCTCCTCGACGGTGTCCTGGGCGATGAGCTTGACGCTGTAGACGGTGCGCTTCTGCCCGATGCGGTAGGCGCGGTCGGTCGCCTGGTTCTCCACGGCCGGGTTCCACCACGGATCGAAGTGGATGACCATGTCGGCGCCCGTCAGGTTCAACCCCGTGCCGCCCGCCTTGAGGCTGATGAGGAAGACCGGTATCGACGCGTCCTGGTTGAACTGCCGCACGATGTCGAGGCGGTTCTGCGTGGATCCGTCGAGGTAGCAGTACCGCAGCCCCCGCCGCTCCAGCGCCTCCCGCAGGATCGTCAGCATGGACACGAACTGCGAGAAGACGAGCACCCGGTGCCCGCCGTCGACCGCTTCGTCCAGCAGCTCGAAGAAGAGGTCCATCTTGGCCGACGGCTCCGCGCTGTCGAGGCCTTCGAGCTTGAGCAGGCCGAGATGGCAGCAGACCTGCCGCAGGCGCAGCAGCGTGTTGAGGATCTCGAACTTGCTCTTGCGGAAGCCCTGGCCGGCGACGAGTTCGGCGACCTTGCGCTGCGACTCTTCGAGGAGGGCGGCGTAGACCTTCTTCTGGTCGTTGGTGAGGGGGCATACGGCGACGCGCTCGATCTTGGGCGGCAGCTCCTTCGCGACGTCCTTCTTGAGCCGCCGCAGCAGGAACGGCTGCAGCTTGCGGTGGAGCCGCCACTGGGCGAGTTCGCCTTCGGGACCGCCCTGCTGGATGGGCTGCTCGACGTTGGCCCGGAACAGGACGTGGTCCCCGAGGTAGCCGGGCATGAGGAAATCCATGATGGACCAGAGGTCGCTGACGCCGTTCTCGATGGGCGTGCCGGTCAGCACCAGCCGGTGGACGGCGCGGACGCGCTTGGCGGCGAGGGAGTTCTGGGTGGAGCGGTTCTTGATGTGCTGGGCCTCGTCGAGGACGGCGGCGGCGAACTCGATGGTTTCCCATTTGTCGATGTCGCGGCGCAGCAGCGCGTACGACGTGATGGCGACGTCGCATCCGGGAATCTCCGCCCACCGCGCGTGCCGGTCGGCGCCGGTCATGACGCACAGGCGCAGGTCCGGCGTGAAGCGCGCGGCCTCGGCGGCCCAGTTCTCGACGAGGCTGGTGGGGCATACGATGAGCGCGGGCTTGTGCCCGCTGCCGCCGCTCCCGCCCTTGAGCAGCATGGAGAGCCACACGAGCGTCTGCAAGGTCTTGCCGAGGCCCATTTCGTCGGCGAGGATGCCGCCGAAGCGGTTGCGTTCGAGATAGCGGAGCCAGCGGACGCCGTCCTTCTGGTAGGGGCGCAGCAGCGTCTCGAAGCGGGCCTCCAGGGGCGCGGGCTCGGCCGGGGCGAGGCGGCGGTTGGCGCGGTCGGCCTCGCGGAGCCAGTCCGGCGGCGCCTCGATGTCGACGCCGTCGAGCGCGCGCAGGGTGCTCGCGACGTAGGCCGAATAGACGGGCGCGAGACGGAAGCTCCCCGGCCGCCGCCCCGGTCCCGACGCGCAGTCGCCGAACACGCTCTGCAGCGCGTGGATGGCTTCGCCGTCGATGAGCACCGGCCGCCCGTCCTTCTCGACGTAGGAGTCGCCGACCAGCAGCGCCCGCTGGATCTCCGCCGGGGCCAGCCCGACGCCGTTCGCGTCGTAATCGAAGCGCACCTCGAACCAGCCCTGGCCGCCCGCCACCGGATCGATGTGCACCACCGGCGTCGCGTACACCGCCTCGTCCGCCAGCGGCGCGATCCGCCCCTCGAACTCCACCCGCCACCCCTGCCGCCGCAGGTGCGGGACCGCGCGGCCGAGGAAATTCGTGACTTCCCGCGTCCCGACGACCGCCGGCAGGTCGTCCCCCGGCGTCGCGCGCAGGCCGAAGGCGGCGAGCGAATCGCGCGCCTGGAACTCCGCGGGCAGGTTCCGCACCGTGTAGCGGAGCAGGTCGTCCGGGTCGGGATGCGCGAACGACCCGCGCGGCGCCGGACGCCCCGCCGGGACCTCCAGATCCCCGTACACCGCCACCAGCGACGGCGCCAGGCTCGCCGGACTCCCCTTCAGCCGCAGGCAGAACTTCGGCGTCTCCGGCTCGAACGCGAACAGCTCCGCCTCCACCTCCGCCGCCACCGGCAGCAGCACCTTCAGCCGCGGCAGCTCCTCGCGCACGAAGCGCGGCACCATCGGCCGCGGAATCCGCACGTCCCGGCGGTAGATTTCCCAGTACGGCTCCGGCAGCACCTTCGCCAGCGGACGGAACCGGCCGCCCGCGAACACCCATCCCGCCTTCCCCGCCGTCCAGTACGCCGGACGCTCCCCCTCCCGCGCCCCCGGCACCGGCGTGTCCAGCTTCAGCAGCAGCTCCCCCGTATCGTGATCCAGATCCACCCGCAGCGTGCTCGCCGCCGCCTCCGCCTCCACCGGCCACTCCCCGCCGCCCGGCGACCGCACCGACCGCCCGCGCAGCAGGCCCAGGATGTTCATGAAGTCCGCCGCCTTCATCTCCAGCCGGTCCGGCAGCTTCGCCGCCGCGATCTCCTCCAGCACGAACAGCAGATCCTCGTCCGCCTGCGACACCCCCAGCGTCACCGACCGCGGGAAATCCGCCACCGACCGCCTCTCCGCGCCGCGCACCAGCCGGATCCCCACCGGCGTCGTCCCCGCCGCCGCCCGCCGCGCCTCCCAGTCGCCCTCCATCGATATCTCCACCCCGCACGGCACCGCCCCCGGCGTCCCCGGCCGCGCGCAGGTGAAGAACTCGTGCGCCTCCTCCCGCTGCTTCACCGCCGCCGCGTGGCGCTGCTCCTCCAGCACCTTGCGGTCGTGTTCCGGGTCCGTGTTCCGCACCACCAGCGCCATCCCCAGCGCGATCACGTGCGAGCAGATGATGCCCCTCTCCACGTTGTCCCGGCACGGACACCGGTTGTCGCACGACCCGTCCGGAAGGATCTTCGCCGCCGTCTTGATGGTCCGCGTCCCCCACGTGATGGTCCCCCGTATGAACGGCGGCTCGTACACGCCCCCCTGGACCTGGCCGTGCTCGAAGAGGAGCCGGGCGTCGCGGAAAACCGACGGCCCGCCCCAGTCCTGGAGCGTTTTCATGGTGAAAGGCAGTTTCAAGCGCAATCCATTCCTGCCGCAAACCCGCGGCAAGCCAAAACGCCAAGATACCCCACCCCCACCCCGGATTCAAGCGCGGAAGTTCATGGGCCGGACGGCGGCGGAAAACACGGGAATTCCCCGCATTTCCCTTGATATCCCGAATGGTTTCCCGCTCCCCTCCGCAGGGAAAGACGCCGGATCGGACCGCCCGCCCGCCCCCGTTCCCGTCACCGTTCGATGGTCCCCGACAGCGGCCGCGAATACGCCTCGTCCGGCGCCGCCGTGAACCCCTTCGCCCGCCCGGGATCGTCCATGAACCCGTTGTACGCCCGGTACACATCCCCCCGTTCGTCCACCACCCGCTCGTATCCCATCGTCGCGTCCGCCCGCTTTCCCACCCGCGCGTCGAACCCCTTCTGGCGCTCCTCCCAGCCCCGCACCACCAGGTCCGACGTCTCCTGCAGCGTCCGGTTCAGCTGCGCGGCCCCCTGCGACTGGATCTGCAGGTCCCGCATCGCCGTCGCCGTGAACGCCTCCGTGTACGCCACCGACCCCAGCACCGCCGCCAGCGCCTCCGCGTACGTCCCGAGTTCCCCTTCCGGCGCCGTCACCCCCGAAATGTTGTACATCATGTTGCACCCCACGTTCCCGAACACGATCCCCCGGCACAGCGTCCCCGTGAACAGCCCCTCCCCGCGCCGCTTCGTCACCGCGTCCGCGAACGTCCCCCGCAGCACCGCGTCGTCCAGCGCCACCCCGGACATCGCCGTGCGCGCCTTCCGCTTCTCCACCAGCTCGAACCCCGCGATCTGAGGGAACGCGAACCCCTCGTAGCTCTTCTCCCACTTCGCCGCGAACGCGCAGAACGGCATGAACTGCGCATAGAAATCCTCCACCCGCTCCACCACGATCATGTCCGCGAACATCGCGTACAGCCCGAACCCCCGTTTCGGCTCGTAGAACGCCTTCGACGCGCGGTTCATCAGCAGGCAGTCCGTCTTCAGCAGCGAGAACACCCCCATCTCCGGCCGCTTCGCGTCCCACGCATGGATCCACAGCCCCAGATCGAATCCGCCCGACGACACCGTCCACCCCTCCGGCACCTTCATCGTGAAATTCCCCTTCGGGTCCCGGTACTCCTTCAACCCGCCCGCGAACCCCGCCCCCCGTCCCGTCCCCGCCGCCGCGCACAGCACCACCGCCGCCGCAACCACCGCGCACCACGCATTCGCCCGTTTCATCGCACATTCCCTTCCGGCCCTCGCGGCCCCATTGCCGCCGGCCTTTTCCTCTCCATCCTGCCCCTCCGCCCCCACCCCTTCAAGCCCAAATCCCCGTCCCCTTCCGCCACCACGTCCGTCCTGCTTTTGGAAACAGGAAAAATACTTGACTTTCCTCCATCCCGCCCCCATGCTCCCCTCCATGAACAACAAGGTCAAATACGCCCTCCGCGAGGCCGCCGGGATTGCCGGCGACGTCGCGCGCGCCTACACCATCCCCCTGGCCCTCCCCGTGGTCGTGCCGGTCGTCGCCGCCCTCTCCGCGACCGCGCTCGCGGGCTGGCTCGCCGACACCGCCGGCCGCGCCATCCTCTCCGAGCTGCGCCGCCGGGCCCGCCTCCGGGCACCGCGCCCGCCCTCCCCGTCGCTGCGCGGAACCCCGACGCCGGAGGAGTTCGCCGCCGACGCGGCGGAACGCCCCCGCACGCTGTCGGTGCGCCTGCGGATCGGCTCGCGCCTGGCGGACCTCGCACCGACCCTCGACCGCGGCAATCTCTACGACATCTCCCCGACGGGCGCCAGACGCATCCGCGGCCGCGGCCGCGGCGTCCGCGGCTGGCTGGCCGACAACCGCGTCGCGATGAACTACTCGACCCTCATGCGCTACATGCGCCTCGCCGTCCGCCTCCGCGCCCTGCTGTCCTTGGACGAACGCATCCCGCTGGAGTGGCTGCTGCCCGGCGCGGCGCCCTCCGCGGAAGTGCCGCCGGCCCTGCGAATGCACTGCGCATCGGCGAAGCGCCGTCTCGCGCGCCTTATGCGCGCGCATTGGAATTTCAGCCGCCTGCAAGGACACGTGGACGAAGCGCTCGGCCTGCGGCGCCTGCCGCGTCCCGACCGCCCCAACGGCAAGCCCCTCGACGCCATCCTGGCGGAAAACGTCCGGCGCGAGCTGGCGGATTTCCTGCATGCACGCGACCTGTCCCCGGAGCAGGAAGCCTTGCGCCAGGCGGCTCTGGCCGGCTTCCCGGCACCCCGGCCGGGCCCCGGCGCTCGCGACGCCCCGATGGAGACTTGTCCGGCGGGGACGGGGTGTGGTATACAGGACGGAAATGCATCGGCGGGAAATGGTATCCGGGCCGGTGCGATGGAAGGAACTCGTTTCGCATGAAGAAGAAGTGGTATGTCGTGTTGACCTGCATCGTGATGCTCGCGGTGGCGGGGCTGGCGGTCGCGGTCGCCCAGTCGCCGGCCCCGACCGCGTTGCAGGCGGTGGAGGCGATGCCGGAAGCCGCGCAGGGCGCGGCGGTCGCGGTGACCGTGGAGGCCTCGTCCGGGTGGCTGGAACACCTGACGGACATGGTCAACAAGGTGGACGACTGGGTGTGGGGGCTGCCGCTGATGGGCTTCGTGCTGGTCACGGGGCTGCTGCTGACGGCAATCCTGCGCCTGGTGCACGTCTTCAACCTCAAGAACGCCTTCCGCTACATGTTCCACCAGGAAGAGGCCGGCGGCGTCTCCGGCGAGGTCAGCTCGTTCGGCGCGCTCTGCACGGCGCTTTCGGCGACGATCGGCACCGGCAACATCGTGGGCGTCGCGACGGCGGTCGGCACGGGCGGCCCGGGGGCGCTCTTCTGGATGGAAGTGGCGGCCTTCTTCGGCATGGCGACCAAGTACGCGGAAGGCCTGCTCGCGGTCCTCTACCGCAAGGTCACGCCCGACGGCAAGGTCCTCGGCGGCCCCTTCTACTACATCGAAAAGGGCCTCGGCGCGAAATGGAAGCCCCTCGCGGTGCTCTTCGCGGTGTTCGGCGTCCTCGCGGGGCTGCTGGGCATCGGAACCATCACGCAGATCCACGGCATCACGTCGGCCGTGCAGCGCTTCTTCGACCCCGGCTTCAATCCCCAGGACATGGCGACCGGCCTCAAGCTGTTCGGCGTCACCTACTCCATCCCCGTCGTCATCGCCGGCCTGATCGTCACGGCGTGCGTGGGGCTGGTGGTCATCGGCGGCCTCAAGCGCATCGCGAAGGTCGCGACGGTCATCGTCCCGTTCATGGCGATTTTCTACGTCCTCTTCGCCGCCATCCTCCTGCTCGGCAACCTCTCGAAGGTCACCACCGCCATCGAGCTGATCGTCAAGGCCGCCTTCAATCCCGCCGCGTTCACCGGCGGCATGGTCGGCACGCTGTTCATCGCGATGCAGAAGGGCGTCGCCCGCGGCATCTTCTCCAACGAAGCCGGCCTCGGCTCCGCCCCGATCGCCGCCGCCGCCGCCAAGACCAACGAGCCCGCCCGCCAGGGGTTGGTCTGCATGACCGGCACGTTCATCGACACCATCGTCATCTGCACCATGACCGGCTTGGCGATCGTCGTGACGGGCGCCTGGGAGCCGTCCCTCGGCCTCAAGGGCGTGGACATCACGATCGAAGCCTTCACGCGCGGCCTCTCCTTCCTCGGCCCGCACTCCAGCTGGCTGGCCTCGGGGTTCCTGATGCTGTCGCTGACGTTCTTCGCCTTCACGACGATCCTCGGCTGGGACTACTACTCCGAGAAGTGCCTCGAATACCTCGTCGGCATGGACAACCGGAAAGCCATCGGCGCGTTCCGCCTGCTGTACGTCGCGTTCGTGTTCGTCGGCCCCTACCTGACGGTCGCCGCCGTCTGGGGCATCGCCGACATCTTCAACGGCCTGATGGCGTTCCCCAACCTGATCGCCCTGGTGCTGCTCTCGCCGGTGGTCGCGCGCACGACCCGCGACTACCTCAAGCGCCGCGCAGAAGGCAAGGCCGAGGGCTGAACCCCGCCATCCCCCACCCCATCTGAAAGGAATCCCACCATGTACGAATTCACCGGAACGGTAAAGAAAGTCTGCGACCTGCAGACCTTCGCGAGCGGCTTCACCAAGCGCGACCTCGTGGTCGAGGAGGAGAAGGACGGTTCCTGGCCGAACCCCGTCGCCTTCACCTTCAAGAAGGACAACACCGCCAAGCTCGACGGCATCCGCGAGGGCCAGCGCGTGAAGGTCGGTTTTGCGATCGACGGCCGCGAATGGAACGACCCCAAGACCGGGAACATCCGCTATTTCACCGACCTGACGGCCCTCCGCCTGGACGTCCTCGACAACGACGCCGGCGGCCCCGACGCCCCCGGCTCCGATTTCGTCCCCGAGGAACCCCTCCAGGACCTCGACGGCGACATCCCGTTCTGACGCCCCCCGTCCGTCCCGCCGCGGACGTCACCAGCCAGTTCCACCGCGGACGCGCCGAAGCGCGTCCCTACCCGTGGAGAGCGAACCGGGAGGGTCGCGCTTTCGCGCGACCTTGTGGTCGGGCACTGTCCGTGATCCCACGGAAAAACGCAATCCGCCCTGGCGGCGGCGCCCTCGCCGCCGCCCTCCGCAGGCGACTTGCGCGGAAATGCCGGATTGCTTTTGCGGGGCGCTTGGGCTATAGTCAGGGAAAGTGCATTTGAAAGAAAACAAGGAGACATCATGAAGATATCGGTAGTCGGAACGGGATACGTCGGGTTGGTCACGGGCGCGTGCTTCTCGGACGCGGGCCACGAGGTCATGTGCATCGACAACAACCCCAAGAAGATCGAGATGCTCCACCGCGGCGAAATGCCCATCTACGAGCCCGGGCTCGAGGAAATCGTCAAGCGCAACGTCGAGGCCGGCCGCCTCAAGTTCAGCACCTCCGTCAAGGAAGGCACCGAGTTCGCCGAAGTCATCTTCATCGCCGTCGGCACCCCTCCCGGACCGGGCGGCGAGGCCAACATGACCTACGTCGAGCAGGTCGGCCGCGAGGTCGCCGAGAACATGACCTCCTACCGCCTCCTCGTCGAGAAGAGCACCGTTCCCGCCAAGACCAGCGAACACCTCAAGCGCACCGTCCTCAAGTACCTGCGCGCCGACACCGACTTCGACGTCGCCTCCAACCCCGAATTCCTCCGCGAAGGCACCGCCATCCCCGACGCCACCAACCCCGACCGCGTCGTGGTCGGCGTCGAATCCAAGCGCGCCGGCGACCTCCTCGAGGAAATCTACAAGCCCATCCTCGCCAAGGGCGGCGGCAAGTTCCTGCGCATGAACGTCACCAGCGCCGAGCTCACCAAGCACGCCTCCAACTCCTTCCTGGCCATGAAGATCTCCTTCATCAACGCCGTCTCCCGCATCTGCGAGCTGGCCGGCGCCGACGTCGAGCAGGTCGCCCAGGGCATGGGCCTCGACCCCCGCATCGGCCCCCGCTTCCTCAAGGCCGGCGTCGGCTACGGCGGCTCCTGCTTCCCCAAGGACGTCGACGCCTTCGTGCGCCTCGCCGACGCCCTCGGCAACGAATTCACCCTCCTCAAGGAAGTCCAGAAGATCAACAAGACGCAGCGCGAGCACGTCATGAAGAAGATCAAGCAGGAGCTCTGGGTCGTCCAGGACAAGCGCATCGCGATCTTCGGCCTGGCGTTCAAGCCCGAGACCGACGACGTCCGCGAGGCGCCCAGCCTCTACTTCGTCCCCGAGCTGCAGGCCATGAAGGCCAAGCTCCGCGCCTGGGACCCCATCGCCGAGGGCAAGTTCAAGGAAATCCACCCCGACCTCGAGACCGTCCCCGACCTCTACGAGTGCGCGAAGGACGCCGACCTCGTGCTGATCCTCACCGAATGGGACGCGGTCAAGAACATCGACCTCGCCAAGCTCAAGAGCGTGATGGCCTGCCCGGTCATCGTGGACGGCCGCAACACCTTCGACCCGGCCACCGTCCGCGCCGCCGGCTTCACCTACCACAGCATCGGCCGCGCCTGAGCCGCCCAGCCAGGCCATGCCGACCGCCCCGGATTTCCCGTCCGGGGCGGTTCCGTTTTGTCCCCCCGCCGCCCCGATCCGCTTTTTTTTCGGAAAGGGCATTGACGGGCGGCGGGCATCCTGCTATTGTCCGCCCCCGTGTCGAACGGATGCACCCGTGGTGGAATTGGCAGACACGTAAGATTCAGGTTCTTATGCCCTCACCGGCGTGGAGGTTCGAGTCCTCTCGGGTGCACCACCTTTTTCCCGCCCGCGCCACGGTTTCCCGTCGCGGGCGTTTCCGTGTCCCCCTCCCCGCGGCGGCGCGCCGTCAGAACATCTTCTCGAAGGAGTCGGTGAAGGTCACGCCGGGGAAGAACGACCCGGCGTCGAACATCGCGTCGGGGATCGGGGCGGTCGCGGAGAGATTGTCGAGCCGGACCGTCTCCGAGCGCACGGCGCCGTCCATCGAAAGGTCGAGCTGCTGCCGCCGGGCGAGCCAGACGCCGGGCGCGACTTCCGCGAAATCCTCCATCGCGGCGAGCAGCAGGCGGTCGGCCATCGCTTCCGAGGCGTACATTTCGAGGCGGGTCCAGCGGCCGCCGGCGTCGAAGGAGAGGACGGCATAGGCCTTGCCCGGCCGGGTGCAGGCGATGCGGCGGGCGGCGGCGCCGTCGGGCGGGAGTTCCGTCTCGGGGAGGTCGCGGAAGGGTTCGAGCCAGCTGGAGTTGGAGCCGGGGAGCATGCGGAGGTTCACCAGCGCGTCGCCTTCGAGTTCCGCGACGGGGCGGGCGAAGCCGCGCGGGAGCCCTTCGGTGTACTGGCGGAGGGTCGTGCCGTCGCAGACGGTGCGGCGCTTCATCGGCGACAGGTTCTCCGCGTGCAGGCGGTCGGGACGGCGGAACCAGATGCGCGAGAGGAAGCGCACCGTCTCGCCGTCCGCCCCCCGCACGTCGCGGCGGAGTTCGCAGGAGAGCTGCGGGACCGAGGCGTAGCCGTCGAGGAGCGCGCGCACGGTCTCCCCCGCCCGCGCGGCGGACGGCAGGACGAGGAGCGCGGCCGCGAGGGCGGCGGCGGCGGGGAGCGGGAATCTGGATGCGGTCATGGCGGGTTCCTCCAAGGTCGGTTTCCCGGCAGTAAAGCACAAGCCGGGCTCCCCGCCAATGGCGGAATCGGGGGCGTGCGTTCATGGAGGGGAGGATGGGGGAAAACGGGCGGTTTCCGGGCGGTTTTCCGTAATCTCGAAACGGGTCCGGCCGGGGCGGGCGCCGGTTCGGGCTGGCCAAGGGACGGCAAAGGGCGTACAGTTCCCGGCCCATGAACTACTGCAACGGATCATGGGTGGAAGTGGACCTCCGGCGCCTGCGCCGCAACGTGGAATCGATCCAGCGCGGCCTCGGCCGCACGACGATGATCGCCGTCGTCAAGTCGGACGCCTACGGCCACGGCCTGGTCGGCATGGCCCGCGGCCTGCGCGACGCCGGCGTGCGGAACTTCGCCGTCGCCTACCCCGCCGAGGCCGAAACCGTCCGCCGGGAAGTCCCCGACGCCGAACGCATCGTCGTGCTCGGCGTCGCGACGCCCGACGACGTCCCCCTCCTGCTGCGCGACCGCATCACGCCCGTGGTCGTCTCCCTCGACCAGGCCCGCGCGCTCTCCGCCGCCGCCCTCGCCGCCGGGGCCCGCCTCCGCGCCCACCTCAAGCTCGATACCGGGATGGGGCGGCTCGGCTTCGTATGCCCCGCCGACGTCCCCGCCGCCGCCGAAGCCCTCCGCGAGCCCGGACTCGACATCGAAGGCGCCTGCATGCACTTCGCCATCGTCGAACCCGTCCGCCACCCCGAGGCCGCCGCCGGGCAGGCCGCGAAGTTCGACGCCGCGCTGGAAGTGCTCGAAGCGGCCGCCGGGCGCCGTCTCTTCCGGCACATGTCCAGCAGCCGCGCGGCGCTCCTGATGCCGGAATGCGACCAGGACGCCGTGCGCGTCGGCATCTCCCTCTACGGCTACGGCAGCGCCCGTCCCGACGGCCGGTTCGCGACCGAGCCGATCCTGCAGTGGAAGTCGCGCGTGATGCAGGTCAAGAGCGTGCCCGCCGGCTTCCCGGTCGGCTACTACGGCGCCTACGTCACCGACCGCCCCACCGACATCGCGGTCGTCTCCTGCGGCTACACCGACGGCTACCTCCGCCTCCTCGGCAACACGGGCGACGTGCTGGTCCGCGGCAAGCGCCGCCGGGTCGCCGGCCGCGTGAGCATGAACTGGCTCACCGTCGATCTCGGCCCGGACAGCGGCGTGCAGGCCGGCGACGAAGTGGTGCTGCTGGGCGAACAGGGCGGCGAAGCGGTATGGGCCGACGAACTCGCGCGCCACTGCGAGACGATCGCCTACGAAATCCTGACCGACATCTCCCGGCAGATCGAGCGCCGCTACGTCGGGCAGCCGCACGAGACCGTTTGACGCCCGCCCCCGTTTTTGCGATAACCCCCGCACACGCAAGGGCCCTTAGCTCAGTCGGTCAGAGCGGGAGACTCATAATCTCTTGGTCGCAGGTTCAAGTCCTGCAGGGCCCACCACTTGCTTCCCCGCGGCCCCCGCACGGGAATGACGGCATGGGCTCGCAAGGATTTCAGGTCCGCGCAGGTGCGCTTGACAGGGCAAAGGGGGGGGGATAGGCTGTTGGAGAATACCGTCCGGGGTGTCCGGACGGGTGGCGGTTCCGGCGGTCCGCGGACGTGCGCAGACCGGGGCCGCCGGCAGGCAATCCACGACGGGAGAAGCGAAATGACGATGAAGAAGAGCGCAATTGCGATGTCCGCCGCGCTGGCCGCGGCGTTGGTGTGGGCCGCGTCCGCGGTGGCACAGGACGGCCCGGCGGCGGCCGACGGGGCGGCCCAGCAGCCGCAGGGCCCGAAGCCGTCGATGTTCCTGGTGGGGGTGGCGAAGGCGGGGACGGTGGACCACAATCCGGTGCGGACGTTCAGCGGGCGGGTACTCTCGCCGGAGACGGTGGCGGTGGTCGCGCAGGTGGCGGGGGAGGTCAAGAAGGTGAACTTCGAGGAAGGCGCGCTCCTCAAGAAGGGCGCGGTGATGTACAAGATCGACCCCGTCAAGTACGAGGCCGCCGTCGCCTCGGCCAAGGCGCAGGTGGCGCAGGCCGCCGCGAGCGCGGACTACGCGCGCAAGTCGTTCGACCGCGCCCAGGCGCTGTTCGACAAGAAGGTCGCCTCCCCCGACGACCTCGACGCGGCCACCTCCGCCAAGGCGCAGGCCGAGGCCACCCTCGCGGCGGCGGAAGCGGCGCTGGTGACGGCGGAGGACAACCTGGCGCACTGCACGATCAAGGCGCCGGTGGACGGCAAGGTGGGGCTGAACGCGGCGGCGGCGGGCAACTACGTCTCGACGGCGTCGGGCGCGCTGGCGACGATCGTGCGCCAGGACCCGGTGCGGGTGGCGTTCGCGCCGGGCTCGCGCGACTACCTGGCGGTGTTCGGCGGCGAGAAGGGGCTCAAGGAGCTCTTCGCGGTGGGCGTGCGCCTGGCGGACGGGACGCTGCTGGAAGGCGGCGAGATCGAGTTCGCCGGCAACGAAGTGAACGCCTCCACGGACACGATGCCCGTCTACGCGCGCTTCGCGAACCCCGACGGCCTGCTCGTCCCCGGCGCGACGGTGAAGGTCGAAGTGCAGGCGCGCGAACCCCGCCGCTACGTCTCGCTCCCCGTCACGGCGGTGCAGCGCGACGGCGACCAGGCGTTCGTCTGGATGGTGGGCGAGAACAACCTCCCCGTCCGCCGCGACATCGAAGCCGGCCCCGCGACGGCCACCTACCAGACCGTCCTCTCCGGCCTCGAAGCCGGCGAAGAAGTGATCGTCCGCGGCACCCACAAGGTCATGCCCGGCGTCCCCGTCGAGCCCGTGGAGCTGTAAGCCCCCACATGCCCCGCAAGCCCGCCAAGCCGCACCCCGCGCCCGCCCCCGTCCCTCCCCTGGACGGATTCGACGGCTTGGTCGGCCGCATCGCCGCGGCCTCCGACGCCTTGCGGGAAGGGGCGATGGCCGTCGTCAACCGCAGCGTCACCGCCCGCGCATGGCTCACGGGTTGCTACATCGTCGAATACGAGCAACACGGCCGCGACCGCGCGCAATACGGGGAGCGCCTGCTCGAACGGTTGGCGGAGCGGCTGGAAGACCGCGGACTTTCCGTCCCAAGCCTGAAAAAATTCAGGCAATTCTACTTGATGTACCCACGCCTTGCCGGCCCGATTTCCGCCTTTCTCGCCGGTCGGTTCGAAAAAGGACAGTCGGCGATTATCCAATTGCCTCCGGCCCGAACGGGAAAAGGAGAATCGGCGATTATCCCATCCGGCCCCCGTTCGTTGATTGCAGACGCGGACGGCATTCCGGAAGTGGACCCCGCGGTCCTTTTTTCACGTCTTTCGTTCACCCACGTCTTGCAGCTGCTTCCGCTCCCCGACCCCCTCCAGCGCACCTTCTACGCGTGGTCGGCCATCCGCGGCACGTGGAGCGTCCGCGAACTGCGCCGCCAGATCGCCAGCCGCTACTTCGAGCGCAGCGGCTGGAGCGGCGATCCCGCCCGGCTGGCGCGGCTGACCGACGCCCGTGCCGACACCGAAACGGCGCGCGAAAGCCTCCGTTCGCCGCACGTCTTCGAGTTCCTCGGCCTTGCGGCGAAGGACGTGTGGGAGGAGAGCGACCTCGAGCAGGCGGTGATCGACCACCTGCAGGCCTTCATGCTCGAGATGGGCCTGGGCTTCTGCTTCGAGGCGCGGCAGAAGAAAATCCTGATCGACGGCCGCTACCACAAGATCGACCTCGTCTTCTACCACCGCATCCTCAAGTGCCACGTCCTCGTCGAACTCAAGGCCAAGCGGTTCGGCTACGAAGACGCGGCGCAGCTGTCCGTCTACATGGCGCACTACCGCAAGCACGAGATGCAGCCGGACGACAACCCTCCGGTGGGCATCCTGCTGTGCACCGAAGCGGGGGCCGAGATGGCCGAATACGTCAGCACCTTCGTGGACCCGGGCCTGTTCGTGGCGAAGTACGAAGTGCAGCTTCCGCCGAAGGAGCGCATCGCCGCCTTCCTCAAGCGCGAGAACGCCCGCAACGCCCCGCCGGCGGGAGGTACGCCATGACGGCGCGCCTCCGGCGGCCCGCCCGTGGCCTGCGGGGAGTTTTCCAACGATTGGAAAAAAACTTTCCAATCATTGGAAAAACCGGCGCGAATTTTCCAACCATTGGAAAAATATTTTCCAATCATTGGAAAACCGCCGAAAAATTTTTCCAATCGTTGGAAAACTCGCTTTGATCAATAACCCAGCAACAAAAGGACAACGCCATGTCTGACAACCTCTCCACCGACCGCCCGCACAAATCTCCGCCATGGAAACGCATGCTCGGGATTGCCATTGGATGGCTTCTGGCCATGGGCGTCATGTTGTTGCTGCTGGACGGATGGTGGCGCGATGCACCATCGTTCGCCGTCATGTGGGGAACGATGGCCTTGTTGATGGCAGTTCCTTTCGCGGTGTCGGCGGCGTTGGTGTGGGGCGGGACGCGGTTGCGGCGCGGCGGCCGTCGCTGGGGAACGGCGCTCGTGGCCGTCGGGGTGGCCGGATTCATCGCGGCCGGTTCGATTCTGATTACCTTCGGGGGAAGTGCCGGGCCGTGGTGGGAGCGAATCGTGAAGCACGGGACGTTGCCGAACGGACGCGAATACGTCCTGTCCCAAGCCTGGGTAGACTGGTATGACGGCTACGACATCCGCATCTTCTTCCGCGAAGCGGACGGGAAATGGGTGTCCCTGTGCGGCGGCCACTGGTGGAAACCGTTCAGGCGCGTTACCGAAATCCAGCTGCATGAACCGGAGGGGGAGGTGGCCATCCGCACGACGCGCGGCGGCGAGTGGTTGCTGCGGGGGCATCGGACCGTCCACCCGGCGGAGATGACGCCGGAAGAACTCCATGCTTTCCACCGGGCGGAAATGGAAAATCTCCGCGCTGGGAAAACTCGCTCTGGAGAAGCGCCGCAAGGGGACGCACCATGACCGCCCTCCTCCAACACCCCTTGCCCATCCCTTGCGCGGCGGCGCGGCAGGATGCCGCACCTCCCAGGGGGGGGCGGGGTTTCGGCCACAAAGAACACAAAGAGCACAAAGGGGGTTGGGAACTTTGTGCCCTTTGTGTTCTTTGTGGCCAAAAAGGGATGGAGGGCGCGTCCAGGGGCGGAAAAATTTTCCAACCATTGGAAAAAAAGTTTCCAATCATTGGAAAAACCGGCGCGAATTTTCCAACCATTGGAAAAATATTTTCCAATCATTGGAAAAAACCGGAAAATTTTTTCCAATCATTGGAAAACCGGCGAAAAATTTTTCCAATCGTTGGAAAACTCGCCGCCCTCCTGCTCCTGCTGGCGGCGCCGTCGGCGCGCGCGGAAGACACGGTCTGGATGCCCGACCCCGCCGCCGTGGTCCGCTATATGCGGACGGGCCCCTGGGACCGCACGGAGCGCGAAGTGCCGAAGGCCGAAGGAGACGGCATCATCGAGCTGCTGCGCGACGCCGAGCCGTTCCCGCGCCGCTATGTCCTCGAATCGAACCGGCATGACGGCGGGACGCTTTCCGGCGTCGCCCGCCTGTTTTACGGCGACGGCAATCTCTGGCGCATCATTTGGGAGGCTAACAAAGACGCCGTTCCCGACCCGGACCGCCCCAAACCCGGCACCTCCCTCGTGATTCCCGCCCTGGCGGAAGGGGCCGCGCCGTGACGGCAGGGCGGCAAAGGCGGCGTTTTCCCGTCCGATTGCAACCGAAGGCATTCGACGGCACGTGGTTTTCCCCGGCGTTCCCCTCTGGAATCCCATCCGCCCGGACTTCCAACCCATGAAAAAACTCTTCCACATCCTCTTCGACACCGCTTGGGGGCCCGCCGCCGCCTGGGTTGTCGCCGGGGCCCTGGCAGGGGTTGCCTCCAATGCTTGCGCCGTTCATCCGGGCGACCCACGATCCACCATGCTCCTTGTCCTCGTCTGCCTGCCGCTTCTTTTGGCCGCCCTTGTCGCCTTGGGCGCGTTTGTCCGCTCGCTTCTGCGCCGGCGCTTTCTCCATGCCCTGCTCCAGATTCTCTTGATCGTTGCCGCCCAGGCGGCAACCGGCGTGGCCGTTGTCCCGTTGCTCGCTCCGGTCAACCGTTCGACTCCCATCCACACCCCGGACGCTCCACCCTCTCCTGACTCCTCCCTCCCCCCTTCCGCCCCTCCCGTCTCCCAGACATCCGAGTCCGCGCAGCGGCATTCGAGGCATTCTTGTAGATTCCGACCTCCCGCTTTCTTTCCGCAATTTGTCCGCCCGCAGGGCGCACCGCATCTTGTCACTTGTCACTTGTCACTGTGCCGGAGCCGCCCCCTTCCCGGGGTTGACGGAACAGGTCAAATGAACTAGTCTTCATGGCAGAAAGGAACGCCCCCCATGACGGAACCCGCACCTGCAATCGGATTGTTCGAAGCCAAGACGCATTTTTCGCGCATCGTCGACGACGTGGTCAACGGGCGCAGCGGCGCCGTGCCGGTGATGCGCCGCGGGAAACCGGCCGTGTACATCGTGGCGGACGCCTTCTACCGCCAGGCCACCGCCGGGGCCTCCCCGGGCATCCGCTACGGGCTGGCCAAGGGCAAATACCGGTTGGCGCGCGGCATCGACGCCGGCAACGCCGAAGTCCTCCGGCTCTTCCGCGGCGGTGAAGCGTGAAGTACCTGCTGGACACGCACCTGCTGCTCTGGGCCATCGTGGACGACCCCGCCTTCCCTCCGCGCGCCCGCAAGCTCCTGGCGGAAAGCGGCGCCGAGGCCTACTTCAGCGCCGCGTCCGTCTGGGAGGTGGCCATCAAGAACGGCCTGCCCCACCGCTCGCTGGGGATACCGGCGGACGCCTTCCGGCGCGAATGCCTGGCGGCGGGCTTCCGCGAACTGCCCGTTGCGTCGCGCCACGCGGCGGCGGTCGAGTCGCTCCCGCACCGCCACGAGGACCCCTTCGACCGCATCCTCCTCGCCCAGGCCATCGAAGAAGACTGCACCTTCCTGACCCACGACACCCTCCTCCCCTCCTACGGCCCTCCCGTCCGCCGCGTGTGACCCGTCCGCCCGGAAAACCGCAACACCTCAGTACCGCCCTCCATATTCCTTCCGCGCTTCGGCCGTCCATTTGGCGACGAAACCGCCCTTTGCATCCGTGTAGGCATCCCGGTCGTGCTCATGCCGCTTCCACAGGCGGAGCTTCAGCGATTCATATTCCTTCGCGGCGTCGGGGTGCTCGTTCAGGTAATCGCGGAAGTACAGCTCGCCGTTGTCCCCGGCATGCCGCAGGTGGATATGGTACACCTTGTCCGTAAACCCGTTTGGGGTATATCCCTTGTTGAGCGAGATCCTGGCCGCCCCGGCGGACATGACGGCAAAGCCGTTCCGTTCCAATATCCGGGCCAGGTCCTCCAATCCGCCGCTTTCGGGCACTTCGACCAGCACATCGACAATGTTCTTTGCCCATATCCCTTTGATCGCCGTGCTCCCGATGTGGCTGATCCTGCGGATGGGACGTCCTGCGAACAGCTTCTTCAGCAGCATTTCCATCTCCCTGTAGTCCTCCGCCCACTTGCCATCAGGCTCGACAAGGACGATCGGAAACAGCTCCCACAATTCTTCCAACGACATCTCCGACAATTCTTTTCCCATGGCTGCCAACTCCCCAAGCGCCGATTTGCCGTCGGCCCTTTGCATGCAAATTCCGTAGAGCCACCAGTGCTCTTCACCGCCTTCCGCTTATATCCCCGCCCCCCTTGCCCCGCAAGAAAAAGAAGGTGCCCCGAATGCCCTTTCCTTTGGGCGGATTGGAACGGGATTTTCCAAGCTCACCCCATCCACGTCCCGCCCGCGCAGCGGGCGCACCGCACTGAAAGGGTGAAAGGTTGAGGGAGTACGTTGAAGGGCCATTCTTCGACTTTTCAACCTTTCGACTTTTCAACCTTTCACCCGTCGGGGCGGCCGCCGCGACGCGCGTTTCCCGTTGTCTCGCGCCGCGCCTTCTGCTAGACGTTCCCTTGCAACCACACCTCTACGAACCAGAAGGGAACAAGGAGTGAGAACCATGGAGATGAAAAGCGGAAAAATGAAGCGGAAGGTGACGCCATGACGGCGGGACGGAAGTGGCTCTTGGGGGGATTGCTCGCGGTCGGCGCGGCGGCGGCGTTTTGCGGGCTTGCGTACTGGTTCTGGCGCGACGCGGTGTCGGTACTCGCCCTGGTTTGGGTGCTTTGGATCCTGCTCGGCATCCCCGTCGCCTTGTGCGGATGCCTCTACTGGGCCGGACGCCGGCGCATCGGCTCCGGACGCCGCGGCGGACGGGCGATGGTCGGCGCGGCCCTGGCGGGCGGCGTGCTGGCCACCGCATTTTTCGGCTATTACCTCTGGATTGCCGGGCCGTGGTACAACGGCATCGTCCTGCGCGGGACGGCTCCGGACGGCGGCGAATACATCCTCTCCCAGGCGTGGACCGACTGGTTCGACGGCTACGACATCCGCCTCTTCCACCGCCAGCCGGACGGACAATGGCTCTCGCGCTGGGGCGGCTACAATTGGGAGTCGTATTACCGCGGCTACGAAATCGAGTGGAGCGGCCGCGCCCCCGTGATCCGGCTGGCCGACGGCAGCGAGCGCGGCTTCAACCACCGTCCCGACCGCCAAACCACCCATCCCGCTTTCCTTTCGCCCGACGACCTCCACGCCCTCCACCTCGCCGAAATGCGCACCGACCGCTCCATCCCCGGCATCTGGCACATCCTGAACAATGCGGATTCGGAAAGAGGCGCGCAATGAAAAAGGAACGGCCCCGAATGCGGATCAGATAAGCTCCGCCCGCCCATGGAACAAGCCCGCCCGCTCCCCGTTCTCCCCTGCCTGTGGCGCAAAACACGGAGCGTGCGGAGAAAGGAGACACGGAGCTTTTCCAGGGAGGAGCTTCGCACTTCCAAAAACGTCCTCTCAGGAATAAGGGGCCAGGCCCGAACTTCCGCACTCCAGCCGTTCCTTTGTTTTCTTTTGTCCTTTTGTGCAAAAGCGCTCTCCAAGCCCTCCGCGTCTCCGCGTGGGTTTTCCTTCCCGAATCCCTCCCGCTCCCTTGTCGGACTTGGCGGACTTTGAGTGGGACATTCTTCCGCCCTCCATCCGCCATGGCGCGGCAAGATGCCGCACCCCCGGAAGTGGCGCGGAAGCTTCCGGGCATGCATCGCGGGGATTTCGGCGGGGCGGCTTCCAGGTAGGGCGCTGGATGTGAGATTACGGAAAACATTGGGCTTTTCGCTTGTTTTCCGCTTTCCAGGCGCCCCGCGGGCCTCCCGCCCGCGCCCCGACTGCACATCCGCGAAGGGTTGAAAGGTTGAAGGGGTGAAAGGTTGAAGGGTTGAAGGGTTGAGGGAATGGGCCGTCCTTCATCTTTTCAACCTTTCCACCTTTCAACCTTTCAACTTTTCAACCTTTCAACCTTTCAACCTTTCAACCTTTCACCGGGCTTCGTGCTTTGCACATTCGCCCTTGCGGGGGGAGGGGGAAAATGGGTAGGATGGGGGGTCTCCGCGCAATGCGGGGGTAGTGTCTCCAAGGAAAGGATGTCATCCATGTTCAGCAAAATCTTCATCGACCGGCCGAGGCTCGCGTTCGTGTGTTCGATCGTGCTCATGCTCGCGGGGGCCATCTGCGTGACGAAGCTGCCCGTGGAGGAGTACCCCGACATCGCGCCGCCCCAGATCTACGTGATGTGCAACTACCCCGGCGCCACTTCCCAGACGGTCCTCGACACGGTCGGCACCGCCATCGAGTCGCAGATCAACGGCGTCGACGGCCTGCTCTACTACTCCGCCAACGCCGAGGACAACGGCAATTTCTTCGCCCAGGTCGATTTCCAGCCCGGCACCGACACCGACATCGCGATGGTCAACGTCCAGAACGCCGTCAAGCGCGCCGAGCCCTCCCTCCCCGAGGAGGTCACCCGCCAGGGCGTCAACGTCAACAAGCGCTCCAGCGACATCCTCTGCGTGTACGCGTTCATGACCGACGGCTCGCACATGAGCTCGATGGAGCTGAACAACTACGTCTCGAAGAACATCGCCGACGCGCTCTCCCGCGTCGACGGCGTCGGCTCCGTCACCGCCATGGGCGACACCTACGCGATGCGCATCTGGCTCGACCCCGTCCGCATGGACGGCCTCGGGGTCACCGTCGCCGAGGTCAACGCCGCGGTCTCCTCGCAGAACCTGCAGGCGACGGCCGGCAGCGTCGGCGGCGAGCGCGCGAACCCCTACGTGCAGTACCGCATCAGCACGATGGGCCGCCTGCAGACGCCGGAGCAGTTCGAGGACATCGTGGTCCGCACGGGCGCGGACGGCAGCGTGCTGCGCATCCGGGACATCGGCCGCGCGGAGCTGGGGGCGCAGATGACGTCGTTCATCGGCGAGTACAACGGCCGCAACGCGGTGGCGCTGATGGCCTACCGCGACACCGGCGCCAACGCCGTCGGCACCATCGCCCGCGTCAAGGCGGAGCTGGAAAGCTGGCGGGAGCGCCTGCCGGAGGGCGTCGATTTCCAGATCACCTACGACCCGTCGGAGTCGGTGGTGGTCTCGCTCAAGGAGACGGCCTTCACGCTGGTGCTGACGCTGCTGCTGGTGATCCTCATCACATACCTCTTCCTCCAGGACTGGCGCGCGACGATCGTGCCGGCGGTGGCGATCCCCGTCTCGCTGCTGGGCGCGTTCCCGTTCGTGTACGCGCTGGGGTTCTCGCTGAACACGCTGACGCTCTTCGGCCTGGTGCTGGTGATCGGGTCGCTGGTGGACGACGCGATCGTCGTCGTCGAGAACTGCCAGTCCCTCATGCAGCGCGAAAAGCTCTCCGCCCGCGCCGCCGCCATCAAGTGCATGGAGCAGATCACCGGCGCCATCATCGCGACGACCCTCGTCACCGTCGCCTGCTACGTCCCGCTCGCGTTCTACGGCGGCATGGTCGGTACCATCTACGTGCAGTTCGCCGTGACGATGTGCGTGTCGCTCTGCATCTCGACCTTCGTGGCCATGACCCTCTCGCCGGCCCTCTGCTCCCTCGTGCTGCGGCCGCCGCGCGAGAAGCCCGCGAAGATCTTCGCCCCCTTCAACCTCCTCGTGGACGGCTCGCGCAAGTTCAGCAACCTGTTCGTCGGGTTCCTCGTGCGGCGGAGCGTGTTCGCGGTCGCGATCCTGGCGCTCTTCGTCGCGGGCATCTGGGGCGTGTCCAAGCTCGTCCCCGGCTCCTTCCTGCCCGAAGAAGACAAGGGCATCGTCTTCTGCGACATCGGCCTGCCCGAAGGCGCCTCCCTCGAGCGCACCATGGACTCCGTCCGCGCCTTCCGCGACAAGACCGCCATGGTCCCCGAAGTCGACCGCACCATGGCCATCGCCGGCTTCGGCATGATCAACGGCGCCGGCGAATCCTCCGGCATGCTCATGGCCGGCCTCAAGCACTGGGACGACCGCGCCGGCAAGGGCCAGGACGCCGCCTCCCTCAAGAACAAACTCATGGGCCTGGGCATGACCCCCATCGGCTCCGACCCCGACTCCCTGGCGGCGCAGACCGACGCGCGCGTCATCTGCTTCACCCCGCCCGCCATCCAGGGGCTGGGCATGACCGGCGGCCTCTCCCTCTACCTCGCGAGCGACGGCTCCCTCAGCTCCTCCGAACTCGCCGCGGCCGCCGACAAACTCGCCGTCGACATCCAGCAGCTCACCGATTCCAAGGGCCGCAAGCTCGCCGCCTCCGCCAACAACTCCTTCGTCGCCAACACCCCCAAACTCTACCTCGACGTCGACCGCGAAAAAGCCATCTCCCTCGGCATCAACATCTCCCAGCTCTTCTTCACCCTCCAGTCCCAGCTCGCCAGCTACTACATCAACGACTTCAACATGATGGGCGAAGCCTTCTACGTCAAGATGCAGTCCGAGCAATCCTCCCGCACCAGCGAAGAATCCGTCCTCGCCCTCCAGATCCCCACCTCCTCCGGCGGCAGCGTCCCCCTCTCCACCATCGCCACCCTGCGGCACGAAAAGAGCTCCCGCGTCCTCCAGCGCTACAACAAGATGAACGCCGCCAAACTCACCGCCCAGTGCGCCCCCGGCGTCCCCACCAAGACCCTCATGGACGCCATCGAAACCATCCCCCTCCCCAAAGGCTGCTCCATCGAATGGACCGACATGTCCTTCCAGGAAAAACAGAACCAGGGCCAGATCGTCTCCCTCATGGCCCTCGCCCTTTTGTTCGCCTTCCTCTTCCTCGTCGCCCAGTACGAGAGCTGGTCCATCCCCGTCCCCGTCATGCTCACCGTCGCCACCGCCACCTTCGGCGCCATGCTCGGCATCTGGGCGTGCAGCGGCAGCTGGGGCCTCGCCCACGGATTCGGCAGCGCCGGGTCCCTCTCCATCTACGCCCAGCTCGGCCTCGTCATGCTCATCGGCCTCTCCGCCAAGAACGCCATCCTCATGGTCGAATTCTCCAAACAGGAACGCGAAGCCGGCCAGCCCATCCCCGAAGCCGCCCGCAACGGCTTCAACATGCGCTACCGCGCCGTCCTCATGACCGCCTGGAGCTTCATCTTCGGCGTCATTCCCCTCGTCTTCGCCTCCGGCGCCGGTTGCAACAGCCGAATCGCCATCGGCGTCACCACCTGCACCGGGATGCTCATGGCCACCTTCGTCGGCATCCTCCTGACCCCCGGCCTGTACGCCTTCTTCCAGACCCTCCGCGAAGGCGTCAAACACCTCATCCACATGAAAACCTCCGTCGAGATCGCCGCCGAACACCGCGCCGAAGAAGCCGCCCGCGCCAAAGCCCGCGCCGCCGCCAAGACCCTCGCCCTCCTGCTGATTGCCGGCATCACCGCCATCCTCGCCACCGGCTGCGGAACCATCCGCATGGCCCGCGACGCCCAGGCCACCGACACCGAACGCACCCTCCGCTGGACCGAGACCCCCTTCGCCGAACAAACCCCCATCCCCGTCGAAGCCCTCGCCCAGTGGGCCCGCACCAACGTCCCCGCCGTCGTCCAGGCCCGCGAAGACGTCGTGCAGGCCCAGATCGCCCTCCGCTCCATCAAAGCCTCTTATATCCCTGTCATCGACGGAAGCATCGCTTATACCTATGCTTCCGCCAACATCGACCCCCACGACACCTCTTGGGACGGCGACGGCATCTGGGACGGCAAACTCACCCTCAACTGGCTCCTCTTCGACTTCGGCCGCACCCCGGCCGCCACCCGGCAAGCCGTCGCCCGCCTCGCCGCCGCCGACCAGGCCGCGCGCGCCGCCGAACAGACCGCCGCCTACAACGTCCGCGCCGCCTGCTTCGAACTCCTGCGCAAGACCGAACTCCACGCCGTCGCCCAGGCCAACGCCGCCGCCTACAAAGACCACCTCGAACAGACCCAGCACCGCTACGACGTCGGCGCCGTCACCAGCTACGAAGTCTCCAAGGCCCGCGTCGATTCCGAGAACGCCCGCCTCGCCGAAATCGTCGCCGCACACGGCGTCCAGACCGCCCGCGCCGGCCTCGCCCTCGCCCTCGGCCTCGCCGAAAACCCCGACATCGACCTCCAGCCCCTCGAAACCGCCCCCGACACCCGCACCCTCGACGACCTCTGGGCCATCGCCCAGACCAACGCCCCATCCCTCGCCGCCCTGCGCGCCGCCGCCGACGCCGCCAAAAACTACGTCGACTGGACCATCTGCGACCTCTACCCCAAACTCTCCCTCACCCTCACCTTCGACGCCCAAGGCGACAGCACCCCGCTTTTGTGGAACTACGCCGCCGTCCCCGCCGCCGCCCAGACCCTCTTCGCCGGCCGCGCCAAGACCCGCCAGATCGAGACCGCCGTCTCCCAACTCCGCGCCGCCCGCAGCAAACTCGCCGCCGCCGAACAGACTCTCTACAACACCCTCCTGAACGCCACCCTTTCCGCCCAAAGCGCCCAGGACGCCCTCGACGTCGCCCAAAGCGCCGCCGCCGCCGCCCAGGAAAACTTCGACATCGTCTCCAGCCGCTACGATGTCGGCAAAGCCTCCGTCCTCGAACGCACCGACGCCCAAGTCGCCCTCTCCCGCGCCCAAGCCGAAGTCGTCACCGCCCGCTACAACCTCCTCGACACCCGCATCCTCATCACCCGCCTCATCGGCGAGTGACCCCTCCCATCTACCAAGGCACCGTCCTCTTCTGCCGCCGCTTCCTGCCGGTGCGCGGGGACCGCACCGTCGACCAGATGACGCAGGCCGCCCGCAGCTGCAAACAGAACATCGCCAAAGGCAGCGCCGCCTCGGGCACCTCCCGCGAAACCGAGATCAAGCTCACCAACGTCGCCCGTGCCACCCTCGACGAACTCATGGAAGACTACCTCGACTGGCTCAAGGCCCACGGCGCCGCCGAGTGGCCCGCCGACGATCCCCGCCGCCTGGCCGCCCGCGACTTCGCCCGGAAGCACGCCGATTGGGAAGACTGGCTCCCCATCTTCGAGACCCGCCCCGCCGAAACCGCCGCGAACCTCATGCTGACCCTCTGCCACCAGACCCGCTACATCCTCGACAAGATGCTCGCCTCCCAGGAAGAAGACTTCCGCCTCCACGGCGGCGTCCGCGAGCGCATGCACGCCGCCCGCACCGCCACCCGCTCCGCCGACTGGGACAAAGCCCTCCACTCCCGCCTCTCCACCGCCGCCACCCCCGCAGCCCTCTCCGCCCTTGCCCGCAAGATCAAGCAAGCGGTGGACCGCTCCGTCGAAAGCATCCGCCGCCGCAACGGCTGGGGCTGACGGGACATCCGGGACCACCGGGACCACCGGGACTGGAGCGCCCTCGTCCCGGTTGTCCCGTCCGTCCCGGTGGTCCCGTCAGCCTCCCCTCCCCGCTTTGGGGTTGAACGCGGCCGCGCGGCGGTGTAGAAAGAAACGGCTACGGAAAAGGAAACGGCAACATGGCGGAAGACAAAGGCAAAACCAAAATCCTGGTCCTCGACGACGAGCGCCTCATCCGGCTCACCATCGCCGCCAAGCTCCGCCGCCTCGGTTACGAAGCCGTCGCCGTCGCCTCCGTCCCGGAAGCCATGGCCCTGCTCAAGCGCGACGACTTCCGCCAGTTCCGCGCCATCATCACCGACATCGTGATGGAAGGCATGGACGGGTTCGTCTTCCGCGACATCGTCCGCGGCCTCGACGCGACGATCCCCATGTTCTTCATGACCGCGCTCGACCCGGAGGAGGGCGGCGGCTTCCTCAAGCGCATCCTGGAAGACGCCAACAGCCACTACCTGCCCAAGTCCGTCCGCGCGGAAGTCCTGCTCAAGCGCGTGGAAAGCATCGTGGGGTCGCGCCGGGTCGAACGCTTCATCGAGCGCCAGGCGGCGGAGGCGAAGCAGGCGCTCGCGCTGGCGGCGCAGGTGCAGCGCAGCATGCTGCCGGTCCGCGCGCTGATGCTGGAACACGGCTTCTACACGACCTGGTGGAAGCCTCAGGAGGAAGTCTCCGGCGACCTCTACGAAGCAGTCCCCTTCGGCCACGGCTGCTGGCTGTTCGTGCTGGGCGACGTCCAGGGCCACGGCGTGAGCGCCGCGCTGGCCATGACCGCGGTCCAGTCCCAGCTCCGCCAGCTCGGCCACGACGACGGCGCCCCGCGCATGGGGCCGGCGGACGTCGCGAACCTCCTCCAGCGGTTCTTCCGCGAGAACCTCGCCGATGTCTCCTACATGACGGCCCTCATCTGCATCCACCGCCCGCTCGAAAGCACGGTCGAATGGATGAGCTGCGGCGCGCCCGACCTGGTGGTGCTCGACCCCGCCCGCGGGGGGGCGGTCGACGTCAACCCGTCGCACCTGGGCGGCCTTCCGATCGGGCTGATGCCGGACACGGTCTACAGCCCCGAGGAAGTCGTCACCACCCCGCTCACGCCCACGGCCGTCTGCGTGGCCCACACCGACGGCGTGCTCGACATCGCGCGCGATCCCGAAGGCCTCGAACCGCTCCCCGACGAAGACCGCGAGCGCATCCGCGACGACCTCATCCTGGACGCCCGCCTCGACAGCTCCATCGTCGCCGCCCCCTACAAGTTCATGGCCGCCTGCGAAGACCTCGGCTACGCCCACTTCGGCGACGACGTCACCGAAGTCCTCTTCGGCGCCCGCCTCCACCGCGAAGGCGTGTTCGACGCCGCCGTCGCCGTCAACTCCGAGGACATCGACCGCACCGCCCGCGAGATCGAGGCCTGGTGCACCGGTCGCGGATGGGACGCGATCCTCTCGACCCGCGTCCAGCTCGTCTTCGAGGAAAAGCTGATGAACCTGCACGACCACGGCTTCGACTACCCCCAGCGCCTGCGCGAAGCCGTCTGCGTCCGCCTGCGCGAACGCGAACGCAACGGGCACCGCGAGGCCGAACTGACCGTATGGGACTGCGGGACGCCCGACCCGAGCCTCCTCGTCGCCGCCGGCAGCACCGACGTCGCCTTCGACCTGGCCAACCAGGTCTGGAGCGGGCGCGGGCGCGGGCGCCTGATGGTCCGGGAGCTGTGCACCGGCGTCGAGCGCAACCGCTACGGCGTGCTCAACGAAACCATCTACCACATCCCCTTCGACCCCGACGACACCGACCCCAACGCCCCCGTCCCCGCCCCCGTCCCCCCCGCCCCCGAGCCCCCCGAAATCGACCCCCCGTCCAATCCCTGATTCCACCAACCGCCCACCACCGATAGGAGCCATCCGATGAAACCCTGCTGCAAAGCCTTCCTCTCCGAGCAATTCGGCGGCGACGAAGACATCGTCGCCGAAATCTACGCCGAATACGTCACGTCCCTCCACGCCAAGGCCCAGGAAGCCGCCGACCGGCTGGCCGCCGCCGACTGGCAGCGCCTCGACGAAACCGCCCATGCCATCAAGGGCAACGCCCTCGTCGCCGGCGACACCGAGACCGCCGACGCCGCCATCGCCCTGCGCGGCGCCTCCAAGCTCGGCGACTCCGCCAAGGCCGGCGAACTCGTCGCCCGCATCCGCGAACTCGCCGCCCAGCTCTGATGCCGCCGCACGCCTGGCAGGCACCCGACGCCGACCGCATCGTCGACGGCGCCATCGCCGGAATCCGTACCGATCTCGACCGCCTGGCCGTACCCGGGCTCGCCGGCGTCGTCCTCGGCGGCGGCTACGGCCGCGGCGAAGGCGGCGTCAAGCCCGACGGCACCCTTTCCAACGACCTCGACTTCTTCGCCATCGCCGCCGAGGGCGCCACCGACCGCGACGCCGCCCGCCTCGCACGCGCCCTGACCCCCCTCGCCGCCGACTGGACCGCCCGCCTCGGCATCGACGTCGACTTCACCGCCAAGACCCCCTTCCGCCTGCGCCACGACGCCGAGCGCCTGATGGTCCAGGAACTCCTCCGCGGCCACGTCGGCGTCTGGGGTGCGCCCGGCGCCGACCTCTTCGCCGGCATCCCCCTGCGCGACGCCGGCGAACTCCCCTGGACCGAAGCCGTACGCCTGCTCGCCAACCGCGGCATGGGGCTCCTCTTCGCGCGCGAAGCCGGCCGCGGCCCCGACTTCACCGCCCGCAACATCACGAAAGCCGTCCTCGGCGCCGGCGACGCCCGCCTCATCGCCCGCCACGACTACCGCTGGCGCGCCGGCGACCGCCGCGAAGCCCTTTCCGATTCCCTCTACGCCCGCGCCCTCGACTGGAAATTCCGCCCCGTCGCCGCTCCTCCCTGTCCTTGGGAGCAGGCCCGCGCCTGCTGGCTTTCCGCCGCCTCCGAAATCCGCGCCGCCGCCCGCCCCCGCCGCAGCCTCCGCGACCTCGCCCGCTGGCTCGCCCGCCGCCGCACCCCCGGCCCCCTCCGTACCCTCGCCCTCGATCCCGTCTTCCGCCTCTTCGACGAAATCGACGCCATCCTCCAATCCCCATCCCCGAAAACCACCCCCTCCCTCCTCCGCGACTGGCAGACCTTCGGCTGAGACGATGTGCACCCGCTTCCACATCGCCCCCGGCAACGAAGCCGTCCGCGATCTCGCCCCCGCCGCCCAGGCCTCCCCCCTCGCCGCCCGCTTCGCCTCCGCGGGGCGTCCCCTTCTCCTCGCCGGCGACGTCCGTCCCACCGACGTCGTGCCCGTCCTCGCGCCGGGCCGTGACGGCGCCCCGCGTCCCTTCCCCATGCAATGGGGATTCCGCCTTCCCGACGGCCCCCTTCTCGTCAACGCCCGCAGCGAGACCGCCGCCGTCAAACCCGCCTTCCGCGACTCCTGGCTCCGCCGCCGCTGCGCCATCCCCGCCACCTGCTACTACGAATGGGAGCACCGCCCCGGCCCCTCCGGTCGCACCGTCCCCGGAACCAAATACGCCATCCGTCACCCCGACGCCCCCGTCCTCTGGCTCTGCGCCCTCTACCGCATGGAGGCCGGCCTCCCCGTCTTCGCCGTCCTGACCCGTCCCGCCCCCGCCCCCCTCTCCGACCTCCACCCCCGCATGCCCCTCATCCTCCCCGCCGACGCCATTCCCCGCTGGCTCGCCCCCGCCGCCGATCCCGCCCCCCTCCTCCCCCTCGCCCTCTCCTCCCTCGCCGCCACCCCCTCCCCCTGATTTTCCCAGTCCCATCCCCCCCCTTTTTTCCCCGGCTCCAACAAATATTTGGAAACAGGAAAAATCCGCCATTTTCCCGCCATTTCACACCATCTCCATCGCCATGAAAAATGCCACCCATCCCCCCCCCGGTCGATTGCAGTCGAGAGCAGTCGAGAGCAATCGAATGCAGTCGGGAAGCCCCCCTGCCCCCCCATCAGTCGAACCGGATCCGCGGGTCGATGAGGAGGTAGCACAAATCCGACAGCAACCGCCCCAGCAACCCCAGCACCGACGTCACGGCCAGAATCCCCATGAAGACCATGTAGTCGCGGCTGACGATGGCGTCGAGGCTGAGCCGCCCCATGCCGGGAATCTCGAACACATTCTCGATCAGCACCGATCCGGCGAACAGCACGCCCAGCACGCCGCCGAACCCCGTCGCGACCGGAATCAGCGCGTTGCGCAGCGCGTGGCCCCAGATGGCGCGGCGGAGGCTGCCGCCCTTGGCGAGGACGGTGCGGACGTAGTCCTGGCCGATCTGCTCCAGCAGCGAGTTCTTGGTCAGCAGCGTCAGCACCGCGAAATTGCCGATGACGTAGCAGCACACCGGCAGCACGAAATGCGCGGCGCTGTCCTTGAACTGCCCCCACGGCGACATCATCGCGTGGTCCACGGACACGACCCCCGCCGCCGGCAGGATGTCCCAGAATCCTTCGCCGCCGCCCGCGAAAAGCATCTTGAGCAGCATCCCGAACGCGAACGCGGGGATCGCATACCCCACGAACACGACCAAGCTGCTCGCCGCGTCGAACGCGCTCCCGTGCCGCAGGGCCTTGGCGATGCCGAGCGGGATGCAGACGAGGTATGTCAGGAAGAACCCGCTCAGCCCGAACACGAGCGACACGCGGAAGCGGCTGCGGACCAGCTCCCACACCGTCTTGTTGGGGTATTTCCAGGACCGCGCCGCGAGCCCCATCCGGTCGCGCACGAGCCAGTTCCAGTACCGCACCGGCAGCGGCTTGTCGAACCCGAAGTGCGCCTCCAGCGCCTTCCGCTGCTCGGGCGAGACGGCGGCCCCCGACCGCGGTCCGCGGCTGCCGCCCTCTCCCGCACCCAGCCCCCGCATCTGCGCGATTGCCTGCTCGACCGGACCGCCCGGCACCATCTGGCACAGCGCAAAGCACGCGATGGTGATTCCGAGGAAGGTCGGCACCATCAGCAGCAGCCGGCGGACCAGATAGGCGAGGCGTTCCATCGCGTCAGGCCATGAGGAGCAGCGCCTCGCGTCCCGTCATCCCGGCCTTCACGCCGAGCGCGGCGGCGGCGGGCGAAACCTCGCACACCTTGGCGGCGAGCATGTCGGCGTACGACGCGACGCCCTTGACGATGGCCAGCGCGTGCCCGAATTTTTCCGCGGCGCCGAGGCTGACGTAGCCGCAGCCCAGCATCCCGCGCGAGCCCTGGATGAGCAGCAGCTTGGTGGTCCCCATAACGGGGATTTCGTCGGCGCGGAAAGCGCGCCCGTCGATTGTGAGCGTTTCCATGTCAGTTCCTTTCCTTTTCCACGGGGTGGGGCGAGCTCTCCGAGCGAGCCGCTCCTTTACCTTGCGGCTCGCACGGAGTGCTCGCCCTACCATGGCCATGCAACGGCATCCTTCACCCTTCCGAGGCCGCGACGGCCTTCGCCCAGGCGCGCTCCACCAGCTCGGGCGGCGGGGGCTCGATGAGGCCCGCGTCGCAAAGGGTGGCGAGCGAGGCGCGGGCGGCGGCGATGTCGCGGGCGGCGCGTTCGGCGACGGCGCCGGGCGGCAGCGGACGGCGGGCGAGGCCTTCGACGATGGCTTGTTGGGCGACGGCTTCGGCGGTTTCGGCGAAGACGGTTTCTTCGTCCATCGTCGGCATGATGCGGTCGGGCGCGAGGCCGGTGCGCTCGGCGTGGGCGGCGATGGTGCGGGCGGCGGCGATGGCCATCGCGTCGGAGATTTTCCGGGCGCGCACGAGGAGGACGCCTTTCAGGATGCCGGGGAAGCCGACCGAGTTGTTGACTTGGTTCGGGAAGTCGCCGCGGCCGGTCGCGACGACGAGCGCGCCCGCGGCGTGCGCCGCGTAGGGATAAATCTCCGGCACCGGATTCGCGCACGCGAAGACGATGGCGCGCGGCGCCATGCGGGCGATCCACTCGCCGGGGATGGCGTCGGGGCCGGGCTTGGCGAGCGATACCAGCGCGTCGGCGCCGGCGAGCGCGGCGTCGAGCGTCGCGATGCGGTCCGGGTTGGTGGTGCGGCAGAGCTCCCATTTGCGGTAAAAGCGCGGGTCGGCTTCGAGGTCCGTGCGCCCGGCGTGGAGCCCGCCGCGCGAGTCGAAGAGCGCCATCCGCGACGGGTCCGCGCCCGCCGCGATGAGGAGCCGCGCGATGGTGGTGTTCGCCGCGCCGGCGCCGTTGAGGACGATGCGCGCTTGGGACAGCTCCTTGCCGGCGACCTTCATCGCGTTGATCATCCCCGCGACGGTGACGCACCCGGTGCCCTGCGCGTCGTCGTGCCAGACGGGGATGGAGCAGCTCTCGCGCAGCTCGTCGAGGACCTTGAAGCAGTTCGGCTGGGAGATGTCCTCGAGGTTGACCGCGCCGTAGCTGGGCGCGAGGCGACGCACGAGGTCGATGAGCACGTCGGGATCCGGCTTCCCGCCGGGCCCGCGGCTGTCGATGCATACGGGGACGGCGTCCACGCCGCCGAGCACCTTCATGAGGTACGCCTTGCCCTCCATGACGCCCATGCCGCCGGGCGGCGTGACGTCGCCGTCGCCGAGCACGCGGGTGGAGTCGCTGACGACGGCGACGGTGTTCCCGCGGCAGGTGAGTTCGAACGACAGGTCGTTGTCGTCGCGGATGGCGGTGGATACGGCGGAGACGCCCGGCGTGTACCACGCGTTGTACCACGCGCTCGACGGCAGCGGCGCGCGGGGCATGGTCTGGATCTTGCCGCCCCAGAAGCGGTGGGCGTCGAGTGCGAGCGCCTTGTAGAACGCGGTCTTGGCGCGCGCCTTGCGCGCCTCGTCCCAACCGCCGGGAATGCGCCCGGCGAGCGGATCGGAATGGATGGTTTCGTTCATGTCGGAATCCTTAGGCATCAATTGGAACAGGTCAGGTGGGGCGAGCTCTCCGAGCGAGCCGCATGGGGCCGGGGAGGAGGGCGGCTCGCACGGAGTGCTCGCCCTACCACGGCTGGAAACGTTTTCCAACCATTGGAAACTTTTTTTCCAATCATTGGAAAAAACGGGCCCGATTTTCCAACCATTGGAAAAATATTTTCCAATCGTTGGAAAAAACGGGAAAATTTTTTCCAATGGTTGGAAAACGGCCGGGAATTTTTTCCAATCATTGGAAAACCGCGGGGGGCGCGCCGCGGGCAAAAAAGGCCCCCCGGCCGCGTCGGTGGGGATGCTTGTGATGGCCGGTCCCGGGAGGGGGGGGAGAGGGAGCCGGCCGAGCGCCGAGCGCGGGCAGGGGGCGAGGGTTCCGGGGCGGGCGGTCAGAAGGAGAAGCTCGCCTTGCCGCCGCCGTAGTAGTCCATGGCGTCGTCGGTGGTCGTGCCGAAGAAGCCGCTGATCGTGAACAGGTCGTTCGCGCGGAACGCGAGGCCGGCGTGGCAGCGGACCCAGCAGTCGCTGTCCTTTTTCGGCGCGTCGTCGCGCAGCTGGACTTCGGCGAAGAGGCTGGAGAGGACGCCGCCGTAGACGCGCGGCATCTCGTTGAGGTCCCAGATCAGGGAGACCGCGCCCATCGCGACATCGTCGTCGGTGAAGTTGATGGCGTCGTTGATGCCGTAGCTGATGTCGGCGCCCCAGTGGAGGCAGTCGTAGGTGGTGGTGCCGGCGGAGATGCCGAAGGTGGCGCCCGTGGTGCCGGTGCCGAGGCGGTCGTCTTCGTCGCCGGTCGCCCAGCGGACGTCGACGTAGGGGATGATCCACGCGTAGTCGAAGATGTCCTCGAAGAACAGGAACTGCAGGCCGGTGTGGACGTCGCCGATGCCGGACTTGTCCTTTTCGTGGCTGAAGTCCCAGCCGGCGAAGGGCACCCACGCGGTCAGGGCCAGGCGGTCGGTGATGCCGAAGCGGGCGGCGGGGCCGACCTGGTAGATGACGGCGTCGTCGGTCGAGTATTCCGCGTCGAATCCGGCGAAGATGCCCTGGACGGAGAGTTCGACGCCCAGCTGCTCGGGCAGGCGGTTTTCCATCGTGAAGAGCGTGCGGACGGGTTCGGCCGACGCCACGGACGCGAGCAGCCCCAGGGCCGCCACGGATACCATCAGTTTTTCGAATCTCATGTCTACTCCTTGCCAGGGCCGGAGCAACCGCGCACCGGGCCCTCAGACTGCCGCGCATCATACCCCTTCGCCCCATGCCGCGCAACCCGTATTTTCCGCCGCACGCCGCGGCGACGGAGAACGGGGGATGCCCCGCGGGGCCAGGACCGGAACGCCACGTCGGACAGGACGGCAGTCGCGGATGGCTTCCGGGGCGGCTTGGGGAATCGGGGCGGCACAACCGGCGCCCCCGCCGCCCCATTGCCCCTTCCGGGAACAAAGGCCGCGCCTCCGCGGTCCTGCAACCAGGGAGATCGTTCATGGGCGGGGAATGGGGGAGAATGCGGGCGGAATCCGGATGTTTTCCTTGATATCGCGAATGGGTGGGACCGGGGGCGAACCCGGGGCGGGGAGATGGTCCACCCCCGGACGGAGCGGCTCGCTCGGAGAGCGTGCCCACCAGCGGGAGCGGGGCGGCACGAGGTACGGAGCGGCAGCAGAGGGAATCGGTCCCGCCGGCGTTTCCCCTCCCCGTCGCTGCCCGCATCCGGGGCTTGTCCGCGGCGGTGACGCGCCCGGACCGCCCCGCACCGCTGCCCGCCGAAATTTATGGATTGTCATGGAAGGGGGATGGGGGGTAGGATTGTTCATTCCTTTTGAACCAATGGGGTCCTGCGGGACCCCGCAGACGAAAGAACGATTTCATGAAATGGCTGCTGAAAGCGATATTGGGCACCAAGAACGAGCGCGACCTGAAGAAGTTGCGCCCTCTCGTGGCGCGCATCAACGAACTGGAAGAAGGGCTCCAGAAGCTCTCCGACGACGAGGTCAAGGCCAAGACCGGCGAGTTCCGGGAACGCATCGCGAAGGGCGAGTCCCTGGATGACCTGCTCTGCGAGGCGTTCGCCGTCGTCAAGAACGCATGCCGCCGGCTGTGCGGGACGGTCGTGGAGGTCTGCGGCCACCCGCAGACGTGGAACATGGTGCCGTTCGACACGCAGCTGATTGGCGGCATCGCGCTCCATCAGGGCAAAATTGCGGAAATGGCCACGGGCGAAGGGAAGACGTTGGTCGCCACTTTGCCGGTATACCTCAACGCGCTGCCCGGCAAGGGCGTCCACGTCGTCACCGTCAACGACTACCTCGCCCTCCGCGACGCGACCTGGATGGGCACGGTCTACAAGTGGCTCGGCCTCTCGGTCGGCTGCATCCAGAACGCGATGCGCCCCGCCGAGCGCCGCGAGCAGTACGCCTGCGACATCACCTACGGCACCAACAGCGAGTTCGGCTTCGACTACCTCCGCGACCAGGGCATGGCCTACCGCCCCGAGGACATGGTCCAGCGCGGCTGGAACTACGCCATCGTCGACGAGGTGGACTCCATCCTCATCGACGAGGCCCGCACGCCGCTGATCATCTCCGGCCCCGCGCCGTACTCGACGGAGCAGTACCGCCTCGTCCAGCCCGTCGTCGAGCGCCTCGTCGGCCGCCAGCGCGACCTCTGCACGCGCCTCATGGCCGAGGCCAAGAAGGCCATCGAGGAGGACGACGAGGACACCGCGATGCAGCGCCTCTACCAGGTCAGCCAGGGCATGCCCAAGAACAAGCAGTTCCTCCACCTCATGGAGGACGCGAAGCCCCGCCGCATGCTCGAAAAGGTCCAGAACATGATGCTCGTGGACATGAACAAGGAGCTGGCCCGCTCGCTCCGCGAGGAGCTGTTTTTCGTCATCGACGAGAAGGGCAACGACGCGAGCCTCACCGACAAGGGCTGCAACGCGATGAACCCGCAGGACCCGGATTACTACGTGGTCCCGGACCTCGTCAGCCAGCTCGCCGAGCTCGACGGCGACACCTCCCTCTCCGACCAGGAGAAGTTCGCGCGCCGCCAGGAGCTGCAGAACCAGTTCGCGGACAAGTCCGAGCGCATCCACGCGGTGGACCAGCTGATCCGCGCCTACAGCGTCTACGAGCGCGACGTGCAGTACGTGGTGCAGGACGGGCAGGTCATCATCGTCGACGAGTTCACCGGCCGCCTCATGCCCGGCCGCCGCTGGAGCGACGGCCTCCACCAGGCCGTCGAAGCCAAGGAAAAGGTCCGCATCGAGCGCGAAACCCAGACCCTCGCCACCATCACCATCCAGAACTACTTCCGCCTCTACAAGAAGCTCGCCGGCATGACCGGCACCGCCGAGACCGAGGCCGACGAGTTCATGGAAATCTACAAGATGGACGTCATGGTCATCCCCACCAACCGCCCCGTGCGCCGCGTGGACGCCAACGACCGCATCTACAAGACCCAGCGCGAGAAGTTCAACGCCATCATCGAGGAAATCGCCGACTGCTACCAGCGCAGGCAGCCCGTCCTCGTCGGCACCATCTCCGTGGACATGTCGGAAGTCCTCAGCCGCATGCTCCGCCGCGTCAACATCCCCCACAACGTCCTCAACGCCAAGAACCACGCCCGCGAGGCCGAGATCGTCGCCCGCGCCGGCGAGCCGGGCGCCGTCACCATCGCCACCAACATGGCCGGCCGCGGCACCGACATCAAGCTCGGCGAGGGCGTCGTGTGGGTCGACCGCGCCATCCTCGACGCCCCCACCAAGCTCACCGACAAACCCGAAGGCGGCGGCGGCAAGACCCTCGCCCAGCTGCTGCGCGAGCGGCCGTGCGGATTGTACGTCATCGGCAGCGAGCGCCACGAATCCCGCCGCATCGACCGCCAGCTGCGCGGGCGCTGCGCGCGCCAGGGCGACCCCGGGATGTCGTGCTTCTTCGTGTCGCTGGAGGACGACCTCATGCGCCTCTTCGGCAGCGACCGCATCTCGGGCATCATGGAAAAACTCGGCCTCCAGGACGGCGAAGTGCTGGAACACCGCTTCCTGAACCGCTCCATCGAGACCGCGCAGCGGCGCGTCGAGCAGCAGAACTTCGCCATCCGCAAGCGCACCCTCGAATACGACGACGTCATGAACAAGCAGCGCGAAGTGATCTACGGCTTCCGCAGCCAGATCGTCGCCCTCCCCGAGGTCCGCGAGCAGCTCCTCGACGTCGTCTACGACGTCATCGCCGCGCGCGCCGAGGAAATCGAGGACGAAGACGCCAGCATCGGCGCCTTCGCCGTATGGGTCAACAGCAACTTCCCCGTCGGCTTCCGCAAGGAAATGGTCGCGCGCAAGGAAGGCCGCCGCGGCGGCATCGACGCCGAAGCCACCGCCAAGACCGTCTTCGGCCTCGTCGGCAAGGCCTACGCCGACAAATGCTCCCTCGAAGACCCCGCCCGCCTCAACGACATGGAGCGCTACATCATGCTCAGCGCCGTCGACCAGCAGTGGCAGGAATACCTGCGCAACATGGACACCCTGCGGCAGGGCGTCGGCCTGCGCGCCTACGGCCAGCGCGACCCGCTCGTCGAGTACAAGAACGAAGCCTACACCCTCTTCGCCGACCTCATGGACCGCATCAAGGCCGAGATCGCCACCCGCATCTTCCGCGCCACCACCGCGCCGGCCGCCTACCAATCCTTCCTCGACGGCCTCCAGCGCATGGCCCGCGCCGGCACCGCCACCCACGACACCGGCGCCCCGCGCGTCGGCGGCCACGCCGCCGCCCCCGGAGCCGCCCCCGGCGGTGCCCCCGGCGCCCGCCCCGCCCCGCCGCCCGCCTCCCGCGGCGCCGAAGCCGCCATGAACGCCGCCCTCGCCGCCGCCAAGAAGCCCGAACCCGTCAAGCGCGACCTCCCCAAAGTCGGCCGCAACGACCCCTGCCCTTGCGGCAGCGGCAAAAAATACAAGAAATGCTGCGGCCAAAACGCGTGAGCCCGAGCCATGACCGACCCCATCCCCGCCCCTGAATCCCCCACCGTCCCGCCTGTCCCGGAGTCCCCGGAAGTCCCGGTTGTCCCGGAGCCCTCCCCCGACCCCGTCCCCCGCATCCTCCGCGAAGACGAGCACCCCCTCCGCCGGGACCAGATCTGCCGCGAAGCCCTCAAAGTCATGGACCGCCTGCACAACGCCGGCTACAAAGCCTACCTCTGCGGCGGCGGCGTGCGCGACCTCCTCCTCGGCCGCCAGCCCAAGGACTTCGACGTCGTCACCGACGCCCGTCCCGAGCAGATCAAGCGCGTCGTGCGCAACACCCGCATCATCGGGCGGCGCTTCCGCCTGGCGCACTGCATCTTCGGCGACGTCATCATCGAGACCGCGACCTTCCGGGCCCTCCTCGACACCCCGCCGCCGGACGCCGAAAACGTCCCCGTCCCCACCCGCCGCCGCGACGACATCCCCGACCCGACCTTCGCCACCCGCGGCGGCGTCATCGTCCGCGACAACGTCTACGGCACACCGTCCGAAGACGCCCGCCGCCGCGACTTCACCGTCAACGGCCTCTTCTACGACCCCTCCGACGGCACCATCATCGACTACGTCGGCGGCCTCGACGACCTCCACGCCCGCGTCCTGCGCGTCATCGGCGACCCCACCGTCCGCTACCACGAAGACCCCGTCCGCATGCTCCGGGCCATCCGCATCGCCTCCCAGCTCGACTTCGAGATCGAGCCCGCCGCGCGCGAAGCCATCATCCAGCTGGCGGGCGAACTCCGCAACGCCTCCCGCGAGCGCATGCACGAAGAAATGCTCAAGGTCATGAACTGCGGCGCCTCCCTCTCCGTCTTCGACCGCTCCTGGCGCAAGGGCCTCTTCCAAGTGATTTATCCCACCCTCTCCCGCTGGCTCGAGACCCCGCAAGGCGACGCCAAAGGCACCCCGTGGGTCCGGAAAGCCTTCCACCAATTCGACGTCTGGAAAAAAGCCGGCCTCAAGCCCATGCCCGCCCTCCAGTACTCGTTGCTCTTCGGCGCCCTCATCGAACAACGCGCCGCCGAGAACGAAGCCGCGGGCGCGGCCCCCTACGTCGCCGCCGAGCAGGCCGTCGACGCCACCATCCGCGACGCCGCGAACCTCCCCCAGCTGCCGAAGGCCATCATGTTCGACGCCGAGCGCATCCTGGGCCTGCAGGTACAGCTGAAGAAAGCGGGCCCGCAGAGCAAATACGCCACCCGCGTCCGCAACCGCCGCGGCTTCCAGGAAGCCCTCATCTACCTCAAATTCGCCGCCTCCCTCGACCCCCTCCGCAAACCCCTCCTCCAGCGCTGGCTGTAATCTGTCGGAGCGCGGGCGGCCCAGTTTTGAGATTACGGGAAACATGGACATTTCCACCCATTCCCCGTCATCCCGGGCCCCATGAACATTTACGGCTTCCTCCCCGGCCGTTCCCGGACGGACGGGCCACACCGGCCGTTGCCGGAAAAGTTTTCCAATCATTGGAAAATCCGTGGCGGGCCGCGGAGCCAGCGAATTGCGCGGCCCCCGGCGGGGGGGACGCGCGGAAGGGGCTTTTGTTGTTTTTGTTGTGGACACTTCGGGCGCGGTCCGCCATTGTAATGAAGATATGTCGATTGCCATGAGCCGTGCCGTATCCATTCCGTTCCGCCGCCCCACGGGGGGGCCCGAAAGGGCTTCCGCATGAAGATCACCATGCTGGGGCACAAGCGCTTCCCTTCGCGGGAGGGCGGCATCGAGGTCGTCGTCACCGAACTCGCCACGCGGATGGTCAAGCTCGGGCATACCGTCATCTGCCTCAACCGCCACGGACACCACGTCGCCGGCAAGGAGTACGACGACCGCCGCAACTGCATGGGCGCCGCCGGGGTATGGATCCACGACGTGTGGACCCTCGACCGCGCCGGGCTCGCCGCGATGACCTCCTCCGTCTCCGGCGCCGTGCGGGCCGCGCTCTCCGGCAGCGAAGTCGTGCACTTCCACGCGGAAGGGCCATGCGCGATGCTCTGGCTGCCCAAGCTCTTCGGCAAGCGCTGCATCGCCACCATCCACGGGCTCGACCACCAGCGCGCCAAGTGGGGGGCCTTCGCGCGGTGGTACATCATGTGCGGGGAGCGGATGGCCGCAAAGCGCGCCGACGAAATCATCGTCCTCAGCAAGCCGGTGCAGGAGTATTTCCGGAAAACCTACGGCCGCGAAACGCGCCTCATCCCGAACGGCGTCTCCCCCGCGACGCCGCGCGCCGCCGACGAAATCGCGCGCCGCTGGGGCCTCGCCCGCCATTCCTACATCCTCTTCCTCGCCCGCATGGTCCCCGAGAAGGGCCTGCGCCGCCTCATCGAAGCCTTCAAGAAGGTCAAGACCGACAAGCGCCTCGTCCTCGCCGGCGGCCCCAGCGGCAGCGAAGCCTTCTACCGCGAGATGCAGGAGCTCGCCGCGGACGACCCGCGCATCCTCTTCACGGGGTTCGTCCAGGGCGCGCCCCTCGAGGAGCTGTTCTCCAACGCCTACCTTTTCGTCCTCCCCTCCGACCTCGAAGGCATGCCCCTGGCCCTCCTCGAGGCGATGGCCTACGGCAACGCCTGCCTCGTATCCGACATCCCCGAATGCACCGACGTCGCCGGCGGTGCCGCCCTCGTCTTCCACCTAGACGACCCCGACGGCCTCCGCCGCGCCCTCCAGGACGCCTGCGACCGGCCCGCCTCGCTCGACCCCCTCCGCGCCGCCGCCCCCGAACGCGTCCGCAAGCGCTTCGACTGGGACGACGTCGTCCGCCGCACCCTCCTCGCCTACGAGGGCAAGCCCGACGAACCGCCCCCCTCAGACTGACCCGGCCGAACCGCCGGCCCGCTCCCCGCGAACCACCGAACCACCGAACCTCCGAACCTCCCCAATTCATCCATGCCTCCCTCCACCAAGAAACTCAACGGAACCGTCATCGTCACCTACCGCTGCAACGCGCGCTGCTCCATGTGCAACCGCTACAAGGCGCCGTCGCGTCCCGAGGAAGAACTGACCGTCGAGACCCTGCGCAAGCTGCCGCCCATGTACTTCACCAACGTCACCGGCGGCGAACCCTTCATCCGCACCGACCTCAAGGACGTCGTGCGCGAACTCTTCCGGCACAGCGACCGCATCGTCATCTCCACCAACGGCTTCTTCACCGACCGCATCGTCGACCTCTGCAAGGAATTCCCGCAGGTTGGCATCCGCATCTCCATCGAAGGCCTCGAAGCAACCAACAACGCCATCCGCGGCCTCCCCGACGGATACCGGCGCGGCTACGAAACCCTCAAGACCCTCCGCAAGATGGGCATGAAGGACGTCGGCTTCGGCATGACCGTCCAGGACTGCAACGCCCCCGACCTCGTCCCCTTGTACGACATCTCCAACGAGTGGGGCATGGAATTCGCCACCGCCACCCTCCACAACAGTTTTTATTTCGTCGAGAACCACAACATCATCCACGACCGCCCCGCCGTCGCCGCCCATTTTGAGAAACTCATCTGCGCCCTCCTCAAGTCCAACTCCCCCAAGAAATGGTTCCGCGCCTACTTCAACCACGGCCTGATCAACTACATCTACGGGCAGAAGCGGCTGTTGCCGTGCGACATGAGCTTCGACACCTTCTTCATCGACCCCTACGGCGACGTCATGCCCTGCAACGGCACCAAGGACAAGGAAGTCATGGGCAACCTCAACCGCCAGACGTGGGACGAGCTCTGGAACAGCCCCGAAGCCGACGCCGTCCGCCGCAAGGTCCGCCGCTGCACCCGCAACTGCTGGATGATCGGCTCCGCCTCCCCGGCAATCCGCAAATACCTTCCGCGCCCCGCCTGGTGGGTGCTGCGCCACAAACTCCGCGCCCTCCTCGGCCTCAAACCCTACAGCATGTACGAACTCCCCGCCGTCCGCGCCCTCCGCGACGGCAAGGTGACGGCCGCCGAACTCGACGCCCTCTCCACCTGCGAACGCCCCGACGCCGTCACGGACAACGGCCTGAGCGCCGCCTCCCGGGCCCAGCTCGCCTACTCCACCGGCGAAGCCATCGTCGCCGCCGACCCCGACGCCCAATCCCCCTCCCCCCCCCGCTGACCGCCCCTCCTCCCCCCACCCCCGCACCACCGCCGCCCCCTCCCACCCTCCTCCCGCCCTCCTCCCCCCCTCCTCCCGCCCCTCTCCCGCCCTCCCAGCCTCTCCATTCCTGTCCCCTCCCCCCCTCCGTCCAATCCAAGCGCGATATCAAGGAAAACTCTTGATTTCCCGAAAGAGTTCCCCTATCCTTCCCCCCATGAAAACCGAACCGATCTTCCCTCCCGGCTACCTCAAATCCCTCCGAGAACTCTGCTTCCCGGCCTTCGACCGCCGCTACACCACGCTCGCGGACCAATTCCTCTTCCCTCTCGGTCTGGCTGCCTTCACCGGCGCCGTCGCCCTCCATCTCGCCTTCTACGGCGGCAAGACCCTCCTCGGCCGCATCCGCCGCCACGTCTCCCCGCCCGAACCCCTCCCACCCGCCGCCCCCCAGGTTCCCGCATCCCTCCGGGGCATCCCCACGCCCGAGGACATCGAAGACATCTGGGACCTCGACCCGCGCACCCTCTGCGGCCGCCTCCGCATCGGCTCCCGCCTGGCCGACCTGGAGCCGACGCTCGATTCCCGTTTCGTCTTCAAGAAAACCCGCAATGGATCCCGCCGCATCGTCGCCCGCCAGCCCGGCCTCAAGGGCTGGATGAAGAAGCACCTTCCCTCCGTCAAATACTCCACCGCCATGCACTACAAGAAGCTGGCGACCCGCCTCCGCCAGCTGATTGGCCTCGACCCGCGCATCCCCCTCGAATGGCTCCTGCCCGACAACGAGGAAGACCTTTCCTCCCTCTCCGGAACCGACCGCCAGGCCGCCGACCAGGCCCGCGCCAAGCTCGCCCGCCTCCTCGCCGACAATCCCAAGGTCACCCACCTCGTCCGTGCGGTGGAATCCAAGCTCGGCATCGTGCGGATGGTCACGATCCGCCGCATCCAGCCGCCGCGGCCCGGCCGCGGAAGGCGGCGGAAACCGATGGAAAACCAAGAGAATCCCTTGATATCGCGTGTATCCCGCGCCGGATTGGCCTTCACCGCGGACGAGATGCGGAGCCGGGCCTTCTGGGAGGCCGTCCGCAGGATACTGGGAGAGCGGAATCCCGATTCCGCGACCCGGCGCCTGCAAAGCGACATCCGCGACTGGCTCAACGCACCGCTCCAGGCCCGCCGGAACCGCCGCTGCTAGAGCGGGACCCGCCCCGCTCATGGCGGCACTGCGGGGATTTTTGGTTGCGCAGGGAGGGGGGGAAGGGTAGGATGCGCCCGATTCGACACAGAATGGAGAAAACAAGATGACCAACAGCTTGAAGAAAATCCTGGCCGTGGCGCTCTGCCTCGCGGCCGGTCTGCCGGCGGCCCGCGCCGCGGACGAAGACCTGTTCGACCGGGCGCCCTGGTTCGCCACCGTCGGCGGCAACTACTACCACCTCGAAGGCGACATGGAAGCCGAGCCCGGCTTCGGCCTCTTCGGCAAACTCGGCTACAGCCTCAATTCCTGGTGGGACCTCGAAGGCGGCATCCATTACATGCCCGTCCTCGACGCCCGCAGCCAGAAGGACCTCAATCCCAGCGTCAAGGCCCTCGACGACGACACCTGGGGCCTCCGCCTCGGCATCGACGTCCTGCTGCACCTGCGCAACGCCGCCGACCGCCGCATCGATCCCTTCCTGAAGGCCGGGCCCTCCCTCACGATCTTCGGCGAGGACCTCGACAACGGCAAGACCGAAGGCGGCGCCCACGCCGGCGCGGGCCTGTTCTACCACTTCGACGACGCCTGGGCGCTGCGCCTCGACGGCTCCGTCGGCGTGCAGGGCAAGGAGGCCGAGTTCTACGGCCTGGTCGAAGTCGGCGTCAGCTACCGCTTCGGCACCGCCCGCCACGTCGCCCCCGCCTACGCGATCGAAGCCGGCCCCGGCGACATCGACAGCGACGGCGACGGCCTGACCGACCGCGAGGAAGCCCGCCTCGGCACCGATCCCTACGATCCCGACACCGACGGCGATGGCCTCGGCGACGGCGACGAAGTCCGCGGCACCTACGCCCGCCTCGCCGGCGGCGATGCCGGCGACGGCGATGACGGCAGCGGCGCCTACCCCTACTCCGGCGCACCCACCGATCCCCTCAATCCCGACACCGACATGGACGGCCTCAAGGACGGCGCCGAAGTCCTCGCGTACAAGACCGATCCGCTCGATCCCGACACCGACAAGGGCGGCGTCAGCGACGGCCACGAAGTCATCGAAGACGGCACCGACCCGCTCGACGCCTCCGACGACCTGCAGAAGTTCACCCTCCTCATCGAGTTCGACTACGACAAGGACTTCATCCGCCCGCAGTACTTCGCCGACCTCGAACCCGTCGTCAAGGTGCTCCGCCGCGATCCGACCGTCACGGTCCGCGTCGAAGGCCACGCCGACAAGCGCGCCAAGTCCCGCCGCGACTACAACCAGCGGCTGAGCGAGCGCCGCGCCCGGGCCGTCGCCAAGTACCTCGTCGAGAAGAGCGGCATCGACGCCTCCCGCGTGACCGCCGTCGGCTACGGCTTCGACCGCCCGATCTTCCCGAACGACACCGAAGAGCACATGCAGCACAACCGCCGCACCGACGTCTACATCCGCAAGGGCTCCGCCGAACAGGACACCCGCCAGCCCATGGCCGCCCCGGCCCCCTGACGGACAACCGGCATCCCCCACGAAGCGCGCCCCTGCGGGCGCGCTTTTTTGTTCCCCCCCCACCCCATCCTCCCCCTTGTTTTCCATGGCGTGGATCATGGCGGAAAACGGGGGAAAACAACCAAGTTTCCCGTAATCTCGCGAACATCCCGCACCCCTTCCCCGCGGCCTCGTCGGCAAAGCCCGCTCATGGCGGGGCCCACTGTCTCCGGGATGGTTTTCCAATGATTGGAAAAAAGTTTCCAATGGTTGGAAAAACCAGGGCGGATTTTCCAACGATTGGAAAAAATTTTTGGCAGTTTTCCAACGATTGGAAAATAATTTTCCAATCATTGGAAAACTTGGAATGGTGCGCTTACAGGGCGCGGACCTGCTCTTCGGTCAGGGCGGGGTAGCCGGCGGCGGCCAGGGCGGGAATCGCGACGGCGTTGTCTTCGAAGCGGAAGATCACCACCGCCTTGCCCGGGGTGCGGGTCGCGAAGGCGTACATGTATTCGACGTTCAGGCCCGCCGCCGTGATGGCGTCGAGGATCTGGTTCAGGCCGCCGGGGCGGTCCGGCATCTCGAGGGCCACCATCTCGGTGACGTTGAAGGTGTGGCCGCGGTCGCGGAGGGTCGCGGTGCAGCGGTCGACGTCGTCCACCAGCAGGCGCACGATGCCGAAGTCGCTGGTGTCCGACAGGGACATCGCACGGAGGTTGCACTGCGCTTCGGTCACGCACTGCAGGATGCTGGCCAGGCGGCCGGCGCGGTTTTCGAGGAAGACGGAGATTTGGCGGACGTTCATGGGAAGCCTGGGTTGGATGGTTTGATGGTTGGATGGTTGGATGGTTTGACCGTTGGGGGAGGCGTCAGTCGGTCGGTCAGATTTTGCGGAGGTCGCGGACGCGGACGGCTTTGCCGAGGGTGCGCTCGATGCTGCCGGGTTCGCAGAGTTTGACCTTGGCACCGACGTTCAGGACGGTCTTGAGCCGGTGCTGGAGGTCGGCGCGCAGGGCTTCGAGGGTCTTGATCTTGTCGGTGAAGGCATCGTTGCCGATCTCGATCTGGATTTCCATGGTGTCGAGGTTGCCCTGGCGGTCGACCGTGATGAGGTACTGCGGGAGGACGCCCTTGACGCGCACCAGGACATCTTCGATCTGCGACGGGAAGACGTTGACGCCGCGGATGATGAGCATGTCGTCGGTGCGGCCCATCAGGCGCGCGATGCGGCGGGTGGTACGGCCGCAGGGGCAGGCGTCGGGCAGGATGCAGGTGATGTCGCGCGTGCGGTAGCGGAGAAGGGGCTGGCCGTACTTGGAAAGGCAGGTGATGACGAGTTCGCCTTTTTCGCCGTCGGGGAGCGGCGCGCCGGTTTCGGGGTCGATGATTTCGGGATAGAAATGGTCTTCGCAGAAGTGGAGGCCGCTCTGCTGGGTGCATTCGCCGGCGACGCCGGGGCCCGCGACTTCGGAAAGGCCGTAGATGTCGTAGGCTTTCAGGGGGAGGACTTCTTCGATGTGCTTGCGCATCGCCTCGGTCCAGGGCTCGGCGCCGAAGTGGCCCGCGCGCAGCTTGAGGGAGTGCATGTCGACGCCCATCGCGGCTCCGACTTCGGCGATCTGCAGGGCGTAGGAGGGGGTGCAGCAGAGGGTCGTGACGCCGAAGTCCTTCATCAGCATCACCTGCTTTTCGGTGTTGCCCGCGGAGGCCGGGACGACCGCCGCGCCCAGGCGCTCGGCCGCGTAGTGCATGCCGAGGCCGCCCGTGAAGAGGCCGTAGCCGTAGGAGACCTGCACGATGGACTCGGGCGTGCTGCCGGCGCGCTCGAGGGCCCGGGCCGCGCATTCGGCCCAGACGTCGAGGTCGCCCTGCGTGCTCGCCGCGACGGTCGGCTTGCCGGTGGTGCCGGAGGAGGCGTGGATGCGCACGATGTCGCGCAGGGGCGTGCCCAGCATGCCGAAGGGGTACTGGTCGCGGAAGTCTTTCTTGACCGTGAAGGGCAGCTTGGCGAGGTCGGCGATGTCCCGGATGTCGTCGGGGCGGACGCCGGCTTCGTCCATGCGCTGGCGGTAGAAGGGGACGTGGTCGTAGGCGTGGCGAACGACGGCGCGGAGGCGCTCGCCTTGCAGCGCGCGCAGCTCGGCGCGGGGCAGGGTCTCGGCCCAGGAAAGGGGTTTGGCGGTTGGGGTGGTCATGGAAGGTTCCTTTGGGATGGGGGACGGGATGCGTCCCGGAGTCAGGCGCGGAATATGCACGATTCCGCGGCGGCGCACAACAGATTTTTCAAGGCGGTGGAGTTCGGCGGCACGGGATTGCGTTCATGGAGGGGAGAATGGGGGAAAACCGCATGAAACGTCAATGTTTTCCGTGTTCTCAAATGACAAAGCCGGGACGGGCGCCAGGAGGGGGAGAGGGGGCCGGATCAGCGGCGGGGGGTGCCGGCGGACGGCTGGGAGGCGAGGAGTTCGGTCTCGCTCGCGAGGAGGATGCGGTGGAGTTCCTTGGGGTCGTCGGTCTCGCGCATTTCCATGAGGAGGCTCGTCCGGTGGCACATCATGCACAGGCGCGCGAGGACATGCAGGTGGATGCGGTCGTCCTGGCAGCACACCAGGAAGAAGATGTCCGTCGTGGACCGGTCGGGCGACCCGAACGGGATCTGCGCGATGGTCTTGCCGACGACGATGAACGAGTCGAAGAACATGTACGGCTCGTGCACCCGCGGATGCAGCAGCGCGAGCCCGCCGGAGAGCGCCGTCGAACACAGCTTTTCGCGCTCGGTCAGGCTGTCGAGGAGTTCCTTGCGGTCGCCCACGAGTTCGGTGGAATCGGCCAGGGTCGCCATCTCGTCGAGTACCGACGCCTTGGTCCGGCACGCCAGCGCGGGGGCGATCCACTCCGGGCGCACGAGGGACGGCATGATCGGCTCGTCCGCGGACACTTCGCGGCGGGCGGAACCGCTGCGGCGGTGGAAGGCTTCCAGGCGCTGGTCGTCGAGATGCAGGACGCGGTCGGACGCCCATTCGTCGATGTCGTGGTGCCGGAAGTGCAGGTGGCCGCCCTGGCGCAGGCAGGGGATTTCGCCGCGGCGGGCGAGTTCCTCCAGCGCCTTCTCCTGCATGCTGAGGTATTCGGCGGCTTCGGCCAGGTTGAACACGCGGAAAGGCATGGCGGCGGCTCCTTACAGCTTGAGAAGGCCCGTGACGTAGCAGAACAGCAGCAGGACGCACGCCGCGAGCAGGCCCGCGGTGGACTTCGGGAAGGGGGAGCCGTCCGTGCGGCGGCGCAGGAGCTTCGACGCCATCGCCGCGCCGCCCGCCAGCAGCGTCGCCAGCAGGACCAGCGAGAAGAAGAGGTGGTTCTTCCAGAGCGTGTCCATCGGCCCCGCGCCGGGCGACCCCGACCCGTGCGCCGCACTCTTGCCCACCAGCGGCAGGATCATGCACAGGAACAGGAACAGCAGCCCGAAGACGATCGACAGGACGTTGCCGGCGCGCGGCGAAGCCAGGCGCGCGAGGAACGCATCGCGGAAGGAGGGAAGGCGCGCGAGGAACGCATCGCGGAAGGAGGGAGTCGGGCTGGGAGGGGGCTGTTTCATGCTGCCGGGCATTGTTCCCACAACCGGCGCGCGGTTTCAAGCAAAAGCGGCGGGGAAATGCGGGGTGGGGCGGGGGGGGGGCGACTGGGGACTTGGCGACTTGCGACTTGCGACTTGGATGGCCCGGAGGGCTGCACAGGCGCCCCCAAGTCGCAAGTCGCAAGTCCCCCCGCCCTCCTCCCCCCTGCCCCGTTTTCGGTTTGCGTTCGGGAGGGCGGAACCGTAGGATGGCGCGCGAACCGAAAGGAAACAATTGCAATGAAGACATTTCTGAAAATCGTGCTGGGACTGGTGATCGTGCTGGCGGTGCTGCTGGGGGCCGCGCTCTTCTCCATGGATTTCGTGCTGCCGAAGGCGTTCAAAGCGGCCGTTCCCCAGGTGCTCGGCGTCGATGCGTCGATGGAGGGCGCCACGGTACGGCTGCGGCGCGGGTTCGTTTCGCTGCGCGGCCTGCACATCGGCAATCCCGAGGGATACAAGACGGACGGCATCTTCGATCTCGGCGAGGCCACCGTGGACCTCGACATGGAATCGCTCGCCTCCGACACGATCGTCATCGACCGCATCCTCGTCAACGGCGCCGAAATCACGTACGAACAGGGCCTCCTCGGCAGCAACCTCGGCGCGCTGCTCGACAACCTCTCGAAGGAAGCCGAGGAAGAGAAGGAAGAGGAGAAAGCCGGGAAAGAGGCCGGCGAAAAGCCCTCCAAGAAGGTCATCATCCGCCAGCTCGACGTCGAAGGCACCCGCCTGAACGTCGCCATGACCGCGATGATGGGCGCGGCGGTTCCCGTCCCGCTTCCGCCCATCCACATGACCGGCATCGGCGAGGAATCGGGCGGAGCCTCCCCCATCGAGGCCTTGCAGGCCGTCATCGGCGGCATCTTCCAGGCCGTCAAGGCCGCGGTCGCCGGTGCGGGCGACCTGCTGGCCGGCGCGGCGGGTGCCGTCGCGGACGGTGCCAAGGCCACGGCCGGCGCGGTCGCCGACGGTACGGTCGCGGCGGCTGGCGCGGTCGCCGACGGTACGGTCGCGACGGTCGGCGCGGTCGCCGACGGCGCCACGGCGGTGGGCGGTGCCGTTGCCGACGGCGCCACGGCCACGGTCGGTGCCGTCGCGGACGGCGTGAAGGCGGTGGGTAGCGCCCTGAACCCGTTCGACGGCGACGACGACAACACCGAAGCCGAGGCCGCGGCCAAGGCTGAAGCCGAGGCCGAAGCGGCCCCGGAGAAGTGACCTCCACCCCCGGCGTCCCATGGCCTACGAGCCCTCCAAGTACACGCTGGGCGAGGAAATCGCCAATGCCGTGAGCCACGGCATCGGCGCCGCCCTCGCCATCGCGGGGCTCGCCGTCATGACCGTCGCCGCCGCGCGCCACGGGGCGGGGCGCGTGGTGCCGTGCGTGATCTACGCGAGCTTCATGGTGCTGATGTTCATCGTCAGCACCCTCTACCACAGCCTTACGCCGCCGCTCGCCAAGCGGGTGTTCCGGGTGCTGGACCACGAGATGATCTTCCTGATGATCGCCGGCTCCTACACCCCCATGATGCTGCTGGGACTCGGCGGCGCGTGGGGATGGTCGCTCTTCGGCGTGGTGTGGGGGCTCGCGGTCGCGGGTCTGGTTTTCCAGGGCGTCTTCACGGGGCGGTTCAAGGTGGCGTCGACGATCATCTACGTGCTGATGGGGTGGGTCGTCGTCATCGCGTTCAAGCCGCTGGTGGAGCGGGTCCCGGCGGCGGGCGTGCGGTGGCTGTGGATCGGCGGGCTGTGCTACACGCTCGGGGCCCTCGTCTACCTCTTCAAGAAGATCCGCTACCACCATGCCGTGTGGCATCTGGCCGTGCTGGCCGGCGCGACGTGCCACTACTTCGCCATCCTGTGGTACGTGCTGCCGCCCGAGGCCGGCGCGGGAGTCCCCGCCCCGTGACCGGCGGCGCCCCCGTCTGCCGCCAGTGCGGCGCCTGCTGCCGCTGGCCCGGCGACGTGCGGCTCACCGACGCCGACATCGCGGCGCTGGCCGCCTTCCTCGGCTTGACCGAACCCGACTTCATCGCCCGCCACACCCGGCTCGCCCGCGACCGCCGCGCCCTGAGCCTGGTCGAGACGCCCGGCACCACCCGCTGCGAGTTCCTCGAAGGCGACTCCCGCTGCCTCGTCTATCCCGCCCGCCCGGAACAATGCCGGGGCTTCCTCCGCACCTGGCGCGTCGCCGGCTGCCCGGCGCTCGAAGGACAAGAAGTTTCCACGCGGCTCGCACGGAGTGCCCGCCCCACCGTTTCCCGCCGGAAAACGGAAAAGCCTTCCGCGCCGCGAGACGGCAACCGGAAGGCCTGAAGCTGGTGGCGGGAACCGGGGTCGAACCGGTGACCTAAGGCTTATGAGTCCCTCGCTCTGCCAACTGAGCTATCCCGCCAAGATTGGAAACCACTATAGCCCCCCCCTCCCCCCTTGTCAACCTCCATGCGCGGAAAACAACTCTTGGGAACAGGAAAAACTTGATTGTTTCCATGCCTTTCCCCTATACTCCCCCACCATGAACGACATCCTCCGCACAGCCTCCGCCCACACCCAGTCCGTCTTCGATGCCGCCTTTTCCCCCTTCCGCGGCGGGAACGGCGCCATCGGTCTCGCCTTCATGCCGGTTGTCCTCGGCGTGACGGCGACCGCCTTCCTCGGCTTCCTCGCCACCGGGACCGGCGCGGCGCTCCTCGGCGAAATCCGCCGCCGCGGCCGCTTGCGCACCCCGCACCCCGAAAGCCCGTCGTTGCGCGGCACCCCGACCGCCAGGGAACTGAAGGACGATTGCGCACTCTCTCCCCGCACCCTCCGCGTCCGGCTGCGGATGGGGTCGCGTCTGGCCGACCTCGAGCCCACGCTCGACAGCGGCAACCACTACCGCCCGTCCCCGACCGGTGCCAAGCGCATCCAATCGCGCGGCCGCGGCATGCGCGGCTACATTGCCGACAACCGCCTCGCCGTCAGCTACTCCACGCTCATGCGCTACCGCCTGCTCGCAATCCGGTTGCGCCGGCTCTTGCAGCTCGACGCCCGCCTTCCCCTCGAATGGCTGCTTCCCGGCGAAGCGCCCGACCGCGCACTCCCGGCCGATCTGCAGGTCCCCTACTCCACCGCCCGCCGACGCCTCGCGCGGCTCCTGCGCGAGCATTGGAACTTCGACCGCCTGCGCAAGCACGTCGATGGAAAGCTCGGGATTCCCGAACTCCTGACCGTCCGCCGCGCGAAGAAAGCGGAGAACGCGCGCAAGCCCGCCCACGGCCGGTCGGTGGTAATCGGCGACTACGCGGTGACGACGACGCCAACGCGCCTGGAAGCCACGATGCAGGCCTTTTCCCGATTCCTGGAAGAGCGCGACCTGCCGCCCAAACTCGCCGCCCACCGCGACCGGTTCGCGGCTTGGCTGGCCGCGGTCCCGCGGGCGTAACGGGGGCCCGGAATCAGGGAGGGGGGATGGCGAGAAGGCCGTCGATGCGGAGGGCGCGCTGGGCGACGGAAGTGCCGGGGCCGTCGGCGGTCAGGGGCACGCGCCAGCGCCAGCCGGGGCGGTGGCGCCCGATGCGGATTTGGAGGGGGCCGGGAGGGAGGTCGGAGGGGATGGAAATCAGGCGGGTCTCGGAAAGGCATTCGTGGAGGGGGATGCCGAAGTCGCTGCGGCCGGGGACGTTCGCGGGGCCGAGCCAGTCGGTCTGGGCGACGATGCGGCCCTCGGCGTCGCAAAGATGGATGAAGGTGGTTTCGCCGTAGTTGGAATGGGGTCGGCCGGTGGATTGCCAGTAGAGGGTGATGGCGACGGTGCCACTGGGGCGCGCGGCGGCGGGGGCGACGTCGAGGCCGCGCAGGCGGAGGCCGTCGCGGAAGACGGCGTCGAGGGGGATGGAAGGGATGGCGCCGCGGGCGGCGCGGAGGTCGGCGAGGGCGGGATCGACGGCGGCCACGGTTTCGGCGGGGAGGGCGGCGAGGGACTCGGGACGCAGGGAGGCGAGGTTGCGGATGGGTTCGTCGGCGGGCAGACCGGAGGCGAGGGTCGAGAGGATGTCGTCGATCTGGGCGTCCACGGTCCGGGGGGGAAGGACGGCCAGCGGAGCGTCACCGTCCCAAAGGAGTTCGCATGGAGCGTCCGGTTGGGAATCCACGACGAAAATGGTCCAAGAGCCGGATGGCATTGCACTCCAGATGCGGCCGCTGGCACGGAGAGCGGTTTTGGCCGCCGGGACCATCCGGGACTCGACACAGAAGCCGACAACGCGGTCGCGGGGGACGGCACCGCGGACGGCGGCGGCGGGCGAGGTTTCGAAGCCGTCGGGAGGGAGGCCGCCGAGGAGCGCGGGGTCGATGCCTTCGCGGGTGACGAGGAGACCGGAGAGGCGGCGGGGGGCGTAGAACCAGATGGAGTCGGCGGGGCCGCGGATGAAATCGGCGACGGCGCGGACGGCGTCGGGGGAGAGGAGGGCGTCGGCGCGGTCGGCGGGATGCTCGGTGTCGAGTGCGAAGAGGGCGGCTTCGGCGATACGCACGGGCGGGAGGGCGGCGGGGTCGCCGTCCGGCAGGAGGGTAACACGGAGGCGGTCGGTTTCGAGCGGGGCGAGGGGGATTTCGCGGACGTCGACGGTGGCGGCGGGATAGGGGCGGCCAAGGGAGATGGCGAGGGGCGGGAAGGTGAGGTCGCGCCAGAGGAGCCAGCCGCCGGGGGAGTCGGGGTCGGGGATTTCGATGCGGGCGGCGGCGGGGGTGGAGTACCAGGGGACCCGTTCGCCGGCAGGGAGCTGGATGCGCAGGCACGAGAGGGGCGCGGCGGCGGGCAGGGTCCATTCGAGGACGGCGGGGGAGCCGGGGGTCGGGGCCCAGCCGGTATCGGCACGGCGGTCGGCCAGGTCGGGGAGGAAAACGCCGGAGGTGGTGCAGGGGACGGCATCGCTCAGGGGGCGGTCGGCCGGGAGGGGGCAATGGAGGTTGCCGACGAGGGAATAGCGGCCGACGCGCAGGGCATCGTGGTCGGCCCCGGTATAGGCGAGCCAGGCGCGCATGCCGGGGTACTCGGTGGACCACCAGGGGGTTTCCGAAAGCTCGGTGCGGCGGAGGTTGGGACGGTAGAAGCCCTTGTGGCCGTCGGAGACGGAGAGGGTCTCGGCGGAATGGAAGTTGAGATAGTAGAAGGGGGTCGGGGCGAGGATTTCGCGGACGCCGGCGTCTTGCAGTCCGGCGACGTCGGTGCGCAGCCGGACGTCGAGTTCGGCGGAACGGGCGGAGGCGCCGAGCATTCCGGTGACGGCCAGCCATGTTTGGCACGCGAAGACGGCGGCGAAGACGGCGAGCGCGACGGCGCGGACGGCGCGGCGGCGGGGCAAGGTGCAGGCGAGGGCGGAGAGGAGAGCGAGGGACGGGGCGAGGGGTATCCAGTAGCGGCCGGTGGAGACGGTGGCGAAGCTGGAAGTTCCATACACTCCCGCGAAGAGGACCGCGAAAAGCACCGCCGCCGCGCGGACCGCGTTCTGGGTCGGCGTCGCGCGCCGCCGCGATGCAAAGGCCGCCGCGGCCCCGAGCAGGGCGAGGGCGGTCGCCGCCGCGACGCAGGCGAGGGAGGCGGCACGGGGGAGGGCGTCGCCGTCGAGGAACATGCGGTAGTTGTCGGCCATGCAGCGGAGCGTCGCGGCGAGGGAGCGGGAGCCGCCGCCCTGTACCAGCGAGTCCATCCCGCCGCGGCGCGCGATGTCCCGGAGCCACGGCGACACCCCCGCCACGGTCGCCGCCGCCGCCGCCGCGATGCCGCGCCACTGCCGCCACGGACGCCACCGCGCGCCCCACCCCAGCAGCAGCGCCGCCACCGCCAGCGACGGGACCACGATCAGGTTCGACCAGAGTCCGACGCCCGCCAGCAGGCCCAGCCCGATCCAGGCGCGGAGGCGGACGGCGCGGCCTTCGCGCAACACCCCCGCCATGCGCGCGGATTGCAACAGGGCCAGCACGCCGATCGCCAGCGCCACCATGTAGCCGCCGCGCGCCGCCGCCTGGAACTGGAAGTGCATCAGGGGACCGAACAGCCCGCCCAGCGCCGCCAGCAGACCGCCCCACGGTCCCGCCGCGTCGCGGCCCCAGCGCCAGAGCGCCCATAGCGCGATGCACCCGAACAGAACCGGGCCCAGACCCAGCGTGAACCCCGATTCGCCGAAGAGACGGAACATGAGCGCGCTGGCGGAGGGCTCCAGGCTGCCCATGTAGCTCTGGCCGTAGAAGAAGAGCGGGAAGTCCGTACCCTGCGCCATGTGCCGCGCCATCAGCCCCACCACCGACTGGTCCACGTCCAGCGACGCGCGGCCGGCCCAGGCGCGGGCCACGCGCGCCAGCACGCCGAGCACGAGGACGGCCACGGACAGCAGGTCCGGCAGACAGGGGAGCCGGAAGCGGCGGGAAGAAGGGGACGTGTTCATGGCTACGGGGTTGTAGGGGAGATGCCGCGCGGGGTCAAGGGCGCAGTGGGGAGGGGGCATTTTCCATGGGCGGGAGGATGGGGGAAAAAGGCGGCAAACGTCAATGTTTTTCGTATTCTCAAAAGTGAAAGCGCACAGGGCTTGAGAGGGCTGGGGGAGACGGTTTCAGGCGGGGTCCGTCGGGTCGCCGAGGAGGCGGGCGAAGGCGGGTTCGTCGAGGACGGGGATGCCGAGCGCTTCGGCCTTGGCGAGCTTGCTGCCGGGGTCGGCGCCGGCGACGAGGTAGTCGGTGGTCTTGCCGACGGCAGTGGCGACGGTCGCCCCGGCGTCGCGGAGGCGGTCGGCGGCCTCCTCGCGCGTGTAGCGGGAGAGCGTGCCGGTGAGGACGACGCGTTTGCCGAAGAAGGGGCCGGACGGAGAGTCCGCGCCCGCCGCCGGCTTCGCCACGCGGTCGAACGCGACCCCGGCCTCCCGCAGCTTCTCCACGACGGCCCGGTTCTTCTCCAGCGCGAAGAAGCCGACGACGGAATCGGCGACGGTGCCGCCGACATCCCGCACCGCGGCCAGTTCGTCGCGGGTGGCGGCCATCAGCGCGTCGAGCGAACCGAAGGCGGCGGCGAGCGAGCGGGCGAGGCCTTCGCCGACGTTCGGTATGCCGAGGCCGTGCAGCAGGCGCCAGAGGTCGTTGGATTTGCTGGCGGCGATGGCGGCGCAAAGCTTGGTGGCGAGCTTCATCTCCGCGCGTCCGCTACCGGCGCGGTTGGGGCGGCGCGCCTCGATGTCGGCGGGCGTGAGGGAGTAGAGGTCGGCGACGTCGCGCACGGCCGGCGGCAGGACGCGGGCGAATCCGGCGAGCAGGCCGTCGCTTTCCTCGCGCCATTCGCTGGTGAGCGCCTCGACGAGGGCGGAACCGAGACCCTCGATGTCCATCGCCTTGCGCGAAGCATAGTGTTCGATGCGGCCGCGCAGCTGCGCCGGACAATCCATGTTTTCGCAGCGCCAGGCGGCCGCCCCGGCGTCGCGCGAGATGGGGCCGCCGCAGGCGGGGCACCGCCCCCCGGCGGCCGCCGCGAGGTCGTACGGGACCGCGTCCGGCGGGCGCGCGGCGGCGACGATGCCGACGACGGCGGGTATGACCTCGCCCGCCTTCTCGACGACCACCGTGTCGCCGACGCGGATGTCCTTGCGGCGGATTTCGTCCTCGTTGTGGAGCGTCGCGCGCGCGATGACCGAGCCCGCGAGCGGCACCGGATCGAGCTCCGCGACGGGCGTGAGCACGCCGGTACGCCCGACCTGCAGCGTGATCGCGCGCAGGACGGTCCGCGCCCGCTCCGCCGAGTACTTGTAGGCCATCGCGTGGCGCGGGGCCTTCGCGGTCGCCCCGAGACGCCGCTGGGCCGCCGCGTCGTCCACCTTCACGACCGCCCCGTCGATGTCCCACGGCAGCTCCGCGCGGCGGCGGTCGAGTTCCCCGATCCGCGCCCACGCTTCGTCGATGTCCCGGCACCGCCACCGGAGCGGCGCGACCGGGAACCCCTGCGCCGCCAGGAAATCCAGCCATCCCCACTGCGACGCCGCCGCGGCCTCCGCCTCCGCCCCGCGCAGCTCCCCGGGCGCATAGAGGACCACCGAGAGCCGCCGCCGCGCCGTGACCGCCGGGTCCAGCTGCTTGAGGGAACCCGCCGTCGCGTTGCGCGGATTCGCCAGCGGCGGCTCGCCGGCGGCCGCGCGCTCCGCGTTGAGGGCGGCGAAAACCGCGTTGTCCATGCAGACCTCGCCGCGCACCTCTAGCACCTCCGCCCCGCAGGGGATGGCCTGCGGCAGCGACGCGATGGTACGGGCGTTGGCCGTGATGTCGTCGCCCGTCTTCCCGTCGCCGCGGGTCGAGGCGAGCACCAGCCGCCCGCGCTCGTAGCGGAGGCTGATGGACACCCCGTCGATCTTCGGCTCCACGACGTACCCCACCGGCGCCCCTTCCGCCAGCGCCAGCCCCTTCCGCACGCGCGCATCGAAGGCGCGCAGGTCGCCTTCCGAATACGTGTTGTCGAGCGACATCATCGGCACCGCGTGCGCCACGTGCGCGAACCCCTCCGACGGCGCACCGCCAACGCGGCGCGTCGGGGAATCCGCCGACGCCCACTCCGGGTGCTCCGCTTCCAGCCCGCGCAGTTCGCGGAGCAGCGCATCGAAGGCCTGGTCGGATATGACCGGCGCGGCCTCCTCGTAATACAGCCTCGTGTGCCGTCGCAGCTGCTCCTCCAGCTCCCGCATCCGCGCGCGCACTGCCGACCCGTTTCCATCCATCTCGTTCATGCGCCCATCCTATCCCGCCCCCCGCCGCCCGCAAGCGTTTTCCGCCACCCTCAACGCGGTTCCCGCCGCCCGCTCCGGACCGCCCATGGGAAGCCGGCGGGGGGCGGTTACGCTTGCACCATACGGTTGCCCTGTCAGGGGCGTATCTTCCCCCGCACCGACGGCATGGAAAAAGACGAGGAGCGAGTGACAAGATGTGGTGCGCCCTGCGGGCGGGAAAGGGCCGGGGGGGGGAAAAGCCAAACAGGACGAACGGGGACAAGCTTGCGGGAGGGGAACTGGAGAGTTCCGGGAGCGCGGACGACCCGCCCGCAAGGGCGCTCACGAACCACCGATTCCATTGCTCGCGCAACGTCCGCGAAGTCCGCCAAGGGGGGTGGAAGGGACGCCGCACGGGATGAGCGGGCGGGAGGGCATATTGGGAAAAGGCGCTCAAATGTGATTTGATGCTCTTTGAGAATGGGATACACTCGGTGCCTGGAACGCCCACGTCGAATTCGTGTTGTGATTTGATGCTCTTTGAGAATGGGATACACTCAAACGGGCAAAGCCCAATATCCCTTTTTGTTGTGATTTGATGCTCTTTGAGAATGGGATACACTCCTTGACGGTGCGGGGCCGTCGCCCGTTCGTTGTGATTTGATGCTCTTTGAGAATGGGATACACTGGACGGCGTCCTTGGAGAGTTTGGCGTACGTTGTGATTTGATGCTCTTTGAGAATGGGATACACTACCACCCCGAAAGGGCGTCGTGTTCTGCGGTTGTGATTTGATGCTCTTTGAGAATGGGATACACTAATGGTCCGCTCCTCCGTGTACGTCGCGTTGTTGTGATTTGATGCTCTTTGAGAATGGGATACACTTTTTCTTCACGGCGCCCCAGACCCATACGGGTTGTGATTTGATGCTCTTTGAGAATGGGATACACTCGGCGAAGGCTGCGGAGAGGTCGGCGATGAGTTGTGATTTGATGCTCTTTGAGAATGGGATACACTTTCAGCATCCGCAACCGCCTGTACGAGTGGGTTGTGATTTGATGCTCTTTGAGAATGGGATACACTACAAAGCCGCAAAACGCATCACGAATCGTGTTGTGATTTGATGCTCTTTGAGAATGGGATACACTGGGCTCCCGTGCGATGCACAGATGCGGTCGTTGTGATTTGATGCTCTTTGAGAATGGGATACACTCCCAAGGATGAAATGCCCCATCTGCCACGTGTTGTGATTTGATGCTCTTTGAGAATGGGATACACTTGGGTGTGGCTAATATGTTCCGATTCATTGTTGTGATTTGATGCTCTTTGAGAATGGGATACACTCGGTTTCCATAGCATCATCCCAAAGTGCCGTTGTGATTTGATGCTCTTTGAGAATGGGATACACTAAGGACAAGCGACATGACCCAAAAGCTCAGTTGTGATTTGATGCTCTTTGAGAATGGGATACACTTCAGGCCGCACCTCGCTTGAAAGCCTTGTAGTTGTGATTTGATGCTCTTTGAGAATGGGATACACTGTCCCCCACCGTCACCACCCGCTGGATATTGTTGTGATTTGATGCTCTTTGAGAATGGGATACACTGCCCGCCCTTCAACCCCCGCGCCTTTGTTGTTGTGATTTGATGCTCTTTGAGAATGGGATACACTCGATGGCACATCCGGTAAAGACCTTCGATACGTTGTGATTTGATGCTCTTTGAGAATGGGATACACTTCATCCTGACGATCCAATCCTACAAGATGGGTTGTGATTTGATGCTCTTTGAGAATGGGATACACTCGCCTCCGGGCGGCTCCCTTTTTGCGTCCGGTTGTGATTTGATGCTCTTTGAGAATGGGATACACTAAAGACGGCCTCCGATTCCGGCGAAGACCCGTTGTGATTTGATGCTCTTTGAGAATGGGATACACTGGCATTTGCGCCGAATTGGCCGTCGTTATGTTGTGATTTGATGCTCTTTGAGAATGGGATACACTGAGCGGTTCGCCGCGCTGGTTGCAGAAGCGGTTGTGATTTGATGCTCTTTGAGAATGGGATACACTCGGGGGGAGTCTCGCCGGGCGCGGGCCAGGTTGTGATTTGATGCTCTTTGAGAATGGGATACACTGGTTGACGCCCCCACAATGCCATTGTGCCAGTTGTGATTTGATGCTCTTTGAGAATGGGATACACTGTCGGCATGTCCTTCTCCATGGATGCCCTCGTTGTGATTTGATGCTCTTTGAGAATGGGATACACTTGGCCGCCAAACTGGCCGCGCTGTCGGAAAGTTGTGATTTGATGCTCTTTGAGAATGGGATACACTTGTTCTTTCGCTTCTTCTTTCATCTCACCGGTTGTGATTTGATGCTCTTTGAGAATGGGATACACTCATCCACACCTGCGGCGAGTGCCTGTCCTGTTGTGATTTGATGCTCTTTGAGAATGGGATACACTCACGTTGTCATTCCGGCACACCGTCACCGTGTTGTGATTTGATGCTCTTTGAGAATGGGATACACTCTTCCATGCGTCCGGGTATTTCCTGCGCGGTTGTGATTTGATGCTCTTTGAGAATGGGATACACTGCACGCGTGGAAACCCGCTTCGCAGACCTGTTGTGATTTGATGCTCTTTGAGAATGGGATACACTGGAAGTGCGGGCATGGTCGGCAACTCCCTTGTTGTGATTTGATGCTCTTTGAGAATGGGATACACTTCAAGCCGCCCCGCGCTTGAACGCCTTGTAGTTGTGATTTGATGCTCTTTGAGAATGGGATACACTCTCTGGCAGTTCGGCTTGGAGACCCAGCAGTTGTGATTTGATGCTCTTTGAGAATGGGATACACTCCACGCCATGATTTGCCAGCCCGTCATCATGTTGTGATTTGATGCTCTTTGAGAATGGGATACACTCCCGCGCCGGTCGCGGCAATGGGTGCAGGCGTTGTGATTTGATGCTCTTTGAGAATGGGATACACTGACCCACTCCGTGCAGGGCTTCGTTCCACGGTTGTGATTTGATGCTCTTTGAGAATGGGATACACTTCAAGCGCCTCGGTGACGGCCTGGTGCTGCGTTGTGATTTGATGCTCTTTGAGAATGGGATACACTCCTGCTACCTCCACCGCAACACCATCGACTGTTGTGATTTGATGCTCTTTGAGAATGGGATACACTCCACCCGCCGGAAGCCCTCTCGCGTGTAGTGTTGTGATTTGATGCTCTTTGAGAATGGGATACACTGTGCGCGCTGCGGGACAGGTACATGTTCATGTTGTGATTTGATGCTCTTTGAGAATGGGATACACTACGCTGAGGCGCTGGCGGGCGTTCGCTCCGGTTGTGATTTGATGCTCTTTGAGAATGGGATACACTTACTCCCCATACTCGATGTGGAAGTTGTCGTTGTGATTTGATGCTCTTTGAGAATGGGATACACTGGACGCTTCCTCGACGGAATCCGGATTCTGTTGTGATTTGATGCTCTTTGAGAATGGGATACACTTTTCGTGTCGCAACGTCTCCCGCTTGTAGCGTTGTGATTTGATGCTCTTTGAGAATGGGATACACTCCCCTCCCGGTGCGCGTGCTTCCACTTCCAGTTGTGATTTGATGCTCTTTGAGAATGGGATACACTAGCCTGACGAACATCGTGCACGCGGGGAGGTTGTGATTTGATGCTCTTTGAGAATGGGATACACTCACGTTCCAGCGAGCATGATACCCGAGCGGTTGTGATTTGATGCTCTTTGAGAATGGGATACACTATTGGATACACAATCCTTTATTGCATACCATGTTACGTTCTCATTGAATGAAGAAAAATACAGGCAGGCGGCCTTCGTCAAGGTCGATGCAGGAGAAATCAAAAGAGTTCGAGCTGCGCGGGGGTGGGCGGAGCAGGCTTCTGCTTCCTTCCTTGCAGGTGGATGGTCTCGCCGAACTGCTTGTCGGTGACCTTGAGGACGGAGATGAAACCTTCATCGGGGATGAAGGAGCGAATACGCCGGACGTGGACGGCCGCGGATTCGAGGGAGGCGCAATGCCGGATGTACACGGAGAACTGGAGCATGGAAAAGCCGTCTTTCAGGAGGTCTTTCCGGAAGCGGGTTGCCGCCTTGCGTTGTGCCGAAGTCTCCACTGGAAGGTCGAACATGACGTAGAGCCACATGATGGAATAGGCATTGAGGGCGTTGTGGGATGGGGTCACGGGAGAAATGACGGCAGGAGGAGATCCGGGGATTTTTCGAGGTAGCACCTGGCCAACGAAGCGGAGGTGGAGGTCAGGGCGATCATCAGGGGGCGCGTGAGTCCGCCGATGGTCACATCGCACGTCAGGCAGGAGAGGAGGCGGGCCTTGGCGGCCTTGTCCAACAGATGTCCAAGGGCGGATTCCGACACGGGAAAGTCGCCGAACACGAACTGGTCGACGAAGGGGCGGTAGGCTTCCATCACGTCATCGGCCAGGCAAAAGGCGTTGTAGCGGTTGTGGTGGTGGATGCCGTGGAAACAGACGAGCCCGGAGCCGACAAGGGCCCGCGCGGTGGCAGCACGGAGGACTGCATAGCCGTAATCGAGAGCGGCATTGGGCCATCCTTCGCCGGGATTGCGCCGGAAGTCCGGCTCGGGGGCCAGCGCGCGGAAGTACAGCCTGGCGCCCTGGGCTTCGCAGTTGGCGGGGTCATCGTTGCGGACGGCCTCCGCCAAGCGTCCGAGCTGCTGGGCCTCCGGCCTGCCGAGGGATTCGAGCAAGGCGGCCTGGTTCCGCAATTTGGCCTGGACGATGCGCCGCCACAACCGGCCTTGCGCGGCCGGGGTGGCCGCCAGTTGGGCCTCGGCGGTTTCGTGGGTCGTGGAGTTCGCCGCAAAAGGCAACAACTGGGCGAGAGGGGTGTGGGCCGGGTCGCACACCACGACGGCCACGTTCTCCGCCGCCAAGGTCTGGAGGCACGCGGAGGTCACGAGGATGCGGCCGGTTTCAAGGATGACGAAGCCCAAGTCCTCGACGGGGAACGTCCGGTGGAGGCCGTCTTCCCCGTCATAGACCAGTTGCCGGTCGCGGATGGAGAGTTTGCCGGGGGAACCGAAGGACAGGGTTTTCGCTATCATGGATTCCCGGAATCCATGAAGCGGATGGACCCATCCAGAAGGACCCGGAAATGGATGCCTTCGAATAGGACTTGGTTGCGGTAGGTCGAAGGGCTGATTCTCAACAGCTCATGCGGAATATTCAGTGAAATAGACGACTCTCCCTTTCCGCGTTTGCCTGCCGCCGACAAAGCCGCCGACAGGACCGTGCTGGGGCGTGCTTCTGCATGGAAACGCAAGGTCATCAATCCATTTTTTTCGAATTTGACGACCTTGTAGAGACGATTGCGGAGGCTTGCTGGTGCAAGTGCCTGCAGTTCTCCTGGGTTGTCCGGGGCATGGACCAAGGCCATGTTGCCGGGCTTGACGTATCCCAGGAATCCCTCCTGTCCGTGCAAGGGGACGTAATCCGGCTTCTTGTGTTCCTGCGCCCACGAGAGGGAATTGTCGGGGACGACCGAAAAGCGCCCGTTTTTCAGGAACAAGGCCAGCCGGAAGTTGCTGCCTTCGGCAGTCGAGACGTAGTAGGGCGTCTTGTGCTCCTGCCGGGAAGGCATGGCGTGGTCGCGCAAACGGACTGGGCCGACAGAAGTCAAGGCATACACCCGCACGCGGCGGATGGGAACGCCGGAAGGCATGGCGATTTCGCCCGCGAGGAAGGCGGTCTTGCCAGAGGCTTCGGCGGATTGGACGGCGGCTTCCACGATGGCGCGGATGGTGGGATCCACGATGCTCCCCGCGAGGGCCTTGACGTCGGAGACCTTGCCTTCCAGGGGCTTGCGGACGACGAATTTCTTTTCGTTGCTCCCCGGGACCTGGATGCAACCGTAGAAGGTGTCCTTGTGGAGGGCGCCGCGCACGGTGTCGCCGCGGGAGAGGACGGCCTTGACGGGTTTGCCGCCGGGGTTGTCCTTGGGCGGGTGGGCCTTGGCGAGGACGTTGCGCTTGGAACTCTGGCGCAGGGTGGTCTGGCGGAGGATGTGCTTCACGAGGATGCCGTCGGTGGCGCGACGGACGGTCCCGGCGAAGTCCCGGAAGGGTGGCGGGCAGACGTCGCAGGGGCGGCGTCGGTCGCGTCCGTCGTCCTTGAGGGCGGAACAGATGGCGTTGAAGCGGGCGGGGCTCAGGGCGGCGATGACCATGGCGTCGGTGGCGTGATGGGTGTGCTCGTTGCGGTCCTTGGCGTCGTCGGTCTGGATGCCCCAGGCCTTGCGGGCGAAGGCGGTGGCGGTGCCGTTGACGGTGTAGGTGTGCGGGTAGAGGGCCTTGAGGAGGTCGACGGCGTGGCGGGCCATGATGCCGGTATCCACGAGCTGGCGTTTCTTGAAGCCGGTCAGATCGCCCGTTCCGAACGCGAGCTGTTCGCGGGTGGCGTCAAAGCGGCGCAGTTTGTCGCGCCAGTAGTCGCGCTCGAAGCGCAGGGAGAGGGCCTTGATGCGGGCGTTGGCGCGGGCCTGGGGGTCGGTGGCGGCACGGGCCTTGCTCTGGGCGGATTTGACGGACTTCTCCAGCTGCTCCAGCTTTTCGCGCCACGGCTGGAGGCGGAGTTCGATTTCGTCCCAGTTGGGGCAATCGCGCGGGATGTTGCCTTTCTTGGTCTGGCGGTTGTAGGCCATCTCGCAAAGGGTCTTGTTGGCCAGGGAGTCGTCGCCGGAAAGGCTGCGGGGAACGGTGTGCTCGATGTCGAAGGGGGCGTTCCGCGAGGCGTTCAGCAAATCCGCCAGGGAAATGCTCCTGTCGGTGTAGAGGCACTTGCATCCCTGCTCCTGCCAGAGGATGTAGCGGTCGACGAGGTCTTCGGTCGGGGCGGCCCCGGCCGCGGCGATGGCTTGCCGGGCGTCTTCGCGCTGGTCCTGCCGCTTCTTCTGCCAGGCTTGCCAGGCCTTGCGGGTGGCGTAGTCGTTGACGTTGCGGGCGAGTTCGATGCGGATGGTGGTGGATGGGTCGATCTTGCCGTGGTCGCCGAGGTAGTTGACGAGGCGGCGGAGGGTGGTCATGGAGCGCTGCACGAGCGGGTTGCGGATCATGCCCAGCTCGACGCGCGGCAGGCGCGGCTTGGGGAGGGGCGCGCCGCGGGTTTCGGTCTGGGGGACGTAGGGGCTTTCGTCGCGCAGGTAGAGGCGTTTCCAGTTCGCCTCGTCCACACCGCAGTTTTCCTCCAGCCAGGCGCGCCAGCGGTCCATCAGGGGGACGAGCGGGGCTTCGTCGCGGGGGGCGCCTTCGCGGGTGCGGTTGGCGCGCTCGCGGCGGTAGGCTTCTTCGATGCCGAGAAGGGCGCGCAGGATGGCGTCCTTGCGGGCGGCGAAGTCCGGGATGATGTCGGCCAGCTTGGCGAAGAAGCGGGCGTCCGAGAGGACATAGCCGTCCCGGAGGTACGGGAGGATGCGGCGGATCGCCTTCAGGGAATACTGGGCGTTGCCTTCGCGCGGGCGGAGCTTCAGGAAGCGCTCGGCGGCGTCCGCGGAGAGCCCGGGATGGTGCTTGGCCAGCCAGCCGCGCAGTTTGTCGGTGTCGTCGTAGAAGGTCAGGGCGTCGAACTCGGCCTGGTAGGAGAACGGATCCGCGCCGTCGCCCTTGCCGAAGATGTCCCCGAGGCGGTGGAGGAGCGTGCAGCTGGGGAGGGTTTCCTCGTTGCGGTAGTAGTGGAAGCGCAGGTGGTCGCGCTTGAAGCGCGGGTCCTTCTTGAAGAGTTTGGCGATGTCCCCGAACTTGAAGGTCGGCGATGCCTTCATGAACGCCTTGCGGACAAGCGCCCGGTCCTCCGCGGTCAGCGGATACAGCGGATGGCCCACGGCGTCGCGCCACTCGCCGGCGGCGTCTTCCAGGGTCAGGTTGTTGATGAACGCCAGCATCCTGAACTCCTCGAAGGCCGGATGCGCGATTTGCGCGCGCGGGCTCTTCGGTTCGAGCGGGCAGGGACCGATGAGGTGCGCCTGCGACCGCAGCGGGCGCTGGTCGAAAATCGCCTTGTGCAGGCTCTCGCGGAGCTTCGGGTCGATGGCCGCGCCCTGGGCTTCCATGATGGCGGCGAATTCCGTTTCGTAGTGCTCGATGCGGCCCGTGTAGCGGGCACGGATGCGGCGCTTGGAGGGCTTGTCCCGGTCCTCTTCGAGGCACTTCCAGAAGTACTGCCCCAGCGTCTTGCAGCCTGCGGCCCGGATTTCCGCGGTCAAGGCCTGGATGCCCGTCTTGACCGCCCCCGTTTCGCTCCGGTCGCCGTCGCCGTCCGCCTCCGCCGCATCCTTGCGGGAACTCTTGAAGCCGCGGCGTTGCGCGAGGTGGTAGAGCGCCCGGCCCAGCACTTCCGGCGCCACCGGCCCGGCCGCCGCCGCCGCGCGGTCGCAGTAGGGATTGCTCGCGTCGGTCGCCTTCAGCCAGCGGATGAACGCCTGGTTGCCCGTGGGGTAGCGTCCGTGGGCTTTCCAGTCCGCCAGCTCCTCCTTCGTGATCGGGCACATCCCGTGCTCCAGCAGGACGGAGAGCAGCTTCCACTTGCGGATTTTCCGGTGGAACTTGATGCGGCGGGCCATCCGGGCCGCCCGGCGTATGGCGGCGGGCGTCTGCAAGGAATCGTCGGCGGGGTTGATTCCCTCCGGGAAGACCAGCACGCCCGAATCGAGGATGTTCCCCGTGTCGTTGTCCAGAATCGCCCAACCCAGCGAGTTGGAACCCAAATCCAGCCCCAGCGTTTTCTTCATGTTGACTCCGTTCATCCTTGACTTTGGCCCGTGGAATGTTTCAATGGTCCCGCATCTTATCACAACAAGGCTAAATGCCGAAGTCGTTTTAAGACTGGGGTCCGGTTCGCCGGGCCCGCTTTTTTTTGCATTCTTCGCCTTCCGATACCAGTCTTTTCTTGCGGTGTGATTTTTTCCGCATGGACGCACCCTCTCTTCCCGGGCGGCGTTGTCCGCCCGGCACCCGGAAAAAGAAGACCTCCTGCGGGCCGCGGGGTTTGCCGCCGGGTGCCTCGGCCTCGCGTACATCACCTGGAAGCCCTACCCGATGGACTACGTCGACGGCCATCTCCTCGTCGATCCGCGGCGCATGATGGTCGACGGCGACGGCGGCCTCGCCCGCCTGCGCGCGTTTTGCACGGGACGCTTCGCCGAAAAGCGGTGGATCCGCTTCGACCCGTCGGCGCCCGGCCGGGCGGCGCCGCCGGCCGCGCTGGCCGGGATGGTGCCGCTCTGGTGGATGCTCGCGCATCCGGGCGGACCGCTCCAGGGGTGGCTGGGGGTCCACTGGGGGAATTTCGCGAGCAAGTTCGCCGTCGTGTTCTTCTGCATCGCCGTGTACCCGGCGGTCCTCAAGGGGCTGGGGAAGGTGTTGGGGCGCGGGAAGAGGACGGGGCGGCAGGGACGGAAGACGCGGGAGGCTTCGGACGCATTTCGGCTTTCCTTCCGGGGGGGATGTGGCATAGTGGCCGATGCACGCAAGGTGGAACATGGCGAACTGGTATTACGTTGACCCGAAAACCTCCGACAAGCGCGGACCCTACGACGAACGCAGGATCCGCCAGGGCTACATCGACGGGCTCCTCTCCGCCGGCACCCTCGTCTGGCGCGAAGGCCTCGCCAACTGGGTGCCCCTCCGCGACGCGCTCGACCTGACCGCCGCCCCGCCGCTCGGCGAAGGCCGCGTACCCCTCCCGGCGGGCCTCTGCGCCTGGATGCTGTTCGACGGCATCTGCACGATCATCGTCTCGCTCCCGCTGCTGCTCCTGCTCCCTTGGAACATCCCCCTGCTGGTGGCGGGCATCGCGTTGCTCGGCGCCCGTTCCACGCTCGAGCGGACCCCCTACGTCCACGAGGAAACCCTCCCCTTCCTGCTGCGCCTGCGCACGGTGTTCTGCGCGGTCGGATGGGTGTACATCGTCATGATCGTCCTGGCGATCGTGCTTTTCCTGGCGGGCGTCCACCTGTCGTTCGCGGCCCTCGCCGACACCGTCTCCAGCTCCCTCTGACGCCCGCCATGCTCTTTTCCCCCGAAGAACGCCAACGCTACGCCCGCCAGCTCGACCTGCCCGGCTTCGGCACCGCCGCCCAGGAACGCCTCCGCAAGGGACGCGTATTCGTCGTCGGCTGCGGCGGCCTCGGCTCCCCGGCCCTGGCCTACCTCGCGGCGGCGGGCGTCGGCACCATCGGTTTCGCCGACGGCGACATCGTGGACCTCTCGAACCTCCAGCGCCAGATCCTGCACGCCACCTCCGACATCGGCCGCCCCAAGACCGAATCCGCCGAAGCGCACCTGCGCGCGCTGAACCCGCACGTCACGCTCCGGCCCCATCCCGCGCGCTTCGCCGCCGACACCGCGCGCGACATCCTCTCGCCCTACGACTTCGTCATCGACGCCACCGACTCCTTCGCCTCCAAGGCCCTCGTCGCCGACGTCTGCGCCCTCCTCGGCAAACCCTACGTCATCGGCGCCATCGACGCGTTCTCCGGCCAGCTCCTCACCGTGCTCCCCGGCCGCACCGCCTGCCTCCGCTGCGTCTTCCCCGACGCGCCGCCCCCCGCGCCCCCCGCCGGTCCCCTCGGCGGCATCCCCGGCGTCATCGGCTCCCTGCAGGCCGTCGAAGCCATCAAGCATCTGACCGGCATCGGCCGCCTCCACACCGACGCCCTCCTCGTCTACGACGGACTGACGGCCACCTTCCGTTCCATCCAGGCCGCGCGCCGCGCCGACTGCCCCTGCTGCGCCCGCGCCGCCGCGCCGGAGGCCCGCCCGTGAAAATCCTCGTCACCGGATGCAACGGCTTCGTCGGGCGCCACGCCGTCGCGGCCTTCCGCGCCGCGGGCCACGACGCATGTGGCGGCGACGTCGCGGGCACCCCGCCCCCGGACCTCCCCTACCTCCCCTTCGACGCCACCTCCCCCGACTCCATCCGCGCCGCCTTGGAAACCTTCGCGCCCGACGCCATCCTCCACCTCGGCGGCATTGCCTTCGTCCCCGTCGCGTGGGAGCACCCCCAGACGGTGTTCGAGGTCAACACCGTCGGCCCCCTGAACGTCCTCGACGCCGTGCGGACCCTCCGCCCCGCGACGCGCGTCCTCCTCGTCACCTCCGCCGAAGTCTACGGCTCCGCGCCCGCCGCCGGCGCCGCCTTCACCGAAGACTCCCCCCTGGCCCCCGACAACATCTACGGCGTCACCAAGGCCGCCGCCGACACCGCCGCCCGCTTTTACGCCGCACGCCACGGCCTTCCCCTCCTCGTCGCGCGCCCCGCCAACCACATCGGCCCCGGGCAGTCCCCCCGCTTCGTCTCCTCCGCCTTCGCCCGGCAGCTCGCCGACATCGCCGCCGGACGCGCCCCCGCCGAGATGCGCGTCGGCAACCTCGACAGCCGCCGCAACTTCACCGACGTCCGCGACGTCGTCCGCGCCTACCTCCTCCTTCTCGAACGCGGAACCCCCGGCGCCGCCTACAACATCGCCTCGCCCTCCTCCGTCTCCATCCGCGACCTCCTCGACGCCCTCTGCGACATCGCCGGCGTCCGCCCCTCCCTCGCCGTCGATCCCGCCCTCTGGCGCCCCACCGACGCCCACCCCGCCTACTCCACCGACCGCCTCCGCGCCGACACCGGCTGGACCCCGCGGATACCCCTCCGCCAGACCCTCACCGACCTCTACCGCTCCATCGCCGAGGCCTGACCCATGCCCTCCCGCCGCGTCGTCCGCTGGACGTCCCTCCTCCGCCCCCTCGCGGCCCTCGCCCTCCTCGCGTGGCTCATCCACCGCATCGGCCCCCGCTCGGTACTCGACGCCCTCGCCCTCTTCCACAGCGCCCCCGGCTGCGTTGCCGCCGCCCTCGCCCTCACCTTCCTCGCCCTCCTCGCGGGCGCCGTGCGATGGCACCTCCTCCTCCGGGCCCTCGCCCTCCCCAAGCCCTTCGCCGCCACCTTCCGCGCCTTCTTCGCCGGACAATTCTTCAACGCCTTCTTTTTCGGCGCGTGCGGCGGCGACCTCTACCGCGCCTACGCCGCGGCCCGCCGCCATCCCGGACGCGAAGCCGAAGCCGCGGCGAGCGTCGTCATCGACCGCGGGATCGGCCTCCTCGCCACCCTTGCCTTCGGCTGCCTCTCCCTCCTCCCCGACCTCCGCGCCCGACTGGCCGACCCCGCCTGGCGCAAAGCCTCCTGGCTGATGCTCCTCTTCGCCCTCGTCGGCGCCGCCGCCACCGTCGCCGCCCTCACCTCCACCCCCTGGCATCTCGCCGCCCGCCTCCTCCCCTCCCGCGTCCACCCCCTCCTCGCCCGCCTCCACACCGCCTTCACCTTTCCCCGACGCTCCCCCCGCGCAGCCGCCATCGCCACCCTCCTGTCCCTCGCGAACCTCCTCCTCCTCGCCGCCGCCTGCCACGCCCTCTCCCTGGCCCTTTCGCTCACCATCCCCTGGCCCCAATGGCTCGCCATCTTCCCCGTCATCACCGTCCTCTCCGCCATCCCCCTGACCCCGGGCGGCCTGGGCATCCGCGAAGCCCTCTTCGTGGCCCTCCTCGCCCCCCTCGGCATCCCCGCCGCCCCCGCCCTGGCCCTTTCCCTCCTCAACTACCTCGCCGGCACCTTCTGGTCCCTCTTCGGCGCCGCCCTCTTCGCCCTCCCCCGCTGATGCGGCCCTCCCCCCTTCCCCTCCTTTCCAGCCCTTCCGCAACACATTTGGCAACAGGAAAATCCCCATGTTTTCCGCCCTGTTTCAGCTATTCCCTCCTCCATGAACATCCATCCCGTCCGGCGCCCTTTCCTCCCGCTGTTTTCCCCCATCCCGTCCGCCCGCGCACGATTCCGCGCACGATTCCGCTTGCTTTCCGTTTCCGGGGGACTATGGTGCAGGGAAAGGTTCCGCGTGGGACCGTGCAAGCCCCGAAACGACAAGAGAAGAGAGGTTTTATCATGGCTGCTGTTGTGGATAGAGAAAAGTGCGCCGGTTGCGGTGCGTGCGAAGCCGACTGCCCGGTCCAGGCCATCAGCATGGACGACGGGAAGGCCAAGGTCGATGCCGACACCTGCGTGTCGTGCGGCGCCTGCACCGGCAACTGCCCCTGCGAGGCCATCACCCTCGACTGAGGACGCCAACGAACACCGAGCGGGGTCCCTCGCGGCCCCGCTTTTTCTTGCACGAAAGGACTCCATGAGCACGAAAACCACCTCCACCAAAGCCAAGAAACCCCGCATCCTGCTGGCCTATTCCGGCGGGCTCGACACCTCCGTCATCCTGCGCTGGGTCAAGGACTACTACCAGGCGGACGTCATCGCGTTCGCCGCCGACGTCGGCCAGGCCGAGGAACTCGACGGCCTCAAGGAAAAGGCCCTCGCCACCGGCGCCAAGAAGATCTACATCGACGACCTTCGCGCCGAGTTCGCCAAAGACTTCATCTACCCGATGATGCGCGCCAACGCCATCTACGAAGGCCAGTACTACCTCGGCACCTCCATCGCGCGCCCGCTCATCGCCAAGCGCATGGTCGAGATCGCCCACAAGGAAGGCTGCACCGCCATCGCCCACGGCGCCACCGGCAAGGGCAACGACCAGGTCCGCTTCGAGCTCGGCATCGCCGCCCTCGACCCCGACCTCAAGGTCATCGCCCCCTGGCGCATGGCCGAGTACCGCGCGCAGTTCCCGGGCCGCCAGGAGCTCATCGACTACTGCGTGAAGAACGGCATCAAGGTCCTCGCCTCCGCGAAGAAACCCTACTCGATGGACCGCAACCTCCTGCACATCTCCTACGAGGCCGGCGTGCTGGAAGACCCGTGGTTCGACGCCTTCGCCCCCAAGAACAAGGGCATGTTCCTGCTCACGCGCGATCCCGAGGACGCGCCCGACCGGCCCGAGTACGTCACGCTCGACTTCGAGAAGGGCGACTGCGTGGCCCTCGACGGCAAGAAGATGAAGCCCCTCGACGTCATGCTCAAGCTCAACGCCCTCGCCGGCAAGCACGGCATCGGGCGCGTGGACATGGTCGAGAACCGCTTCGTCGGCATGAAGAGCCGCGGCGTCTACGAGACCCCCGGCGGCACGATCCTGCTCTTCGCGCACCGGCAGATGGAATCCATCACGATGGACCGCGACATGATGCACCTGCGCGACGGCCTGATCCCGCGCTACGCCGAGATGATCTACAACGGCTTCTGGTTCGCCCCCGAGCGCCAGGCGCTGCAGGCGCTGATCGACCGCACGCAGCAGACGGTGACCGGCACCGTCCGCCTCAAGCTCTACAAGGGCGGCATCTACGTCGCCGGCCGCAAGAGCCCGCTGAGCCTCTACAACCCGCAGATCGCCACCATGGACGCCGACCCCACGCAGGCCTACGACCAGGACGACGCCACCGGGTTCATCCACCTCAACGCGCTGCGCCTGAAGGTCGCCGCCCGCGTCCACGGGCCGCTCCTCAAGTAGCCCCGGCTCCCCTCCCCCGCCGCGCCGCCCTTCCCCGGGCGGCGCGTTATTTTGTCGTCTCGTGCGGATTGCGTTGTTCTGCAGATTCCAAGATGCTTCCCACCCACATGGTCGCGCGGAAACGCGCCCCTCCCGTTGCGCTCTCCACGGGGAGGGACGCGCTTCTGCGCGTCCGCAGTGGAAAAGGAGGCGACACGATGGATGGCGGCTGCACGATTCCTTGCCCCTCTCCGATCGCGTCCAGCCCCTCCCCCACTCCCCCCTCTCCGCGCGCACCCATCCATCTGCGATATCAAGGAAAATCCCCGCATCCACCGCCCTTTTTCCCCACACCGTCCACCATGAACATCCACGGGTTCCCCCGGCCCTTCCCGCGGTCCATCTCCACGCGTTCTTCCCGTCGCCCGCCGTGCATTCCACTGTCCGCGCGCGACGCCGGCCCCATTCCGTTTGCCTGCCGACGGCGGGGGCGCCGACGCTGCGCACCCGGGCCGCCCAGGGGATGCGCAAAGCGCCCGGACAGCGCGTTCCCCACATTCCCGCTCGCCATTTTCCCCGCGCCCGTGCATACTGCCGTGAAACCCTTGGAGGCACCCATGCAACGCGACATCGACACCCTGCAAAGCAAGACATTCGACATCCTCGTCGTCGGCGGCGGCATCTACGGCGCGGCCCTCCTGCGCGAAGCCGCGGCGCAGGGGCTCTCCGCCGCGCTCGTCGAGCAGGCGGACTTCGTGTCGGCGACCTCCGCCAACAGCCTCAAGATCGTCCACGGCGGCCTCCGCTACCTCCAGCAGGCCGACCTCCCGCGCGTCTTCGAATCCATCCGCGAGCGCTCCCTCCTCCTCCGCACCGCGCCGCACCTCGTCGCGCCCTTTCCGTGCCTGATGCCGACGACCCGCTCCCTGATGAAGAGCCGCCTCGTCATGTGGGCGGGGTTGCTGATCAACGACATCCTGTCGTGGAACCGCAACGCCGGCCTCGTCCCCTCGCGCCGCATCCCGCGCGGACGCACCATCTCCCGGCGCGCGCTGCTGGAGATCCTCCCGGCCCTCCGCGACACCCCGGCGACGGGCGCCGCCACCTGGACCGACGCCTTCGCCTACGACTCCGAGCGCCTGCCCCTCGCGATGATCCGGGCCGCGACCGCCCGCGGCGCCCTCGCCGCCAACTACGTCCGCGCCGACGGCTTCCTCCTCGACGGCGCGCAAAAGCGCGTCCTCGGCGTGCGCGCGACCGACCTCCTGGCGGGCCGCCCCCTCGAAATCCGCGCCGCGGTGACCATCGACGCCGCGAGCGAATTCTCCCGCCGCCTCCTCTCGACGCTCCCCCTGCGCACCACCTCCCCCGACGTCCACCTCGCGCTCGCCGTCAACCTCATCCTGCGCACCCCGCCGCCCGCGCAGTACGGCCTTGGCCTGCAGTCCGCGGGCAGCCACCGCCTCTACTTCATCGCGCCCTGGCGCGGCCTGACCCTGGCCGGCACCTACTACCGCGCCCACGCCGGCGCCCCGGTCCCCGCCGCGTCCATCGTGGGCGACGCCGACATCGACGCCTTCCTCGACGCCCTCAACCGCTGCATCCCCGGCACCACCTGGACCCGCGGCGACATCGTGGGCATCCACGCCGGGCTCCTCCCCTGCGCGCGCCCGCCCGAACCCGACCGCGAACCCGCGCTGCTCCACCACTCCCGCATCACCGACCACGCGCGCGCCGACGGCCTCGAAGGACTCGTCAGCGTCTGCTCCATCAAATACACCACCGCGCGGGGCATCGCCGAAGACGTCATCCGCCTGGCCGCCCGCAAACTCGGCCGCCGCACCAAAACCTCCCCCACGCGCACCGAACTCCTCCCTGGCGGCGACTGCGGCGATCCGGCCGACTACGAAAAGACCCTCGCCGCCGCCCGTCCCGACGTCCCCCCCGCCGAACTCTCCCGCCTGGTCCGCCTCTACGGCTCCGAAGCCCGGGCCATCCTCGACGCCGTGCCCGCCGGCTCACCCCCCGACGCCCTTCTCCGCGCCGAACTCCTCCGCGCCATCCGCGAAGAAGCCCCCGCGAACCTCGGCGACCTCCTCTTCCGCCGCACCGCCTGGGCCTCCTCCGGCGACATCCCCGCCGGCCGCCTCGACCTCGCCGCCGCCGTCATGGCCGCCGAGCGCGGCTGGGACGACGCCCGCCGCCGCGCCGAAGCCGACGCCGTCCGCGCCGCCCGCACCCTCTGGTATCCCGCCCTCGCCGCGCGTCCATGAACATCCTCCTCATCGCCCCCCATCCCTTCTACCAGGAGCGCGGCACCCCCATCGCCGTCGACCTCCTCGTCCGCACCCTGGCCGACCTCGGGCACCGCGTCGACATCCTGACCTTCCCCGAAGGCGAGACCCGCGACTACGGTCCCCTCGTCCGCCTCCACCGCATCGACGCCCCGCCCGGATGCCGCAACATCCGCCCCGGCTTCTCCCTCAAGAAACTCCGCTGCGACCTCCGCCTCCTGCCGGCCGCGCGGCGCCTCTGCCGCGAGAACCGATACGACCGCATCCACGCCGTCGAAGAAGCCGCCTTCGTCGCCCGTCGCCTCTCACGCGAAACCGGCATCCCCTACATCTCCGACATGGACTCCTCCATGCCCATCCAGATCGCCGACAAAATCCCCCTTGCCCGCCCCTTCCTGCCTCTCATGCGCGCCATCGAGCGCCCGGCCATCCGCGACGCCGAAGCCGTCGTCCCCGTCTGCGACGCCATCGCCGACCTCGCCCGCGCCGCCGGCGCCAAGCGCGTCGAAATCCTCCGCGACATCTCTCTCCTGCCCACCGACGTCCCCCCCGACCCCTCCCGCGGCTTCCGCGCCGGCCCCCCGCCCATCACCGGCACCACCCTCCTCTATGTCGGCAACCTCGAAACCTACCAAGGCATCGACCTTCTCCTCGACGCCTTCGTCCTGGCAGCCCCCGACGCTCCCGACGCCGCCCTCGTCATCGTCGGCGGCCGCCCCGACGACCTCGCCCGCTACCGCGCCCGATCCGCCGCCCTACCCGGCGACCTCCCGGCGCGCATCCACTTCCTCGGCCCGCGCCCCGTCGCCGACATGCCCTACCTCTTCCGCGACGCCGACATCCTCGTCTCCCCGCGCACCCAGGGCAACAACACCCCGATGAAGATCTACTCCTACCTCGACTCCTCCCGCCCCATCCTCGCGACCGACCTCCCGACCCACACCCAGGTCCTGACCCCCGACGTCGCCCTCCTGGCCCCCCCGTCCCCCCGACCCTTCGCCGACGCCATGCTCCGCCTCCTCCGCGACCCGACCCTCCGCACCACCCTCGCCGCCGCCGCCAAATCCCTCGCCACCGCCCGCCACACCCTCCCCGCCTACCGCGCCACCCTCGCCCGGCTGTATCCGCCCGCCTGACCGTCCGCCTCCCGACCTTGTTTTGGTAGGGCGAGCCGAGCGAGCCGCTTTCATCCACCGCATCCCTTCCTCTCCCCGGCTCGCACGGAGTGCTCGCCCTACCCTCCGCCCTCCCCGCTGCTGGTGGGGCGAGCTCTCCGAGCGAGCCGCCGTTCCAACCGCCGCATCCCTCCCGAACGGCTCGCACGGAGTGCTCGCCCCACCCCTCCGCCCACCCCGCTGGTGTTGGTGGGGCGAGCTCTCCGAGCGAGCCGCTCCACATCCACCGCATTTCCCTCCCCCTCTCCCTCCCTCCCCTCCACCTTCCCCCGGCTCTCACGGAGAGCTCGCCCTACCGGAGCGCCCGTCCGGTCCGCGGGTCGTACCCGATCCAGAACGCCCACCCGTCCGCATCGCCCACGAGCCCTTTCCGCACGGGATTGTTCCGGATGTACCACCACGTCTCCGAGAGTTCCTCCCCGTTCCTCATCCGGTGTTCGAAGCAATCGGCCTGGAACCGTACCCCGAAATGCCCCGCGACATACCGTTTCCAGGCTCCGCAAACCGCCCGGACCGATCCCCCTTCCGGGACCGAAACCAACATGTGCAAATGGTCGGGCATCAAGAGAAACAGCCGCAGGAACCACCGTCCCCGTTCGTGGTAGAACCGGGCCGCGTCCAGCATCGGTCCCGCCGCATCCAGAAACGGCCTTCCGCCCCGCTTCTCCGCATTGATGGTCACGAACTGCACCACCGGCCCTGCCACCGGAAACGGCGGCGGCCCATGCGGCAGCTTCCGCCTCACGGGCAGCGCGTGGTGGGGCGAGCTCTCCGAGCGAGCCGCGGCTCCATCGCCCGCATCCCTCCCGCGCGGCTCGCACGGAGTGCTCGCCCTACCCTCTTCTCGTACAGTCCCCATCATCCCTTCTCCTCGTTCCGGGCGTGGTGGGGCGAGCTCTCCGAGCGAGCCGCGGGTTCAACCGCCGCATCCCTCCCCTGCGACTCGCACGGAGTGCTCGCCCTACCGTCTTCCCATACAGTTCCCATCATCTCTTCTCCTCGTTCCGGGCGTGGTGGGGCGAGCTCTCCGAGCGAGCCGCTCTTCCAACCACCGCATCCCTTCCGAACGGCTCGCACGGAGTGCTCGCCCCACCACCATGTTTTTCCCCATCATCCTGCCTGTCACGGCTTAGACGGAGCACCCCGGTCCTTCGGCAGCAGCGCCACGAGCGTCCAGCCGCAAATCCACAGGCCCAGCGAAATCCACTGGGCCGCGTCCACGTGGAACGCGCCCTGGCGCGGGTCGCCGCGCAGGTACTCCAGCGCGAACCGCAGCGGCGGATACAGCAGCAGGTAGAGCGCGAACACCCCGCCATCCCGCCTGCGCCGCGGATACGCCCGCAGCAGCACCGCCCAGATCGCCAGCAGTCCCGCCGCCTCCAGCAGCTGCACGGGATACAGCGGCACCCCCGCGAACGCCTGTCCCGGCTCGCTGCACGCCGGATACACCACCCCCCACGCCGGATGCGCCACCGCCGCCCGCCCGTAGCAGCACCCGTTCAGGAAGCACCCGATCCGCCCCAGCGCGTGCCCCGCCGCCAGGCCCGGAATCGCGTAATCCGCCATCTTCCACAGCGGAATCCGACGACGCCGCGCGAACACGACCAGCGCCAGCGACGCCAGGATCAGCCCCCCGTAGAAGATCAGCCCCCCCTGGTCGATCCGCACGATCTCCGCCGGAGCCGCCCGGTAGTGGTCCCAGTTCGCCACCACGTACGCGATCCGCGAACCCAGGATGCCCGACAGCATCAGCCACACGCCCAGGTCGGTGGCCGTCTCCGGCGGGAACCCGTTCTCCCGCCGCCCCAGCCACACCCACGTCCCGACGGCCGCCAGGAACCCCAGCGCCGCCATCACCCCGTACGCCCGTACCGGGAACCCGAACAACGTGAACAGAATCGGATGCATGTCCTGACTCTACCACCCCCCGCCCCCCTTCCGCAAGCCGGACCCGGAACCTGTTTTGGAAACAGGAAAATCCTGCGGTTTTCCTGCGGTTTCCATCCATCCTGCGGACCATGAACATTCCACCGCCGCCAGCGCCCCCGCCGCCGGCGGGTGCGGCGCGGACGTTTTTGGTGTGCATCGGGGCGGGGAATGGTGTAGAAAGGGTGGGATTCACGGAAAGAACGAAAGGAACAGGCCATGGCGTGGACGATCACGGAAAACGGTAACAGGCTGGACGTGGCGATCGACGGTCGCTTCGTGGCGGCCGTCGCGCCTGCGGCCCGCGACGAGATCATTGCCAAGATGCGCGATGGGATGAACGTCGTGTTCGACCTGGGGCGGATGGTCCACATCGATTCGAGCGGCATCGGGGTCCTCGTGCAGGTGCTGCAGAAGGCGAAGGCCCACGGTGGGCACGTGGTGCTGGCCGGTCTCCAGCAGGGACCGCGGCTCGTCTTCGAGATCACGAAGGTCAACCGCGTGTTCCAGATCGTGGACAAGCCGGAGGACGCGTTCCCCGCGTGAGGTCCCGCTCCCCGGAAGAAGGCGGACGATGACCGGAACGGATCCCGAACGGACGCGCGGAAGCCGCCGCCGAGCGCGCCGAGGATTCCGCCCAGGCCAAGACCCGCTTCCTCGCGATGATGTCCCACGAGCTGCGGACGCCCCTGAACGCCGTCATCGGCTTCGCCGAAAACGGCGTGAAGGCGCTCGCGGAAATGAAGTCCTGGACGCCCGACCTGGTGCTCACGGACATGTGGATGCCGGAAATGGACGGCCAGCAGCTCGCCGAAGCGATGGCCGCCGACCCGCGCCTGGCGAAGGTGCCGCTGGTGGGCATCACGGCCGACGTGGAGATCGAGAACACCCACAGCGTGAAGCGCTTTGCGAAAATCCTCCCGAAGCCCGTCACGACGCACCGCCTGCAGTCGCTGTTCCGCGACCTGGCGGGGTGAGGTGGCCCCCATCCCGAAGCCGGCGGCGGCTCGCGGAGTTTTCCAACGATTGGAAACGTTTTTTCCAATGGAGTTGTCAGGTGAAAACCTTGCGATTTCCCATGTGCAAGGATGGGTAGGGCGGGCAGTCCCTGCCCGCCGGTGGCCGTCATGCCGAAGGACGTCGCCGGAAATGTGCGGACGCATGTTGCCCCACGTTCCGGCTGAATGGCATCCGCATCACCAACGACATTTGCTTGCACGTTCCGGTTTCCGGCGGCGAGGGGACTCGCCGCCCTACCCGGCTTTGCACGTTTGCGGAGGCGCGGAAGCGCGTCCCTCCCGTTGCGCTCTCCATGGGGAGGGACGCGCTTCTGCGCGTCCACGGCGGGAAAATGGACGCGATCGGTGCTTGCCGGGGCAGGGAAAAAGGGCTATACAAGCCGCGTTTTACCGAAAGAGACTACACGATGAAAAGCCATTGGAGAGGTGCCGGAACCGGAAGGATGACGCGGGGGGGACTGCGGGGTGCGGCCGCGGTGGCGCTTCTGGCGCTGTGGGCGGCGGCGGGGGCGGTGCGCGCCGAGACGGTGTCGGTGGCGGACTGCGAGCGGAATTCGGAGGTCGACGTGTGGGCGGCGCCGGACGTGGAGTTCTGCCGGAGGGTCATGGGGGAGGTGTTCCAACGGGCCGGGCTGGAACCGGTGAGGGCGGAGTTCGACGGGGAGGGGATGCTCGTGGTCTCGAACGCGGAGGTGGTCTGCTCGGCGTTCCGCACGCCGAAGCTGCTCGAGGATTACGATTTCCCGCACCAGCCGCTCGGCCGGATGCATTATGCGCTGTACGCGACGCCGGACCGGGCCGAGCTCATGCTTTCGATGAAGATCACCGACTGGCCGCGCATGAAGGTCGCCTATTCGCCGGTCTCCCAGGGGATGAACCCCGACCGGGAAAGCTATTTCGCCCACGCGAACCTGGAGCCGGAATACGTGGAGTACCCGACGAGCGCCGGCGCGGTCGAGGCGCTCAAGGCCGGGGAGGTGGATGCGCTGTTCCTCTACACGCCGTACGGGAAGCGTCCGGAAGGGCTCGTGGAAATCGTGCCCATCGGGATGCGCAACGTGTATTTCGCGGTGCGCAAGGACCGCCCGGAGCTGATGGCGCGGCTCGCGGCGGCCTACCGGGAGTGGTACATCGACAACATCGAGTGCTATGACGGTTGGCGCGAGGAGCTGCTGGGCATCGCGCGGCCCGCGAAGCGCGTGCGCATCGCGGCCTACAGCCGCGGCGATCTGTTCAAGGTGACGCCGGACGGGGCGCGGTCGGGGCTGATCGAGGACTGGATCCGGTCGCTCTGCGCCATCACGCACTGGACGCCGGACTACGTGTACGGCGACTACGACCAGAGCGTCGGCGACGTGAAGGCCGGACGCCTGGATCTGGTGGGCGGGCTGGGGTTCAGTCCGGCGCGCGGCTCGGCGATGGAGTTCCCGCACACGCCGATCGGGATGCTGCGGATCTACCTCTGGGCGCGCCCGGGCAGCCCCTACCAGGCGGGGCGGCCGGAGACGTGGAAGGGGATGAAGATCGGCCTGCTGGCGGGGTCCCTCAGCGCGCAGCGGGTGAAGCAGCGCGTGGAGGAGCGGCACTACGAGGTGGAGCTCCGGGAGTTCGCGTCGAACCGGGAGTTGCTGGACGCGTACTTCTCTGGGGAGGTGGACGGATGCGTCAACATCGAGATGCAGGAGCTGGACGGGGAGCGGGCGCTGCGGCTCTACGCGTCGCACCCGATGTACCTGGTGTGCGCGAAGGGCAAGCCGGAGCTGTTCCGCGAACTGGAGGAGGCGCTGGACGTGGTGTGCGACGACTCGCCGAAGTACATGCGCCTCATCAGCGAGAAGCACTACGGCGCCCACAGCGGCCTGAGCGAGCTGACCGTCCAGGAGTCCGAATGGCTCGAACGCCGCCTGGAGGACCCGGCGCCGATCGTGATCGATTTCTCGCCGTGGCCCTTCCCCGTGCGCGACGAAAAGGGCCGCCCCATGGGCCTGCCCAAGGCGCTGCTGGAAGAGCTCGCGCGCCACACGGGGCTCAAGTTCGAGGTCGCCCCGCAGACCGGCATCCAGACGGCCGAGGCGAAGTTCATGCGCGGGGACACGGATTTCTGGATCCCCTACCCGGAGCGGCCGGACGCGGCGGCGTACGGGGCGCTGGACGTCTTCTCGCTGCCCGTGCCGCAGAGCTGCAACGAGCTCTACGGGGCCGAGGATTTCCGCACCGAGTTCGTGATGTTCACCCACGCCTCCACGCCCAACGAGCTCACCGGCATCCTGCGCAAGACCATGGAAAGCATCCCCTCGCAGCAGTGGCAGGAGATGTTCATGGCCGCGGCGGCGGGGCGGCTCGCCGAGCGGACGTTCTTCGGGCTGACCGACGAGCAGCTCAAGGACTACGCGACGAGCGCGGCGGTGGTGTTCGGGGCGCTGCTGCTGGTGTACGCGGTTTCGCTCATCGTCCTGCTCAAGCGGCAGGCGCAGCTCGCCCAGGCGTCCGCCCACCAGGCGCACGAGCTCGCCATGGCCAAGTCCCGCTTCCTCGCCATGATGTCCCACGAGCTGCGCACGCCGCTCAACGCCGTCATCGGCTTCGCCGAGTTCCTCGCCCACGAGGGCGGGGTCGAGTCCAAGCGCCGCGAGTGGGTGCAGGGCATCCTCTCCAGCGCGACCGCGCTGCTCGACCTGATCAACGACATCCTCGACCTCTCCAAGCTCGAAACCGGCGCGATGAACATGCGCGACGGGACGTGCAACGTCCCCGAACTGGCGGGCGAACTGCCGGCGATCTTCGGCCAGCTGCTGGAACGCAACGGCGTGGACCTGACCGTCCACCAGACGAGCGAAGGCGAGATTCCGCCCCTCCGCCTCTCCCGCCAGGGCTTCCGCCAGATCCTCATCAACCTCGTCGGCAACTCCGCGAAGTTCACCCGGGACGGGAAGATTTCCGTGCAGTACGGGTGGAAGCCGGCGGAAGGGTTGCTCCACATCGAGGTGGGCGACACGGGATGCGGCATCTCCGACGAAAAGATGTCCAAGCTCTTCGACCCCTTCGTGCAGGACATCTCCTCGCGCATGCACGACCAGGCCGCCGGCAACAAGGGCACCGGGCTCGGGCTCCCCATCGTCAAGCGGCTGGTGGACAGCGCGGGCGGCACGGTGTCCGTCCAGAGCCGCCTCGGGCACGGCACCACGTTCACCATCGAGATCCCCGGACTGGAGACCGCCGGCGGCGAAGCCCCCGCGCCGGCCCCGGTGGCGCCGCCCGCCGCCCCCGCGAAGGCGCGCGGCATCCCGCAGTCGGTGCTGGTGGTCGACGACATCGCGATCAACCGCAAGGTCCTCGGCATCCACCTCGGCAAGCTGGGCGTCGGCGAAATCCGCTACGCGGAAAACGGCGTCAAGGCCCTGGAAGCGCTGGCGGACTGGACCCCGGACATCGTGCTCACCGACATGTGGATGCCCGAAATGGACGGCCAGCAGTTCTCCGAGGCCATGCAGCGCGACGCGCGGCTGGCGGCGATCCCGCTGGTCGCCATCACCGCCGACGTCGAAGTCGAATCGACGCACGACACGCGCCATTTCGCGAAGGTCCTCGCCAAGCCGGTCACGGGCGCCAAGCTCGCGGACCTCTTCGCGGAGCTCGCCTCCCGATGAGGATCCTCCTCGATTGCATCCCCTGGGACGGCGGGAAGAGCGGCATCTCCGCCTACACCCGCGGACTCCTCTCCGAACTCCGCCGCCAGGGCCATGCCCTCACCATCCTCTGCGAACCCGGCGCCGACATCCCCGAAGCCGCCGGACTCCCCGTCCTCCGCGCCCCCCGCTGGACGCGGAAACCCGTCCTGAGCATGCTCTGGCACCTCCATTGCCTCCCGCGGAAACTCCGCGCCCTCCGCCGCGACCACGACGCCATGGTCGTCTGCGCCGCCAACCGCCGCGTCTGCGCATCCTATCCCCTCCCGACCGCCGCCGTCGTCCACGACCTCGCCAACTTCCGCATCCCCGGCAAGTACTCCCCCTCCCGCATGTTCTACCTCGCGCACGTCCTCCCGCACTACGCCAGGCGCGCCACCCGCCTCGTCGCCGTCTCCGCCTCCACCCGCGACGACATGGTCCGCCACTGGGGCTGCCGCGAAGGCGACGTCACCGTCCTACACGAGGGCTTCCCCGTCCCCCCGCCCGGATGGGCCCCCGACCCCGCCGCGCGCGACCTCCTCTACATCTCCCGCATCGAACACCCCGGCAAGAACCACCTCCGCCTCATCGAAGCCTACGGCATGCTCCCGCGCGGACTGGCCGAACGGCATCCCCTCGTCCTCGCCGGCTCCGACTGGAAAGACGCCGGCGTCGTCCGCGCCGCCGCCGCCGCATCCCCCCACGCCGGGCTCATCCGCTTCACCGGCTTCGTCGAACCCGGCCCCCCGATGGAAAACCTCTGGCGCTCCACCGCCTTCTACGTCTTCCCGAGCCTCTTCGAAGGCTTCGGCATCTCCCTCGCGGAAGCCATGTCCCGCGGCATCCCCTGCGCCTGCTCCGCCAACGGCGCCCTCGCCGAAGTCGCCGGCGGCGCCGCCGAGACCTTCGACCCCGAATCCCCCGCCGGCATCGCCGACGCCCTGCGGCGCCTCCTGACCGAGTCCCCCGCCGCCCGCGCCGACCGCATCCGCCGCGGCCTCGACCGCGCCGCCGTCTTCTCCTGGCCCGCCCACGCCAAGGCCATGGTCCACCTCCTCCAGACCGTCCCGGAGACCGCGCCATGAGCGACGCCCACGTCCGCATGTTCCACATCTCCTTCTCCCGGATGACCGAAGCCGAGGCCATCGACCGCATCGTCGGCTGGGCCAAGGAACACAACCGCCCCCCCAAGCGCGTGGCCACCATGAACGTCGACTTCATGACCAACGCCATCCGCCTCTGGCCCTTCCGGGGCAACCCCGAACTCTGGGACTACCTCCAGCGGGCCGACCTCGTCACCGCCGACGGCATGCCCATCGTCTGGCTCTCCAAGCTCCTGCGCAAGCCCCTGCCCGGACGCGTCACCGGCTCCGACATGGTCCCGAAGATCTGCGCCCGCTGCGCCGAAGAGCGCCTGAGCATCTACGTCCTGGGCAGCCTCGACGTCGTCCTCGCCGAAGCCTTCGCGAACCTGCGCATGGACGCCCCGGCCATCCGCATCGCCGGCCTCAACTCCGCCATGATCGACCTGGCCGCCGACCAGACCGATCTGATCGCCCACATCAACGCCGCCAAGCCCGACATCCTCTTCCTGGCCATGAGCCATCCCAAGCAGGAACTGTGGATATCGCGCCATTCGCACCTCCTCAATGCCGGCGTCGTCCTGGGCGTCGGCGCCTCCTTCAACTTCCTGGCCGGCTACGTCCCCCGCGCCCCCGTCTGGATGCAGCAATCCGGCCTCGAATGGGTCTACCGCATCTACAAGGAACCCCGCCGCCTCTGGCGCCGCTACGCCAAAGGCCTCCTCAAGCTCGCCTGGATCGCCTTCGCCACCCTCCTCGGCTGGGGCCGCGACTGACCCGCCCCCCGCGCTCCCCGCTCCGCTTTTGGTGGGGCGAGCTCTCCGAGCGAGCCGCCTCGACCCACCGCATTTTCTTTGACTCCGGACCTCGGACTTCGGACCTCCCCCTTCCTCCCCCCGCCGTGGCTCCCCTCGGGTAGGGTCGCGCTTCCGCGCGACCTTTCGTCTCGGACGCGCAGAAGCGCGTCCCTCCCCCTGCCGCCCCCCGTCCCCCGCCGACGGCGAGCGCGCCGTTGCTCCGCACCGTGCCCCCCCCGCTTTTGGTGGGGCGAGCTCTCCGCGCGAGCCGCCTCTCCCCACCGCATTTTTCGACTCCGTCCCCCGAACGTCTCATCTCCCCCTTCCTCGCCCCGCCGTGGCTCCCCTCGGGGAGGGTCGCGCTTCCGCGCGACCTTTCGTCGCGGACGCGCAGAAGCGCGTCCCTCCCCCTGCCGCGCACCGTCGGTTTCTCCCCCGCCCCCCCCTATCTCGTCACGCGTCGCTCGTCACTTGCCACTGCTCCCGCAGGACGTCCGGGCGGGAACAAGGATGTCCGTGACCAGATAGCATACCGCGGCGATGCCCATCGCCGTGATGGCCGGGATGCCCCAGTGCACCAGGTTGCCCGCCGTGGCGCCGCCGATGACGCCCACCACGCTGCCCCAGTTGACCTGGCGGCCCGCGGAACCGTCCGCGGCGTAGCGGTCCTTGTGGCGGAAGTAGTCGAGGACCAGGATCGCGCCGACGGGCGGAAGCGTCGCGTTGAGGATGGTCAGCCAGTCGCAGAAGTGGTTGTAGAGCCACAGGGCGAACACCGTCGCCAGCGCGCCCGCCACCAGCACCATCGGGCGCTTCGGGGCCTTGGTCAGGTTCGAGAGGCCGAGCGAGCCGGTGTAGAGGGCGACGTCGTTCGTCGTCCAGATGTTCGCGCCCAGCACCAGGATGGCCGGAATCATCAGCCCCATCGCCGCCATCACGAAGAAGATGTCCTTCTCGCCCGTGAAGGCGCCCGCGACGCCGCCGAAGAAGAACATCAGCGTGTTGCCGAGGAAGAAGGCGATGACCGTCGTCCAGATGGCCGCGTTCGGCCGTGCGAAGCGCACGAAGTTCGGCGTCGCGGTCCCTCCCGACACGAAGGACCCGATGACCATCCCCACCGCCGCCAGCAGGGAGAGGTTCCCGGCGCTCTTGGAGAAGATGGCCTGCATGCCGCCGCCGTCGATGATGGATTTGCCCATCGCGTAGCAGCCGAGGACCGTGATGAGCGGGACCGAGATCCACGAGACGATTTCGAGGCCCTTGACGCCGTAGTAGGTCGAAAGGGTCGTGGCGACGCCGATGGCGATGACCATGCCCCAGAGCGCGGCGGGACCGGCGCCGGGCAGGAACTTCTGCTGGATGGGATAGGCGAACATCGCGAAGCCGACGCCGGTCCAGCCGATCTGCGTGAGGGAAATCATGGCCGACGGCAGGTAGGAGCCCTTGGGACCGAAGGCGCGGTGGCAGAGGAGGTCGAAGTTGAGGCCGGTCTTCGCGCCGATGTAGCCGAGCGCGCCGGTGTAGGCGCCGAGGATGGCGCCGCCGATGGCGACCGCGAGCAGGAAGCCGTTGAGGTTCAGTCCGGCGGCCAGCTCCGCGCCGGTCCACATGCTGGCGGAGAAGAAGGTGAACCCGAGCAGGATCAGGAGCATGGACCAGAAGCCCTTGCGCTCGCTGGCGGGTACGGCCGAGAAGGCGTAGTCGGTGTCGTTGTGTTGTGGCTCGCTCATGGCGTTCCTCCGTTGTCGTGGGTGGACAAAAAATGGCGGAGAGAGAGGGATTCGAACCCTCGGTACCGGTTTAAGCCAGTACGACGGTTTAGCAAACCGTTGCCTTCGGCCACTCAGCCATCTCTCCGCTATCGGGTTTGGATTCGTACCATAAGCCACCGCGCGCCCGCCCGCAAGCCCTTTTTTCGCCCCGGCGCCGTTTTGCCTCCATCTCCGCCGCGTACAAGGGGCTGACCCTCCCGGGGCGGAATCCTGCGCGGCCGCCGGCGGATGCCCCGTCGCCTCGCATGGGAACACGGGCCCGCGCGATGGAGGAACGGAACCGCGATCGGCCCCGGACCGCCCCCCAACCCGTCTCGAACCACCCGCCGTCCGCCTCTCGCCGTCCCGTCTTTTTCATGGAGGAGGAATGGCCCGGGAACCGCAAGAAACCTCGACATTTCCCGTAATCTCGAATGCACTCCCGCGAGGCCGTCCGGGGGCGTCCGGCGGTTTGGGATTGCGTTTCGGCGGGGGGGGCGCTTTACTGGTGGCCATGAAGTGCCATCCCGGACCATCCATCGCGCTGGCCGCCGCCCTCGCCCTGCTGGCGGCGCTCCCCGCGCGCGCCCAGATGCAGGGCCAGACCATCAAGAACTTCCGCCTGCCGGAGTACGATTCGGAGGGCCGCCTCCAGCACCAGCTCTACGGCGAGACGGCCACCTTCCTGGCCGACAACATCATCCAGCTGACCGGCCTCAAGATCGAAATCTTCAGCCACGGCGAGGTCGCCGCCCGCGTCTTCTCCCCCGAATGCGCGTACGCGCCCACCCAGAAGAAGGCCGCGTCCAAGGACCACATCCGCATCGTGACCGACCGCGGCATCGTCTCCGGCGACGGCTTCGCCTGGAACGGCGAGAACGCCCAGTTCCAGATCTTCCGCAACGCGAAGGTCGTGCTCGATGCCGGCCTCGACGAAGCCATCGCCGCGCCGGAGGCCACCGTGCCGCTCGACGACATCGAAATCCCGCCCGAAGCCCGCAATCCATGAGGTATGCCATGATCCACCGTTCCCGTTTCCCCGTCCTCGCCGCCGCCGCCCTGCTCGCCGCCTGCGCCGTTCCCGCGCTCGCGGGCGCGCTGGAGGACGACGGGCGCAGCCTCGAAGCCAGCCCCGACGCGACGGTCGTCACCGCCGACAAGCTGACGTTCGACTACACCCAGAAGTTCGCGCTCTTCGACGGCAACGTCCTCGTCAACGACCCGCGGATGCAGCTGAGCGCGCAGCGGCTGACGATCATCTTCACGGAGCACGGCGGCGCGCAGACGGTCAAGGCCGAGGGCAAGGTGCTGCTGACGCAGGGCGACAAGAAGGCGCGGGCGGAAGTGGCGACCTACGACGTGGCGAGCGGCCGCATCGTGCTGGCCGGCGGCCCGCCGCAGGTGATGCAGGGGCGGAACATCATGGAGGGCGAGGTCATCACGTTCTGGCGCGACCAGCAGCGGGTCGAGTGCAAGCCGAAGGCCCGCCTGGTCATCTACACGGAAGACTTCGGCGCCTCCGCCGGCGACGATTTCTTCCTCCCGGGCAAGTAAGCCCCCCGCAAAACCCGCTTGCGGGGCGGGGGGCGGCGTGCCAGTATGGGGACATGATGAAAAACCTCCTCCTGGGCGGCCTGTGCGCCGCCGCCATCCTCACCGCCTTGCCGGAGACTGCCATGTCCAACGATCCCCTCGACGTCCTGCGGGCCTCGAACCGCGCCATCCGCCGCATCCCCCTCGACAACGGCCTCGTCCTGCTGCTCAAGCCCGACGCGTCGGCGCCGCTCGTCGCCATCCAGTACTGGGTCGGCACCGGCTCCATCCACGAAGCCGAGCACCTCGGCGGCGGCCTCTCCCACTACCTCGAACACATGGTCTTCAAGGGCACCCCCACCCGCGCCCCCGGCGAAATCTCCACCGCCATCGCCGACGCCGGCGGCGAAATCAACGCCTACACCTCCAACGACCGGACCGTCTTCCACGTCGTGATGCCCGCCGACAAGGCGATGCTGGGCCTGGACGTGCTGACGGACGCGGTGTTCCATCCGTCCTTCCCGGAGGAGGAGTGGGAGCGGGAGCGGGAGGTGGTGTTCCGGGAGTGGGCGATGGGGGAGGACGACCCGGACCGCGTCTCCTCGCGCCTGCTCTTCGAGAGCGTCTACCGCGAGCATCCCTACCGCGTCCCGGTCATCGGCTGGCGCGACATCCTCCGCCGCATGGGACGCGACGAACTCGCCGACTACCACCGCCGCCGCTACTCCCCCGCCAACATGATCCTCTCCATCGCCGGCGACTTCGATCCCGACGCCATGGAAGCCGCCGTCCGCGCCGCGATGGCGAAGATCCCGCGCACCCCCCTGGAACCGGTCTGCATCCCGCCCGAGCCGGAGCAGGCGGGCGAGCGCTTCCTGCGCCAGACCGGCCGCTACGAAGTGACCCGCCTCTCCTGGGGCTTCCACACCGTCGATCTCGCGCATCCCGACACGCCGGCGCTGGACGTGCTCGCGTCGGTGACCGGCAACGGCCGTGGCTCCCTGCTCGTCAAGCGGTGGGTGGAGGAAACGAACCTCTTCACCGACGCGGGGACGTGGAGCTGGACGCCGCAGCATCCGGGCTTCTTCGCCATCTACGGCGACTGCCGTCCCGAGGACGAAGGGAAAGCCATCGCGGCCCTCCGCGCCGAAGTCGAACGCTGGAAGACCGAACCGTTCACCGAAGAACAGCTCGAACGCGCCCGCCGCTCCCTCCTGGTCGGCGCCGTGCAGCAGCTCGCCACCGTCGAAGGCCTGGCCTCCTCGATGGCCTCCGGCGAATTCTACGCCGGCGACCCGCGCCGCATCGAAGGATACGTCGAGCGCGTCGCCCGCGTCACCCCCGACGACCTCGCGCGCGTCGCCAACCAGTACCTGCGCACCGAAAACGGCACCTGGAGCATCCTCGCCCCCGACGACGCCCCCGCCTCCGCCGCCGACGCCGCGGCGGCCGCCGACGCCGCCGCGCCCGACGTCTCCCTCCGCACCCTTTCCAACGGCATGCGCGTCCTCCTCATGGAAAGCCCCCGCCTGCCCGTCGCCGTCTACGCCGCCGTCATCGGCGGCGGCCAGCTCGCCGAACCCGCCGGAAAGGCCGGCGTCGCCGCCCTCGCCGCCGACCTCCTCACCCGCGGCACCTCCCGGCATACCGCCTCCGCCCTCGCCGACTGGCTCGAACCGCAGGGCGTCTCCCTCGCCGGCTATGCCGGACGCAACACCCACGGCCTGACGGTACAGGGTCTCTCCGACCGCCCCGGCGTCCTGCGCGAAGCCTTCGCCGAGTGCCTGCTCGATTCGGTCTTCCCCGACGACGAATTCGCCCGCCAGCGCGACCGCCAGCTCGTCGCCCTGCGCCAGGAAAACGAATCCCCGATGGCCCAGGCCAGCCAGCTCATGCGCGACGCCATGTTCCCCGGCCACCCCTACCAGCCCTCCGCCAAGGGCACCGAAGCCTCGCTCGCCGCCATGACCGCCGCCGATGCCGCCGCCTTCCACCGCCGCTTCTTCGTGCCCTCCAACACCGTCATCGCCGTCTTCGGCGACATCCGGCCCGACGACGAACAAGCCTGGCTCGAAGCCACCTTCGGCACCCTCCCCGCCGGCGACCCCCTCCCGCCCTGGCCCGCGCTCCCCGACGCTCCCGCCGCCGACCGCCGCATCGAGGTCCCGCTCCCCTTCAACCAGACCGTCCTCGTCCGCGCCTGGCCCGGCATCGCCACCGCCGACCCGCGCGACGACGACGTATCCGTCCTCCTCGACACCCTCAGCGGCCTCTCCTCCGACCTCTTCAAGGAAGTCCGCGACAAGCGGGGCCTCGCCTACTACACCGGCGCCCGCCAGTTCACCGGCCCCGTCGGCGGCCTCCTCCTCGCCTATGCCGGGACCACCGAGACCGGCCTGCCCGAAGTCGAGCGCCAGATCGACCTCCAGATCCGCCGCCTCGCTACCGACGGCCCCCGCCCCGACGAAACCTCCCGCGCCGTCGCCCAGATGCGCGTCGACGCCGCCCGCGCCATGCAGGACCTTCCCGGACTCGCCCGCGCCTGCGCCGTCGACGAACTCCTCGGCCTCGGCTACCGCAATCCCTTCGACGTCGAAGCCCGCCTCTCGCGCATCACGCCCGCTACCGTCCGCGACGCCGCCCGCACGCTCCTCGGCGACATTCCCTCCCTGACCGTCGTCGTCAAACCCTCCGGCGAAGACGCCGGGGAGCCCGGGGACGAAGAAGACGATGGAGACGGCACCGAAGACTGACGCCCGGCCGCGCCGCCGCTGGCCCTGGCTTGTTCTGGCCGCCGCCGCCCTGGCCGTCGGCGCATGGCTCGTCCACCGCCACGGCCTTCCCGACGCCCTCCGCGACATCCGCTGGGCCGACATCCAGGCCGCCGTGCGCGCCGCCGGCGCATGGGGCCCGGCCCTCTGCATCGTCCTGCTGGCCGTCTGCACCGTCTCGTTCCTCTCCACGACCCCCATCGTCGTCCTCGCGGGCCTCCTCTACGGCCTGCCCGCCGCCCTGGCCATCTGCTGGACGGGACTCGGCATCGGCATGGCGCTCGCCTTCCTGCTCTCCCGCACCCTCCTCCGCGCGCCCCTCGAACGCCGCTACGGCGACCATCCCCTCCATCTCCGGATCCGCCGCCATCTCGACCGCGACGGCTGGAAGCTGGTCGTCTTCCTCCGCATGCTCCCGGTGAATCCGTTTCCCCTCCTCAACTACCTCTTCGGCCTGACCCCCATTTCCTTCCGCGCCTACATCCTCGCCTCGCTGGCCGGCGTCATTCCCAACATCCTCTTCCTGCTTTTGGCCGCGCGCGCCGCCGGCAACGCGGCCGCGACCGGCCGCCTCGACCTCCGCTCCGCCCTCTGCCTCCTCGCCGCCGCCCTCCTCTTCGCCGCCCTCGCCTTCCTCCCCCGCCTCCTCCGCCGGAATCACGACGCCTGACGGAATAGGATTGGCTTTCGCGGGAAGGTCGTGTAGTTTGGCTCAAGATGAAAACTTCCCCCTCCATCCCCGCCCCCCGAGCTCCCGCCGCCAAGAACAAGGGCGGCCGCCCCTCGAAGTTCGACGAGCCGAGCCGTCCCATCACGGTCACCCTCCCCGACCGCATCCTGGAGCGGCTGGCGGACATCGACGGCGACCGGGCGAAAGCCATCGTCAAGGCCGTGGAGGCGGCGCTGGACACCCCGGGCGGCGAGACGCGTCCCGTCGGCGAGATGCCCGTCGGCAGCGGCGAATCGCTGCTGACGGTGGCCGACAACCGGTTTCTCCGCCGCATCCCGTGGCTGACGCTGATCGAAGTGTCGCCGGGGCGGCATCTGCTCTCCCTGAAGGACGGCGCGACGGTGGAGAAGCTGGAAGTGACCCTCCAGGACATCCTGGATGCGCCGGGCGACGCGCGTCCCGCGGAGCTGGCCTTCCTGAACCGGCTCTGCGCGAGCCTGCGCGCCCCGCGCCGCAACCGGGCGGTACGGCCGGAATCGATCCTGATCGTCCGCAACGGTCCGGCCTCCGGGAAGTAGCGGACCGGGGCGGCGGGCGCCATGATTTTCGCCTCACCCTTCTTCCTGACGGTCTTCCTCCCCGCCGTCCTCCTCTCCGCGTGGGGCCTGGGCTGGCTGTGCCGCCGCCGCGGGGGAGCCGCGATGTCGTGGGGACCCGTCAACCTCCTCCTCCTCCTGGCGAGCCTCCTCTTCTACTTCTGGGGCGAAGGCTGGGGCGTCCTCTGGCTCCTCGCGAGCATCGCGTTCAACGCCGTCTGCGCGCGGCTGGCGGCCCCGCGCCCCGGACGCACCGACCGCGCCCGCCGGGCCGCCGTGGCCGCCGCGGTCACGGGCAACCTCGCGTTCCTCGGCTGGTTCAAGTACGCCGCCTTCGCCGCCCGCAGCCTCGACCTGATTCCCGGCGTGCACATCCCGGTCCCCGAAGTGGCGCTGCCCCTCGGCATCAGCTTCTACACCTTCCAGGCGCTCGGCTACGTCATCGACGTCTACCGCGGCGCCGTCCCGCCCGCCGCGCGCGCCACCGACTTCGCGTGCTACGTCGCCCTCTTCCCGCAGCTCGTCGCGGGTCCGATCGTCCGCTACGCCGACGTCGCCGCCCGCCTGCTCCGCCGCGAAACCACGCTCGACCGCGTCTCCTCCGGCTTCAAGCGCTTCCTCTGCGGCCTCGCGAAGAAGGTGCTGGTCGCGAACGTCGCCGCCGAAGCCGCCGACGCCGTGTGGGGCGTCCTCGAAGGCGGCAGCGCCGTCCCGCCGTCCCTCGCGTGGGGCGGCCTCCTCGCCTATTCCCTGCAGATCTACTACGACTTCAGCGGCTACTCCGACATGGCGATCGGCATGGGCCGGATGCTCGGCTTCGACTTCAGGGAGAACTTCCTGCACCCCTACGCCGCGACGTCCGTCCGCGACTTCTGGCGCCGCTGGCACATCTCGCTCTCCACGTGGTTCCGCGACTACCTCTACATCCCGCTGGGCGGCAGCCGCCGCGGACTCCCCCGCACGCTCTTGAACAGCCTGGCCGTCTTCGCCCTCTGCGGCCTCTGGCACGGTGCGAGCGCGATGTTCGTCCTCTGGGGCCTCTGGCACGGCCTCTTCCTGGTCCTCGAACGCCTCGCCGGAATTTTCCAACCATTGGAAAAAAGTTTTCCAACCATTGGAAAAAATCCCCCAAATTTTCCAACCATTGGAAAAAAAGTTTCCAATCATTGGAAAACTTTCCTGGGCCGCATCTACGCCCTTTCCGCCGTGGCCGCCGGCTGGGTCTTCTTCCGGTCGGAGACCATGGACGTCGCCGTCCGCATGTTCCGCTCCCTGGTCGGCTGCGGCACCGCCGCCCGCGAAGCCCGTTCCCTCTGGATGGCCTTCCCTCCCAAGGTCCTCCTCGCGCTGGCCATCGGCACCGCCTGCGCCGCGCCGCTCGCCCCGGCCCTGCGCAACGCCCTCCGCCGACTCCTCGCCCGCGCCCCCGCGGCCGCCGAAGCCGCCGAATGGCTCTGGTGCACCCTCCTCGGCCTGTCCGCGATGCTCTTCCTCGCGGGCGGCTCCTACAACCCCTTCATCTACTTCCGGTTCTAGGGCATGAAGCGCATCCGATCCATCACCGCCGTGCAAGCCGCCTTCGTGGCCGCGTGGATGCTGCTGCTCTGCGCCTCCCTCGGATTCAAGGCGTCCGCCCGCCTCCTCGGCTGGCCGCAGTGGGACGAGTTCCGTCTCGAAGAGAACCGCCGCCTCGCCGACTTCCCCGACCTCCGCCATACGCCCGCCAAGGACTGGGGCGCGGGCCTCGACCGCTGGTACAACGACCAGTTCGCCTTCCGCTCGCGCATCGTCCAGTTCTACCGCTGGCTCCACACCGACGTGCTCGCCTCGCCCGTCCACGAAATCGAGATTCCCGGCACCGGCGGCTGGATGTACCGCAACGGCGGGACCTGGCGCGAAATCGACGACTACCTCGGCGTCTTCGAGCTCACCCCCGGAGAAACCGCCCGCTGGATCGAATTCTTCGAAGGCCGCGTCGAATGGGCTTCCGCGCACGGCGCCGTCTACCTCCAGGCCATCACCCCCGTCAAGGCGCAGATCCACCCCGAACACCTGCCGCCCGCCGTCCGCCACCACCGCGGCCAGGGCGTCGGCGGACAGGTCCGCGCCGCGTTGCGGAATTCCCCCGCCCGCGACCACGTCCTGTTCCTGGGCGATGCCATCCGCGAGATCACCGACCGCGCCGGCCGCACCTGCTTCTACCCCTCCGACCACCACGTCAACGGCTACGGCTGCTACGTCCTCTACCGCGAGATCATGGCCGCCGCGGAACGCTTCTTCGGCCCCCCCATGGCGATGCCGCCCTTCTACGACGACCCGCCCGCCGCCGTCCGCGACGGCCTCGAACCCGGCTGCTTCCAGTGCGGCGACCCCGGCTACGAGCGCCTCGCCGTCCGCATGCCCGGCATGCACCCGGTCCGGTCCGGGGCCTTCGACGCCGTGCGGCCCAAGCCCAACGGACCGATCGCCTTCGAGTGGCCGGGCGGCAAGGTGCACCGGACGGCGGTCATCGCGCACGACTCCTTCCTGCGCTTCCCGATGTACTCCTGGTACCACCCCGACCTCGAACCCGTCCTCATCCCGCTCGCCGACGGCTTCGACCGCGCCGTCACCCTCATGTTCGCCCGCTACACCACGCCCCAGCTCGACCGCATCGTCGCCGCCGAAGCCCCGGCCTTCCTCGTCGAGCAGTTCCCCGAGATCCGCCTCACCCAGGCCATGGAAGGCTACGACGAAACCATGCGCCGCGCCGCCGCCTTCGCCCGCGGCACCCCGATTGCCGCCGAAGAAGCCGCCGCCCTCCCCGAAGGCACCCCCCTCCTCGCCCGTGCCACCCTCCGCGATGTTGCCTCCGACATCACCGCCACCCTCCTCGCCGACGGCTCCCCCGCCGCCGCCGAATCCACCACCCCCGCCTCCGTCCGCGCCCTCTACTTCCCCCCCCTCCCCCTCGGCGGCCACACCCTCTCCCTGGCCCTCGCCCCCGCCGACGCCACCGCCTCCTCCACCGCCCTCGCCCTCCGCCTCCCCGCCGCCCCCTGAGCCGCTGCTCCCCTCCGACTGCAATCGATTGCAATCGACTGCATCCGACTGCAATCGACGGTCCTCGATTCCCCTCCCCCATCCCTCCCGCCGCCCTGTCTTTTGATAACACGAAAAAAACCTACATTTTCCCCATCTTTCCCCCCGCATCCCCCGCCATGAAAAACCGTCCTGTTCCCGCCCGGAATCGGGGTTGACTTTTCCCCGTCCAACGGGTGAAATCCCCTCATTGCCACTCCCGGCCCCCACCCTCCAACCCCGACCATTCCACCCATGAACACCCCCATACCCGACCTCTACGACGATGCCGCCCTCCGCCGTCCCTCCTGGCCCTGCCGCATCTGGAGCGCGCTGGCGATGCTGCTCCTGCTCTGGCCCGTCAGCGGCGGCATGTACCTGCTGGCGTCGACGCGGACCTGGAGCTGGTCGATCGGGCTGGTGCTGGCCTTCACGGGCTGCGCGATGGTGTTCCTGCGCCCGGTGTTGTTCCCGCGCGAGGGATTCGGGTGGCGCATTCCGTGGCCGTGGCTCGGCTTCGCGGCGGTGGTGGCCGTCCTTGCGGCCATCTACCCCCGCGCTTTCGTTCCCTGCGAAGCCCGCTGGGAACTGCTCAAATGGCTCTGCCTGTGCCTGGCGGCGCTGGCCTGGTGCCAGTGCGGGGGGAGCGGCGGCGAGCGCTGGAAATTCTTCGCGTTCCTGCTGATGCTGGCGCTGTCGGTGGAGTGTTTTTATGCCATCTCCAAGCACATCGACCACTCCCGCGCGGTCCTGTGGATGCAACGCCCCGACCAGTACGGCATGCGCGCGAGCGGCACCTACCTCTGCCCCAACCACCTCGCCAACGCCCTGGCGATGGGCTTTCCGCTGGCCCTCCTTCTGCTGTTCTCGTCCGCGGCCGGGGCACCGCTGCGCCTGATGGCGGTCTACTATCTCGCCGTCTCCGCGCCCGTCCTCTACTGGACCCAGTCCCGCAGCGGATGGGGCGGGATGCTCGCCGGCGTGGCCGCCGCCGCCGTCCTCGCCGCCTGGCGCAAGGGCGGCGCGAAGTGGCTTGCCATCGCCCTCGTCGCGGTGCCGCTGGCGGGCGCGGCGCTGGGCTTCGGCGCGTGGAAGGCCCTTCCGGCGGTACGCGAACGCATCGGTGCCGTCATCGAAGACCCGATCAAGGCCGGCGGCATCCGCTCCAGGATGTGGGCCGACATCCCGGCCATGCTCCGCGACCGCCCCACGACCGGCTTCGGCGGCGGCTCCTTCCTCTGGGCCTACCCACCCTACCGCGTCCACACCGACCAGAAACTCACCTACGACCAGCTCCACAACGATCCCCTCCAGATTCTCGTCGAGTACGGGGCCGTCGGCGGAGCGCTCGTCTTCGGACTCTACCTCTGGACCGGCATCCTCTTCGCCGTCCGCGCCGTCCGCTCGCGCGACGACGACGTCGCTCTCCTCTCCACCGCCGCAGCGGGCGCCCTTGCCGCCTCCGCCCTGCATTCGCTGTTCGACTTCAACTTCCACGTCTTCCCGAATCCCCACATCCTCGTCATGCTCTGCGGACTGGCCCTCGGACGCCACGCCGCGCGCGCCGGCGGCGGCATCGCCGTGCGCGGACGCATCCCGGCGGCGGCGCTGTCGGCCGCCGCGGTCGTCCTGTGCGGCGCGGGACTCTGGTACTCGCTCTCCGGCGGCTTCTCCTACTGGTGGACCCTCAAGGGCGAGGCTTCCCGCTCCTCCCTCGATCTCGACTACGCCGCCTCGGAAGCCTGCTACCGCCGGGCCATCCGCTGGCAGCCCTCCAACTGGCAGCCCTGGCTCGGGCTCGGCGACCTCCAGTCCACCCGCGCCATGTGGTACCGCGCGCCCGATCCCGAAGCGCAGGCCGCCGGACGGCGCCGTCTCGTCGCCGACGCCCTCGACGCCCTCGCCGAGGCCGAACGCCTGAACCCGGGCGACATGGCCGTCGAGATCGCCTTTGCCCGCGCCGAAAGCGCCGCCGGCAACGACGAAGCCGCGCTCGAACACATCCGCCGCGCCGCCACCTACCAGCACCGGCACGCCTACTACCGCGAAGAACTCGGCTTCCAGCTCCTCCGCATGGGGCGCGAAGACGAAGCCCTGGCCGTCTTCAAGCAGAACATCGCCGACAAGGTCGCCAGCGGCGACTCCTGGACCCAGGTCCGCGTCCTCGAACGCCGCGCCGCCAAACGCACCAAGGCCGCCACCGAAGCCGCCCCCGCGAACTGACCGCTCCGTTTCCCTTGTTTGTCGGTGGGGCGAGCTCTCCGAGCGAACCGCCCCCTCCTTCCCATCCCGCTCCCCCTCCGTTTTCCCAGACCCCCCCCGTCTCTCCTGCTTTTGGAAACAGGAAAAAACCCAACTTTTTCCTGTCTTTCGCCCCCCATCCCCCCACCATGAAAAACATTCCCGTCCTCCCCCGCGGGTTGCGGTTGCGGCGGAGGCGGGAATTGCGGTATAAGGAACCCATCCGTCAACGGAAGAAAGGTTCGGTACGCGTGGCGAAGTCAATGGAACGGTTGTTGGAACTGCAGGAGTGCGATCTGGAGATTGCGCGCATCCGCCGGGAGATGGACGACATCCCGAAGCGCAAGGCGCAGATGGAATCCGCCCTCGACGCGCAGAAAGCCCGCGTGGCCGAGGCCGACCGGACCCTGCTCGAAGCCCAGGGACGCATCCGCCGCGCCGAAGGCGAAATCGCGGAAGCGCACGCCCAGGAGCGCAAGTACCGCGAGCAGCAGCTCCAGATCAAGAGCAACGACGAGTACCGCGCGCTGGAGACCCAGATCGCCGCCCTCAAGACCCGCGTCTCCGCCCTGGAGGACGACGAACTCGCCGCCATGGACGAGGTGGAAGCCCTCAAGGCCAAGGCCGCGGAGCAGAAGGCCGAACTCGCCCGCCAGGCGGAGCGCGTCGACGCCGAAGTGAAGGACTACCTCTCCCGCGCCGAAGGTCTCGGCGCCGAACTCGCGTCGCTCGAAACCGACCGCGCCGCGCGCGCCGCGGAAGTGGATCCCGGCTGGCTCGCCCGCTACGACCGCATTGCCTCGAAGGGCGGCCCCGCCGTGGCCATCGTCGAACACGGCACCTGCGGCCGTTGCCACATGAAGCTCTCCCCCGCGCAGGCCGTGCAGGCCCGCCGCCGCGACGAACTCGTTTTCTGCGACTTCTGCGGCCACATCCTCTACGCCCCCGCCTGAGTCCCCCTCACAGCAGGGCGCGCCCCGCCTGGAACGCGTCCCCGGCCTTCGCCCCGATCCGGTGGCAGGCCCGGAGAAATTCCGGGAATGGGCATTCCGCGCACCGCGAACGGTCGCCAAGGCAGTGCTCGTGGTGGAGGTGGATGAGCCCCTGGCGCCGGAGGGCGGTGCGGTAGAGGCGGGCGTTGTGGCCGGGACCGAAGAGGCGGTCGGCCATGATGCGGGTGACGGCGTTCGGGGCTTCCGGCGGCAGCAGCTCGCCGACCGGGGGCCATCCGGCCGCCTTGGCGCCGAGGGCGGCCAGGGCCGGGACGAGAAGATTCACGGCGATGGCCTGCACCCGCGTTTCGCCCACCAGCGCGACCGGCTGCGGCATGGGGGCCGACGTGTAGGAAAACCGCCGCGGCCAGTAGGGGGCGTCGCCCTCGGCCAGCAGCCCAAGAAGGTCGTCGATGGTTCCGCCGCCGTCCCGCTTGGCGAGGGCTTCGAGCCTCTCCGGCAATCCCCGCGCCGGAGCGAACAGGTACGCGGCGGCCATGAGCCGCCGCTCGGGACGGTTGGGCGGGCGGATGCCCGTCCGCACCCAGTCGGCCGCCGTGAACGAGGACGGCGCACACGCCCCTGCCAGATGCCACCACTCATCCCAGCAACGGCGGATGAACTGGCGCGATTCCGCATCGGGCTGCACACCCCGCCGGAAGGCGGTCGTGGGGTCCGGCAGGAGTGCGGCCGAGCCCGCGAGCAGGGCGTAGGCCTTGAGCACATCGCCTTCCGACAGGGCCCGCAACCGCTCCAGCGGCACCGCGCGCGCCAGCCGCCGGAACGGGATTTTGTTGGGCCGGTAGCCGAGGGCGGCCATGGTCTCCTCGTACACCGTCTGGGCCATGCCCCGGTCCTCCATGGCCATGTGCAACCACTCGGCACGCCGGGAAAGCCTCGTCTCGCCGACCGCGTCCAGTACGCGTCCCCGCGCTTCCGGCGACAGGGCGAGCATGGCGGCCCGGCAGGGCGGGGGCGCGGCCCGCGCCGCCATCGGATACGCCATCAGGTCGATGTTGTCGAACGAGAAGCCGTCCGCCCGGTCCAGCGCCGGCTTGAGCGCGATCTGGAGCGTTCCCGGCGGCAGCTCGCCGTCGGGGAGGGCGCCGGGAAAGTAGGCGACATGGGCGCAGACCCGGGAATAGCGTGAATCGGCAGAATGCCCGTGCCGCCGCCAGTCCGCCGGATGGATGTGGATTTCCACATCCCCTGCAATCCGCCGAGAGCCATTGCCGACCTTCAGCACCGCCCCGAGAAAGTCGGGCCCCGGCCCTTTGTTCCACTCGCCGGGGAACTCCACTTCCACCGCCTCCCCCTCCGCCGTGGCAAGCCCCTCCGGCCTCAACCGGTCATCCGCCCACACGCACTGCAGGTGCCGCTCGGTAAAGCCCAGCACCGCGCGGGGCGGCATTCCTTCGTGGACACTCTGCGGCAGGGGTCCTTCTGCGAGCGGGAACCAACCCTCCGGGGACCAATCCGTGGCGGTCATGTTCCGGCCTTCCACTTGGGGAGGTTGTATTCGTGGAGTTCGGTAGCGCTGTTCCACCTGATGTGGTAGCCCATGATGTTGGTTCCGGAGTAGGCGTCGGGGGGCATCTTGTTGCCGGGGGATTTCTTGCCGCTGCGGGAGGCGCCGGTGTGGATGCCAAAGAAAGGGGGACCATCGTTGGCGGTGCCGATGCGACGCCGGTTCCGGGGGAGGAAATGGCGCACGGCCACCGGACCGGCCTGTCCGGTGGCACCGGGGACAACGGCGGTCTTGGTGGTGTCCATCCTCCGTCCGCGCAACGGGGCCGGACCGCGCCGCGAGAGGGTGTCGCGGGCCGTCATCGCTTCGCCGCGCGCCCGGAACGCAACCGCGAGGTTCGCCCCGATGAATCCGCATCCGCCTGTAACCACGATTTCCATGACCGTTCCGTACTGTCCCACATTTCCCCCTTCCCCGTCCAGCCGTTTCCGCAGGATGTCGTAGGATTATGGAAAACCACTTGACTTGTTTTGGAAATTCGACCATCATTATCCCCATGAAAACCATCCTCGACAACACGGCCTCCACCCTCCGCGGCCTCCATGGCATGAACCGCAATCTCGTCGGTCCCGGCGCTGACCGCCTCCTCCCCATCCTCCTCGCCGTCACGCCCGCCGTCTTCGCTGCCTTCGCCCTCGGCGAAATCGGCTCGTGGGTCCTCGACGAAATCGCCCGCCAGGTCCGCATCCGCGAAAAGCGCCCCGACTCCCCCTCCCTCCGCGGAAAGCCCACCCCCGCCGACCTCGAACGCGAATGGGCCGCCCTCCCCCGCCGAGACCTGGCGACCTGCCTGCGCCTCGGGTCCCGCCTGGCCGACCTCGATCCCACCCTCGACCGCACCCTTCTCTGCACCCCCCTCCCCAGCGGCAAGAAACTCATCCGTTCCCGCAAAGGCGGCATGAAAGGCTGGCTCTGCGACCACCGCGTCCGCGTCGGCTACTCCACCGCCATGCGCTACAAGAAACTCGTCCAGCGCCTCCGCCATATCCTCGCCCTCGACGACCGCCTCCCCTTCGAATGGGTCATGGACGGCCTGCCCGATGGCCAGTCCCTTCCTGCCGACCTCGCCGCCCCCTTCTCCACCGCCCGCCGCCGCCTCGCCACGATCCTCCGCGAAAACCATTCCCTCGCGGCCCTGTCGCGTTTTGCGGAAGCCAAACTCGGCATCGTCCGACTTGTCACCGTGAGCAGGGTGCGCCCGGTCCGCCATCGCGCGACTACCGGAAAACTACGGAAATCGCACGGATTTTCCGTAATCTCGCATGACTGCAGGGCCAATGTTTCCCCGGGGAGACTGGACGCGACGAAACAAGCCATGGCACGAATCCTCATGGCCGGGAATTCGTCCGGCCCCGCGAGGCATCTCCGGAACCGCATCGCGGTGTGGCTGAGCGGAATCGAACATTCCGCGGCCTCGCACTGATCAGCAAGTCCAGGGAATCAACGACGGGCCGGACGGAGGCGGCGGGTGATGGAGGCGGCGCGGGAGGGGGTGGCGGAGGGAGAAAAGTGGAGGGGGTGTACGCGGCGGGCGGCAGAAAGGCGGGCGGCATCGAGGGCGTCGCGCCAGGAGCTGTGGCCCCAGCCGTGGTGGGCGGGGAGTTCGGCGGGAAGGAAATGGCAGTCGAACCAGAGGTCGCCGGCGCCGTGCGCGAAGTCGGCAAAGGCCGCGCGGCCGGCGGCGTCCATGAGGGTCCATTCGATGTCGGTCGCCAGGACGAGGCTTTCGCCGGTGGCGGGTTCGTCGATGCGGATGGCGTGGCATCCGTCGGGGTGGGCGATGGGGTGGAACGCGACGGTGAGGGCGCCGTGGACGTGGGGGGTGCCGGGGGCGGCGAGGACGAAGGGGGCGGTGGTCGCGGGGACGGGCCAGACGGGCGGGGAGTAGACGCGGGAGAGGATGCTTGCGGCGTCGGGGCGGGCGGACAGGATGCCGGACAGGCCGCAGGGGGCGAGCAGGGGCAGGCCGAGGAGGTGGTCCAGGTGGAAGTGGGTCAGCGCGAGGAGGGCGCCGGGGCGCAGGCGGGGGAGGAGGTTGAGCACGCCGGTGCCGGCGTCGAGGAGGATTTGGCTGGAGCCGTCAGCGGATTCGACGAGGAGGGAGATGGTGGCCCCGGATACGGGGTCGGTGGTGGGGACGGGGAAGGAGCCGCGGAGGCCGCCGGGAGTGGTTTTCATGGCATCATTTCTGCGTGAGGTTCCAGATGGCGTCCCAAGCGCCGGGCGCGGCGTGTTCCGCGGCCAAGGCGGCGCAGCGGTCGGCGTGGTGCTGCGCGGCGGGCTCGGGGGCGAGGGCGGCGAATGCGGCGGCGGCGGCGGACCAGTCGCCGGCGCGGGCGAGGGCAAGCGCGGCTTCGTAGGGGGCCGCGTCGGGGGGAGGCGGATCGCCGGGGAGACCGGTGGCTTCCCACACGCGCACGGGGGTGTGGCGTCCGACGACGCGCAGGGCGCCGAGTTCGCGTCCGGGGAAGGCGCCGCCGGTAGCGGTCCAGGCGCTTTCCGATATCATGAGGTAGGTGCCGAGGGCCTTGTTCGCGCCTTCCAGACGGGAGGCGAGGTTGGCGGCGTCGCCGAGGATGGTGTAGTCGAAGCGCTGGTTGGAACCCATGTTGCCGACGACGACGGGACCGGTGTTGATGCCGACGCGCATCTTGAGGACGGCGCCGTACCGTTGCGCCCATTCGTCGCGGCGCTCGGCGAGGCGGCGCTGGCAGCGGACGGCAGCCCGCACGGCGCGCACGGCATGGTCGAGCTGCTCGATGGGGGCGCCCCAGAAGGCGATGATGGCGTCGCCTTCGTACTTGTCGAGGGTGCCGCCTTCTTCGAGGATGATGTCGGTCATGTCGGTAAGGTAGTCGTTGAGCAGGTGGGTGAGGTCCTCCGGGGAGAGGCGCTCGGAGAAGGAAGAGAAGCCCTGCAGGTCGGAGAAGAAGATGGTCAGTTCGCGCCGCTCGCCGCCCAGGCGCAGGCGGTCGGGATGGCGGATGAGCTGGTCCACGACGGTCGGGGAGAGGTAGCGGCGGAAGGCGCCCTTGAGGAAGTGCTTCTGGCGGCCTTCGGCGAGGTAGTTGAGCATCGCGCCGATACCGAGGGCGGACACGGCGGCCGCGAGGGGGACCGCCATCGGCCACTCCAGCCCCGCCCAGCGCCAGAGGGCGAAGCCAGCCGCGAAGGGGGCCAGCCCGGAGACGGTCCAGACGGCGGCGCTCTCCAGCCCGTTGCGCGCGGCCGCGGTCGCCAGCGCGGCGAGGATGGCGAGGGCGACGGTCCACGTCCATCCGGCGACGGCGGGGGGAGCGCGGAGAAAGTCGCCCGCGAGCCAGTTGTCGATCAGCGTCGCGTGGAGTTCGCATCCGGGCGAGTCGCCCCCCGTGGGGGTGCGGCGGAGGTCCTTGAGGCCGGGGGCGCTGAAGCCGACGACGACGTACTTGCCGCCGAACAGGGCCGCGCCGTCGGGGATGGGCGGCTCCAGGCCTTCGCGGAGGCAGAGTTCCGACTGGATGACGGCCGCCGCGGAGTAGGCGGCGTGGACGCCGGAGGGACCGCGGAAGCGGAGGCGGGCGCACCCGTCGGCATCGAGCGGCGCGGAGGCGGAACCGATGCGGAGGCATCCGTGCGCCCCCCGCCAAGGCTTGGCCCGGCAGGCGGCGAGTTCGCCGGAGGCCGGCCCGGTTTCGCCGGCAAGTGCGCAGGCCAGTCCGAGGGACGGCAGGGGACGGCCGTCGAAGGTGTGCATGGGGGCGGAGCGCCGAAAGACGCCGTCGCCGTCCGGGCGGTCGCGCACGCTGCCCAGCCAGGCCGCCGAAGCCGCCAGGGCGTCCACGGGGAATATGGCGGAGGGGTTCTCGAGGGCCGCGATGCCGCCTTCCAGCCGGAGCGGGTTCGCCTGCGCGGCGGCGGCCGGCCAGCGGTCGTGGCGGCCGGGCAGGGTTCCGGGGAAGACGGCGGCGACGGCGTGGCCGTTGCGGGTGAGGGCGGCGGCAAGGGCGGCGTCGTCTTCGGGGCCGTAGGAGGAGGGCTCGGTGAAGAGGATGTCGAGGGCGACGGCGCGGGCACCGCAGCGGGTGAGGTAGTCGACGATGGCGGCGTACATCTCGCGCGGCCAGGGCCAGGGGAGACTCTGCTCGGACGAGGCCCAGTCGAGGCTGGCCTGGTCCACGAGGACGAGTTTCACGAGGTCCGTCGCGGGGGTGGGTTTTGCCAGAAGGCGGGCGCGCCAGTCGGAGAGAGTCCATTCCCAGTAGCGGGCGAGGCCGGAGGTCTGGAGGATGGCGGCCACGGCGAGCGCGGCGCAGGCGGCAATGAGGCTGGAGAGCCATTTTTTCATGCGCCAACCATACCTCCCCCATCCCCGTTTCCACAACCCCGAATTCGGGGCTCCGGGACCGGGGGATGCATCTCCGGGTTGTGCACGGTCTCCACTGGAGGAGCCCCCGACCCGACCGAGCGCTTGCTGGAAAACCAACACCGATTGGTCCGATTCCCTCCGCCAGAGCGGTGTAAGAAATGGTGGGGCCGCAATCCATCGTTCCATCAGGCAGTTCCACTGAGGACGCGCGGAAGCGCGTCCCTCCCCGCGGAGGGCGGCGGGGAAAAATGCAACGGAAGGGGGCGAGCGGTTTGTGCGATGGTCCGCTGGTGGGGCGGGCACTCCGGGCGAGCCGTACAGGCGGGGAGAACGGCTCGCTCGGAGAGCTCGCCCCACCTGCCTGGAAGGCAAAACAAGAGCGGCAATCCATCGTTCCATCAGACAGTTCCACTGAGGACGCGCGGAAGCGCGTCCCTCCCCGAGGAGGGCGGCGGGGAAAAATGCAACGGAAGGGGGCGAGCGGTTTGTGCGATGGTCCGCTGGTGGGGCGAGCACTCCGTGCGAGCCGTACAGGCAGGGAGAACGGCTCGCTCGGAGAGCTCGCCCCACCATGCCTGGAAGGCAAAACAAGAGCGGAAGGATTTTGCATCCCGCTCTCACGTGCTCCATCGACGGTGGGGGCACCGTCGTTGTGCACACGGGACGCGGGAGGGGCCGAAGACGGAAAAGGCCGGCCCCGGATAGGGGCCGGCCTGCGGGAACCCGGGCGAGTTACTTGAGGGTGATGTAGTTCTGGGCGCCCATCGGGACCGTGGCGGAGTTGCCGCTGACGGTCGCGCCTTCGACCGGCGTCCACTCCTGCGGTTCGGCCACCAGGGAGGCCGTGCCGAGCACCGCGGGGGTGCCTTCGCCCGCGAACGTCAGGACGAGGCCGTCGCTGGTCGCCCTCACGCCCGTGATCTGGAACGGGCCACCCGGGGCGGGTTCGTCGGTCACGGTGACGGTCCATTTGGCTTCGCAGTATTCATCGCCTTCGCTGGCATTGAAGTAGAAGACATAATCACCGGCAACGTCAGGCATGAAACTGACGTTCGGGAAGTTCTGGCTGACGCCAGCGTCCGAAAGATCGCTGCCTTCCGGTGCGTCGAACAAGCTTTCATGCTCCAGCCATCCACCATAGATGTCGGTGTTGACCATGTTGACCGCCGTGACCGTGAAGTTCACGACCTGGCCGACCACGCCTTGCGTATCGCCGCCGAACACGATGGCGGGTTCGCCAGGCTGCGGGCCGGGTTCGGTGACCGTCAGCGTGACTTCCTTGGTCGCGATGTCCAGCTCGCCGCTCCGGGCGACGACCTTGATGGTCACTTCATCGATGGCTTCGGTGGGTTCCCACGTGTACAGGCCATCCGGGGCGATGGAACCGCCCTCACGGGAATCCAGCACCCACTCGAAGTCGCCTTCGTAGTTCAACAGCCCGAAGATGATCTCGAACGAGTCGCCGAGTGCGATGGTTGTCTCGCCGCTGTACACGATCTTCGGGCTCGGGGCGCCGGTCCAGAGCTGAATCTCGTCGATGTTGATGCGGCGGATGTTGCTCTTCTGGGTGGACGTGGCATCGAAGCGGATGAAACGGACGCCGGCGGGCAGTTCATCGTTCGTGTAGGTCTTCAGGCCGTCCGCGGAGGCATCAGCGGTCAGGTCGGCCAGCTGGGTCCAATCGGCACCATCGGCGGAAGTGCTGACGGTGAACGATTCGCACTTGTCCGTTCCGTAGATGCCGTACTGGAAGCTGATGGCCGTGATATCTTCGGAGAACGCTTCCGTGTTGTAGAAGAACGCCGGAACTTCGTTGGTCGGCCCCATCCGCAGGGCGTAGGTTCCGACGAACTTGTCCTTCTCGTCGCCGCCACGGCCGGCCCGCTGGAGGGTGAAGTTGACGGTCGGCACGGTATCGGAGGTGCTACCCGTGTTCACGACATCGGCATCCGTGTCCTTGTAGCTGTTGGCGGCGGGCTTGCCCGTCTCGAACTGGAAGTAGTACGGCGGGACTTCGAACTCTTCGAACGTGGCCGTGACGAGAACATCCTGCGCGGGCATCACGAAGGTGTTGCCGCTGACCGCGACTTCGCCGTTGTTGACGATGATTTCGACGAGCCGGTAGCCGTCCGCGGGGGTGGCCGTGACGGTTACGGGGTCGCCTTCGGCGGCTTCGGAGACGTCGGTGGTGACGGTGCCGTTCTGGATGCCGAGAGCCACGTTCACCGCGAACTTCGCGACGACCGTGATGGTCACGGACTTCGAGGCCGTCTCTTCGCCGGCCGTCGCCGTCGCCGTCACTTCGTAGACGCCCGCCACGGTGGTGTCCACCGCGAACGTCGCGCCGTCCGCCGTGCCGTTGCCGGTCCAGGACCATTCCACTTCGGCGCTGAAGTTCTTCGCCGTCGCCGTGATCGTCACGGGTTCGCCGACGGCGACTTCCGTCGCGCTCGCGCTCAGGCTCACGCTCGGGCCGGCCGCGCCGCCGAAGTCGATGGCCACGCTCGTCAGGTAGATTGCACCGCTCTTGGAACGGATGCCGATGTAGGGGAACTCGCCGACGGCCGCGACATCCACCGTCACTTCGCCCGAGCCGTTCGTGAGCTCGCCCAACAGCGTGCCCTTCGCATCCCCGTACAAGTCCGCAGGAGACGAGTACGGCGTCGTGCTCCCGTAGACCTGCACGACCCGTTCGGCCGCGCTCTGGGCGTTCCATTCGATGGTCACGGAGGAAACGTTCTGTCCGCTGTCCTTCGTCATCACGATGCCGGAATTGTTCTGCGTGGTCCGCAACTGGATGCAGGGATTCGTCGCAGAGCCGCCCGCCGTCTGGCCGGCATACACCGCACCGGATTCCTTCTCGGCGGTCCAGTCCTTGTAGCTGGAGGTCTGGCTGCCCACGTCGTCGTTCGTCAGGACATCGCCGGTGACCGGCGGCTTCTCTTCGAACGTGGCCGTGACGAGGACGTCCTGCGCTGGCATCACGAAGGTGTTGCCGGTGACCGCGACTTCGCCGTTGTTGACGATGATTTCGACGAGCCGGTAGCCGTCAGCGGGGGTGGCCGTGACCGTCACGAGGTCGCCTTCGGCGGCTTCGGAGACGTCGGTGGTGACGGTGCCGTTCTGGATGCCGAGTGCCACGTTGACCGCGTACTTCGGCGCGGGAACGACCACCTTGTAGGAGACGCTCGCCGTCGCCACGGTGTCGGCTCCGTCCGTCGCCGTGCAGACCACTTCGATTTCCTCGGTGGCCGCGGTCGTGTCCAGACCCAGGACGGCGCTGTCGCTGCCGGAGGGCTCGCCGCCAACCGTCCACGCATAGTGCACTTCGCCTTCCGCATTCTTCGGCGTCGCCGCGATGGAGGCTTCCTCGCCCACTTCGACCTCGAAGTAGGAGGCCGGATCGAGCTTGATGGAGAACGTGGCGGGGCCGCCGGAGCTGATGTACACGTCGTAGATGCCGACGTTGCCCGCGCCCTTCTCTTCGTAGAAGAAGCGGACGAACTGGGAGCTGGCGGAAACCTCGTTGGTGTATCCGACCGTGCTGCCGGTCAGGTTGTCGCCGGTCGTGAAGGTGGCCAAATCAGCCCACGTCTCGCCATCGGCCGACTCCTGGACCTTGAAGGTGGAGGGTTTCTCTTCGCTCAGGCTGTTGCCCTTGATGCCGTAGGAGAGCTCGCCGGCGGTACCCTGGAACTTGATCTGCAACCAGTCGCCGGTATCGTCGAGCCGAGCGCCGACCGCGCCACCGGAGGTGTAGTCGTTGCCGAGTCCCTTACTCGTCAAACCGTCCACGGTCGCGGTCTTCCACGGCCCGCTGTAGGGTGTGTCTTCGGCGACGAAGGGCAGTTCCGCGTAGTCCTTGACTTCGGCGAAGATGGCGCCGACGGAGACGGCTTCGTCCGGCATCTCGAAGGTGGCGGGGGAAGCGGTGAAGGTGAGAACGGTCTCGCCGTAGGTCACGGTCATTTCCTTGAGCGCGTAGCCCTCGGTCGTGGCGGTGGCGGTCAGCTTGACCTGGGTGCCCTTGACGGCTTCGCCCACGGGATCGGAAGTGACGGTGCCGTTCTGGATGCCGACGTCGATGTTGATTGCGTGCGGCTCGAGCGGAGCGACGACAGAGAAGCCGATTTGCTTGCTGGCCTTGTTGGATTCGGCGTCGGTGACTTCGACCTGGACGGTGTAGTCGCCTTCGGCGAGCGTGGCCGGGATAGCGAGGGTTTCGCCGGTGCCGTTCAGGTCGGGGGTGTCGCTCGTCCACGCGTAGGTGTACGGCTCGACGCCGTTCTTCGCGGTCGCCGTGATGCTGTCGGCCGTGCCGAGATCGACGGTGAAGCCGTTGGCCTTGTCGAGGGTGACGGAGAGACCGGCTTCGCCGGCGAATTCGAAGGCCACGCTCGTCAGGTAGAGCGCGCCGCCCTTCGCGAGGATGCCGACGTAGGGGTAGCCTTCCGGCACCGCCAGCGTCGTTTCGCCCTTGGCCAGCGTGCCAAGCAGTGTGCCCTTGGCATCGCCGTAGAGATCCGCCGGACCGGCATAGGCATCCGCGCTCCCGTAGATTTCGATCGAGCGCTTGTCCGCGGTGGCATCGTTCCATTCAACCGTGACGGATGCGACATCGCTGCCGGCCGACTCCGTGATCACGATGCCCTTGGGGCTTCCAGTGTTCAGCTGGATCGACGTGTTGCCACCGGCCGAGTTGCC
>JAFXQI010000027.1 GCA_017527155.1 Kiritimatiellia bacterium
AGGAACTGCGTCAGGGCGAATCCGGTCAGCTGCTGCTTCGTGCTCCCCGTCCGGTAGTGGTATTCCCCGCGGTACGCGACGGGGAAATCGCTTTCCTTCACCACAATCTCGATGACATCCTTTCCCCGCCTTTTCCGCAACGCCACATCCGCCACAATCCCCATCGTGTCCCGGATCTTGTTGGGGATGTCCTCCAGCAGCCTTTTGGCGTTCTCCACCCCCACGACATTCCCCTTGTCGTCGATTCCGATGGCAATGGTTCCCCCATGCGCGTTCGCGAACCCGCAAACCCACTTCAAATACTCGTCCCTCCACGACGCCTTGTATTCCGTGTTCTGGCTTTCCTTCATCCCGCGCTCCATTCCGCCCAATCCTTCCGCAATGCTGCCGCAAAACCATCATGGATTTCCGGCGTGTTCATTTTTCTCGTCGTTTTCGCGTTCCCGGCCATGTCGTGGTGCTCCCTCAAAGCCACGGTTCCCGGCGCTTGATGGGACGGAGGATTTCCTCCCATTTCCGCCTCGCCGCCGCCTGCCGGGATGCGGGAAGCGTCCCGATTTGCACTTCGCTGCACGCTCGGTAATACTGATAGATGAAGTAGTTCACGTAGTCCATGTGGTTCTGCTTGATCCACGGGGAAATCCTCGCGGACACCTTCCGCCGCAGCTCGTTCATGAGGTCGATCGAAAACCCGCGGACCGCCAACTCGTCGCGGGCCGACATGAACGCCCAGTTGACGCGTGCGAAGTCGTCCAGCTCGTCGTCCGGCCCGAATCCGCCTTCCTTCGCCTTCCGGCGGATTCTCCTGATTGCCGCCGCCTTGGCACGCTTTTCGGCCGCAATGCGCTTCTTTTCCTCCGCTTCCCGCTTGATGGCCTCCCGCTCCTTGCGCGAAAGGAGGAATCCCCATTCGTCCACCTTCTCCGGCGGCAGGGCGCGGTCCAGAATCTTCGCCATCTCCCGCCCATACGCCGTCAGCTTGCCCCCCTTGTACATCCGCCGCGCTTCCTCGCGCGACAGGTCGTCCACCATCTCGGGGATGGATTGCTCGTCTTCGGGCTTTTTCGTGTTCCGCGGCATCGTTGTGCGCCCCAAAAAGGTCATTCATCCTTGGCGTAATACCCGCCCGTTCGCTTGCTCCCCCGGTATTCGACTCGTTCGCCCAGCGCTTTCAAGGCACTCCCGACGGTGGACAGGGGAATGCCCAACGCCTCGACGATGTCGCCCCGCTTTTCCCCGGGATGTTGGCGGACATGCTCCAACACCCTCGCGTGGATTGACTCTTTCCCGAACTTAACCGGCTCATGTATCGGCTCTGTTATAGGTTCTTCTTTCCCGTTTATCGGCTCATTTATCATCCCACCTGCCCCGTTTGTCGGTCCATGTGGCGGATTCTCCTCTTTCCCGGATGCTTTCCCTGCCTCCGTTTTCTCGCCCCCCTTCCGGGAAAAAGATATCGTCGCGGAAAAACCGCCATCATTACTCCCTTGGGGATGAAGATTCCCGTTAATGGCCCCCTGCATGTTTTCAAGTTCTTCGACAATCTCATGGATGTGCGTTTTGCCCGAATACCATGTGCCGCCGAACAGAGTGTAATCCAATACCACCTCTTCCGTGTACTGTCGGCCCATTGCATCCGCGTACTGGATGGTTCCCCGATAGACTAGGGTTTTGTTGATTCTTTGGATCTGAGGCATTGTTCCGAGCATGGCTTGGCAGGATGCGTTTGGCGGCAAAAAGTCAATTTTCTCCTTCAAAAAACGGATGGGAGGTTTTTCCGGATCATCGAAGCACAGCTCAATTCCCGGCACCGTGTGAACAATGACATCGCGGGCTGCCGTCAGCCCGGCATTCCGGAGTCGAACCCCGTAAAGCGGCATCTCCTGCAAATACTCCAGAACAACCATGGGGCGTGTACGCTCGATTTCCATATCCTTCATTGCCTGGATGTTCTTGGCGGAAAGGTGGCAGGAAACGAAAGCTGACCATGCAAGGGCTGCCGTCAACAGAACCATGCACAAACCTTGATGCGTTTCCAGCCAATCAATTACTGTACCTAGTCGGGCAAACAAGGCTTTTGGCCAGAATTTCATCTTTCTGTTATTCCTTCCCTCTCAAAGTGGCGCGGGTTGCGTGTTTCTCACTCCATCAGCTTGATCATGGATTCGATAAATTCGGGCCCGGAGGGGATGAGGGGGTACTTGTCGTCAAGCTGGCGGTCGATTCCAAGAAGGGGACGGGGCATGTCGATGGAGGAGTGGATGTTGACGTTCTGGAGGGGGACGAAGGCGAAAACGTCGCGGATGGCGTGTTGGGCAATGTAATCCATCAAGCGATCACCCCGTATTTCTTCAGGATATCCTGCTTGCGGATGGGGGCGGAGGCCATGATGGATTGGGCGTGGGCGATTTTGGCTTCGTATTTGGCCAATTCCGACACAATCCGTTTCTGCTCTTCAAGCGGAGGCACGGGGATTTTCATTTGCTTGAGGTACTTGAAGTGCCGTTCGTATTTGCCGGCCCTCTCAATTTCCCGCGTCTGCAAATATCCGCAAAGATAGCGCATCATCACCGTGTTCTCGTCGGTTTTGATAAGTTGCGTTCCATCCGCGCCGCGGACGAACGGAAAGTCAACGTATTTGAACGCACAGGTGTGGTCGCCAAAGACAATGAGCGGCAGGTCCGTGATGGCTTCTTCTCCGCTTGTGTAACCTGCAACCATCTTGTCGCTTTCTTGTGTAATCACCGGAATGTCTCCGCTTTCCATAATCTTGTCTTCCGCAATTTTCGTTTTGGGACCTTGAATTTCCACAAACAACTCGGCAAGGGCGCGAATTACCCCCCCCTAATTTGCGACAACACATCAGATTGCTCAAATATCTTTGCAATTCTTGAGCGATATTCTTCAATTTCCATGCGTGATGTGTTGTATTCTTGATCCACTTTTTCGCACTCTTGAACGACCTTCTTTTGAACAGGGAGGGGTGGAACGGGAATTTGATAGTTGGGGATGATGTCTTTGTTGCCACGCGGCATCTTGACGCCCGTCTTCCCAGACATCATGAAAGAAAAGAACATTTCTTGAGATAGGATGTAACGCAAAAAAGGGGGCAACATTTCGTTTCGATTTGCAATACGAAAGACAAGCACATCAGGGGAACATCCCCCATCTCGGTCGGCAAGCCAAAGCTTCTTCAGATAGGGACGGATATTGGAGACAAGAATGTCGCCTTTTCGATAGCGGACTACTGCCGAAATGTTGGGCTCTCCTTCATAGGGTTTTACTCCTCCGCAATCCTGCAACATGTTGTCCGTTGATATATAGGAATCTTTAGCAATGCTCCCATACGGGACACGTTCCGTGGCAAAGGGGGCAATCGCCCCCAGTTTTACAAGTGGATATATGCTCGCAACCTGTATCTCGGCAACAGGTGATGTGCGAAACTGCTTTTCGAAGACCGACGTTTCGAAATCAAGCATATCGACAAGAGAGATTTGTTTTGTGTACGGCTTCAACTCGTCGGGGATGGTGTCGAGCGCGCCGCGGAAATTTTGGCGAACAAGAGAGTTCAGCTTGACCGAACAAGCGTCATTGAGACGCGCGTTGTCGAAAAGCGGGGTTTTGATGGCGGCAATGCCCTTGTTGCGGTCCAGTTCGTTTTCCGCATTGCCCGCGCCAAGGTATTTGATGCCTTCGTTACCCTTGCGCTTGCTCCATTCGTAGCCGAGGAACGCTTTGGAGGCCTTCGTTTCGGCAGGCATTTTGATGACAAGGACAGGGACAGGGTTCGCGTCCGCCATGAGGAAGAAGGCGAGCTTTTCGCGTTCCGCATCGCGGTCAAGGCCGAGCGCATTTGGTTTCCCGGCGAGGAAGTCCTTGTATCCGGAAAGGTCGAACTTGCGGTGCGCGCAGTACCGCTCCAGGGCGGAGGAGTCGCCGAAAACTTCATCGCCGCCGTGCTTTGCGGCGAACCAGGCGTCGGCGCGGTTCTTCCAGTGGGTCGCGAAATCAGGCGGGGAGTCTTTCTTGCGGAGAAAAAACGTGGCGGTGTTGGTGCCCGTCGCGCCGAAGGTGCCGGAGCCAAACTCGGCAATCGCCACGATGTCGAAATTTTCGAGGATGATTTCCCGGCATTTGACATAGACGTTGCCGCCGTTTGAGAGGATGCTGGAGGGCAGGATGACGGCGGCGATACCTGTCGGTTTGAGGAGCTGGACAGCACGCTCGACGAAAAAGGTCTGGATGGCGTCGAGTTTCGCGGGGTCGGGCTTGCAACCCATCAGTTCGTAGCGTCCTCGATCCTCTTCAGAAAGCGTCTGGAGAAAGCCGTCGACGGAATAGGGCGGGTTTGCAACAAGGATGTCGAAGGTTTCTTCGGGGACGTCCGGGTTCTTCGCCAGCGCATCGGCGTATATGATCTTGATGTCGTCTTCGCCGTACATGAACGCGGCGACCTTGGCAACCTTGGAAAGGCGGTACTCCTTTTCGATGCCCGTGATGGCGGAATAGTAGGTCTTTTCGTGGTCGGGGAAGTAGGCCCGGATGAAGGGCTTGGCCTGCTGGGCGTATTCGTTCAGGAAGTGCCCCGCGCCGCAGGCGTAGTCGATGACGTGAGGGGGCTCGGCGCTACTGCGCACCATGTCCTGCAATGGCAGGGAAGAGACGATGAAACGCACGATTGGAAGAGGGGTGAAGAACTGACCTTCGGACTGCTTTATCCCGTTGTCGAGGAAGCCTTCGAAGAGGTCTCCGAGGAACTGGTTGGGCTCGCCAGTCTTGAGCTTGATGTCTTCAAGCATCCTGACGATTGCCAGGAGGACGGCGAAGTTTTCCTTGAACAGACGCTCGTTGTGGACGTCGATGAAGGAGAAGTCGTTGTTGGTGTAGAACTTGAGCTTGCGGAAGTAGTCGAGGATGGCGTCTTTCGTGGCGTCGGGGTCGTTCTCGAAGCGGCGGAAGGCCTTTTTCACCTGCGCTTCGTCGATGTAGGTGACGGTCTCGCCGAGGAACTTCTTCATGCCGACCATGTAGAGGTATTGGAGGCGGTCCTGGAGGGAAAAGGCGTCGTCGTAGGCGATGCCTTTCCAGTAGAATTTCAGGTCCTGGGGATTCTCGGTCTCATCCACGACTTTCGCGAGGAAGAGGTTGACGAGCTTGTCGAAGGCGTTTTCGTGGCCGCTGACGTTGTACTGGCGGAGGATGGTCGCGAACTCGTTGTACTTCTTTTGCATGGAAGCGTGGTCGATTTCCACGAGGTCGGCGGTGGAATATTTGGTCTTGCCGGGCTTGTAGGGGGCGATTTCGGGCTCGAAGAGGCCCTTGGAGGCGGCATCCAGCCTGTAGGTGTCGCGCCAAACGGCGAAACGGTCCTTGGCCGTGGTCGCGGCGGCGAAGGTTCTGGGCTTTTTGAGGGTTTTGAGGTAGTCGGGATTGTCCTCGACACGGATCAGGCGGTAATCGCAAGCGGGCTTGCCTTCGGGCGAAAGGTCGCTTGTGTAGAGGCAGAGGTATTTCGTGGAGGCTTCCTGCTGGTAGTAGCTGAAAAGCTGGGCCCCGTCTTCAAGTGTGTCCCGCCAGGCGCCATCGAACTCGCGGCCGGACGTCTTGCACTCAATGATGAGAAGGGAATCGGTTGCCTTGTTCCGGGTCTTGGTACGGATCCAGATGTCCGCACGCCCGCCCTTGTCGGTGTGGCCGAGTTTCCAGGTCGGTTCGAGTTCGATGTCTTTCGGGCGATAGCCTTTTTCGAGGAGGCGGCAGACGCATTCGAACACGACGAAGTTTTCCTTCTGCGAAAAATTGGCCGTCGTCGCGCCCGTGACGGTGATGCCCGCCTTTTCATAGAGGAAGCGTTCGCCAGCGACATCCACTTCGAGTGTACAGCCAATCTGGAATTCCCGCCGCCACACTTTCCCCAGCAAGTCCTTTGAAAACTGCAAGGAGGTCAAAAGCGATACAATGTTTTCTTTGGAAAGCATGAGTGGTCCTTCGTGAGCCGGATGATTACTTTTGAATGCCGAGCGTTGTGGGGCATGGCAACGTCAGGATTTCCGATTCTCGGACATCCCTGGTGAAATCAGCAATGATTACCTCGTTGTTCATCTGCAAGACGCAATCCACGTGGCACGTCCGCCGGACTGCGGCAAGACCACACCATTGTGTTGCTTGGCATCCTACACAAAACCGGGTGGGAGTCGATTCTTTCCCGCGCACGGGGACCAGGAAGAACCTCTCGGGCTTTTGCGAAGGCTCCTGCGTTGGCGACCCCGCCGCCCGGGCCGTCCACACCACAAGCACCCGCCCGGGGCTTTCCCTTCCACCGCCCCCCCCCCTTTTCTGGAGTGGGGAGGGAGTCATTCCGCTTGTTTCCCGCTTTCCTGACGCTCCGCGGGCGGGGCGCCCGTCCCCCGACTGCACATCCGCTTTCCCTCCCTCTTTCCATGTCCGCGGAGCGGTTTTCATGGTTTTCAATGTTGGCCTTCTCCCGCACGCCAGCCGACCCGTTTGTTCTTTTTGCGCCGGGCGGGGTTGTCCGCCCTGCGACGCCAACCGTCGTTCCACCCGCCATTTCCATTGCGGACGCGCAGAAGCGCGTCCCTCCCCGTGGAGATCGCTCCGGGAGGGTCGCGCTTCCGCGTGACCTTGTGACTCTGAATTTTTCCCGGCCTTTTGCTCCGAATAAGCCATAGGCGGGTTTACCATGGGTTTTATCAGGAAAGGGCTTGCATCCCGGTTTTTATCCGGTTCCTGCGTCTGGATGCGGAGGAGCGGGCGAAGTTCATCTTTCCGGCGGAATGGACGCTTGAGGAGGCAGCGGAGTCCACGGAGCCCCGGGAAAGCGCATCGCCAAGGCCCCCTGCGGCACGGAACTGAACCCCAAGCGCATCACCCGGCTGACCCAATCGATCACCGACGGCCGCCGCATGGCGCTGCTCCGCCGCTGGTCACGCCGTTCGTGGGCAGGCAGCTGGAAATCGCCCGTGCGTTCGGCTTCGAGCCGCCGCCCGGATGCGTCCCGGCCAACCCGCCCCGGCCACGCCGCAGGGATTTCGAGTAAAAGTCCGAGAAAAAGTCAGAGTGCAAAGGACGGGGGCGACGCCCCCGAGCCCCCCGGGGGGGAAGGTGGCTGCCTGGTTTTGCAGATTCTGCGGAAGTGGGCAATGAAAGGGCTTGACAGGCGGGGGCGGCGGTGGCCGCGGATGCCGCAGGGGTCACGGGGGGGGAACGGGGGGGGCGTGCGGCTGGACGGGCGGCGGCGGCGGGGGTGTCGTCGGGGGCGGGGGCGAAGAAGGAGGCGTTCTGGGGGGCGCGGGGATGGGGGGCGCCGGGGGCGGCGGACAGCGGGTGACCACACGGTCGCGCGGAAGCGAGACCCTCCCGGGGCGCTCTCCACGGGGAGGGACGCGCTTCCGCGCGTCCGAAGGGGAATCGGCCCCTGCCGGCCAGCCGAACCATGCAAAAGACAGGGGGTTTACCTGTCAGCTCCATTGGAGTGCCAGGCAAAGAACGTGGGGGCCGTTCGCGCAAAGCCCGGGCAGGGCGGCGAGTCCCCTCCCCCCCCGGAACCCGGAACGCGCAAGTGAATGTCATGGCAGGTACGGATGCAATTCGGCCGGAACCAAGGGAAACTTGCGACCGCACATTCCCGACGCGGTCCTTCGGCATCACTGACACCGGTGGGCAGGGAGGACGGCCCCCCCTACCCCGCACATGAGAAATCGCAGGTGTTTCGCCTGCCACAACTCCAATGTGTGCGGTCGCACTATTTCCGGAACCTCTCCAGAGCGGTTCAAGGAAAAGTGCAGCTCCTGTTTTGCCTTCCAGACGGTGGGGCGAGCTCTCCGAGCGAGCCGTTCCTTGCGCCTCTGCGGCTCGCACGGAGTGCTCGCCCCACCGGGTCCCTGCCACGGGGCGACCACAGTATTTCTTACCCGCTCCAGCCTCCCTCTCCCCACGAAAAAACCCGGCGGCCGGGTGGTCGGTCGCCGGGTTGCGGGGAAGCCGGGGGCTACTTGAGGTAGCTGGGCTTGCCGATGGAGATCATCAGGGTGTCGGCCGTGAGGGAGAGGTCGAGCTCGACTTCGCCATCCTGGTTGATGCTCGCGGTGCCGTACTCGTACCAGCCCCAGTCGCCATTCACGAAGCCCTGGGAGACCCAGACGGGGACGGATTCAAGGGTGCCGCTGTCGGTCGTGAGTTCGACGTGGATCTTGCCGTCGGAGCCGACGGTGATCGCACCCACGGATTCGACGGTGATCGTCGGGGCGCTGTCGGCAACCGTCACGGTGACGGTCTTGTTGGTGCTCTTGCCGTCGGCGGAGGTGTTGGTCGCCAGGAAATCGAAGACGTAGTCGCCGATTTCGCCGGGCGTGAACACCAGATAGCCGCTGCCGGCCGAGTAGGTGTAGCCGCTGTAGGCCTTGCCACCGAAGGTGGCGCGGTTGACCTTGACCGTCGGGTTGCCGTCGCCAGCCGCCGTCACCTTGAAGCGGACGGTGGTACCATTCTGGGCGCTCTCGGGAAGGTCCGCGACGGTAATCACGGGGGCTTCCTTGTCGGCGTCGGCCACGATGATGGTCACCGTGTCGCTCGCAACGGCGGGGCCGCTGGACTCGACGGTGTAGCGGAGGTTGTCGAAGTAGAGCTGGCGGTTGTCCTTGAGGTTCTTCTGCTGCTCTTCGCTCCACTCGTCGGCGACGCCGTTCATGTAGGCCTTGAACGAGGCGATTGTGTCGGTGGTGGTGACGGTGATGCCACTGACGGTGCCGCCGGTGCGGGTGGTGCCGGTGACGACGTAGCCGGTGGAGGTCTTCGTCAGGGTGACGGTGAAGGCCTGCTCGCCGTACTCCGTGCTCCAGGTGCCGGCCAGGTCGTTGGCGCCGTAGTAGCTGATGGTGGCGGAGTTCTGCATGTTGACGCCGAAGATCGGGTTGCCCGCGGCGTTCATGAACTCGATGCCCTTGTAGCTGCCTTCGATGTTGCTGTCCCAGAGCATGCCGACGTCGACGCTCGCGGAGACGAGTTTGGCGGTGTCGGTGAGGGTCCGGGTCGCCTCGGAGTTGAAGCCGAGGTTGGCCCACATGCCGTAGGCGGCGTTGCCGGTGAAGCCGGTCAGGCCGGTGTCGCCGACGGAGGTGTGGACGAACCAGCCGGCCTGGCCCGCGGAGGAGGCATCCACGAAGTCCCCGAACCCGGCGACGGAGTTGGTGCCGGAGACGGAGGCGAGGACCGCGCGGGCGTCGCCGCCGCCGGACGTCGGGGCGGAAACGGTGATGACGTTTTCGCCGGTGACGAGGGTGACGGCCTGGGTCCAGACGGTGGACTTTTCGAAGGTGCCGTGGGCGCCGTTGGCGGCGTTGGTCCAGCTGACGAGGGTGCCGGCCGCGATGTCGTCGCCGGCCATGCCTTCTACGTCGTAGGAGGCGGTCGCGTTGGCGACTTCGAGGGTGTCGGACGGGTCGTTGATGGTCAGGCCGTCGGGGGCGACGGGCGGGACTTCGCCGGTGACATCGTAGACCTTGAGGAACTGGACGACGTTGCCGTTTTCGGTCCACTCGGAGGCGAGCATGTCTTCCTTGTCGCCGAGCTGCTCGTTCCACTTCCAGGAGCCCTGGAAGATGAGTTCGAGGCCTTCGGTGTAGAGCTGCTTGCCGCTCTTGGGCTCGGCCCAGACGTAGGCGTCGTTGGTGGAGGCGATGTTCTTGAGGTTGTAGAACTTGTCGGCGCGGTTGAGGATGCCCATCTTGGCCGCGAAGGGCGAGATGTCGTAGGTGCATCCGGCGCCCCAGTGGCCGTTGTGGTCGCCTTCCATGTTGTCGTTGAGGAACAGGACGGCGGCGAACACGGCGTCCTTGTCGTTCGGGTTGGCGCCCTCTTCTTCCCACTTGGCGACGAACATGACCTTGTTGGTGTCGTTCAGGAACCAGCGGTTCTGGGAGCGCAGGGCCGGGGACTTCTGGCGGGCGAGGTTGAGCTTGCCGTAGAAGGCGGCCATGTCGCGGGAGGCGTTGGCGGTGCCGTTGGAGTAGACCATGTTCGTCCAGACGTGCATCGCGTTCCACGTCTTGAAGTGCGGGATCCACTTGCCGAAGTTGGATTCGAACTTGTGGAAGCCCTTCCACTTGTTGGCGTCGTCGGGGTTGTCGCCGGAGTTGAGGTCGAACGTGGAGATGGCCTGTTCCTGCCCGTAGAAGATCATGGGCACGCCATCGATGGCGGAGACCATGGCGTAGCGGGAGGCGGTGGCCTGCGGGTCGCCCCACGGGATGATTTCGTCGTGGCAGGTGAGGTTGAGGAGGATGAGGCCGTTGCCGTAGGCCTGGCGACGGTTCTCCAGCTCGGCCTGGAAGGTGGCGGGGTCGGAGACGTGGTCCTGGGTGAAGCGGAAGACCATGTTCTCGTTGAGGATGTCGAACTGGCGGTTGGAGCGGAAGCCGACCTTGCCGCCGTCGAGGGACTCGGCCATGAAGAGGAAGTTCCACTTCATGGAGCGGGTGCGGTTGATGGTGTACTCCCAGAACTGGTTCGGGAGGCCCTGGGCGTAGTCGCAGCGGAGGCCGTCGATGCCGTAGTCGTCGGTGAGGGTGCCGTTGGCGTCGGTGGCGCCGGGGTGGTTCACGCCGTCGTTGCCGGTCTTCTTGATCCAGTATTCGGGATAGCTGGCCATGTACTTCCAGAGGAGCTTGGTGGCGGGAAGCATCTCGTCGTAGTAGTACTTGTCTTCTTCGGAGTAGATGCGGCCCGTCTCGGGGCCGAGCTCGGACCAGGTGTGGCGGCCCTGGTCATCCCACCACTCGTTCTCGACCATGTCGTTGTAGCGGACCATGGTGGAGTAGTTGCCGTAGAGGAGTTCGGCGACGTCGTTCCACTTGCCGAAGTCGTAGCGTTCGGGGGCGTTGGCGATGTCGTTGTTGTCCACGTCGACGTAGCGGGTGGCGGGCTGGGCCTGGTTGTGGGTATCGTCGACGACGTGGGAGTACCACTGGATGCCGAGCTTGGTGGCGGGGATGACGTCCTCGGGCGTCACGCTGTCCCAGCCGCTGCCGAGGGCGGCGGTGAGTTCGGCCCTGGCCTTGGCGCTGAGGCCGGCGAGGGCGAGGGTGATGCCTTCGCCGTAGACGGCGTCGAAGGAGGTGTGGTTCATCACGCCGTCGAGCATGACGTTGATGGTCTTGAGGTTCTTCACGCCGTCCGCGGGGGGCGTGTCGCTCTGGGCCTGGTCGCAGAGGCGGACGAAGTTCGTGAAGGCGGCGACGGCATTGGCCTCGTTCTTGGTCTTGCTCATCTCGTAGTTGACGGAGAAGTAGTTCTTCGTGGCGTACGGGGAGCCGGGGTAGTAGCGGTCGCCGGCGGCGTTGGTGTTGCCGCGGGCGTAGTCGAGGTTCGGGTGGATCGGCTGGAACCAGAGGCAGTTGACGCCCATGCGGTTGAGGTAGTCGATGGAGAACTCGCCGTAGGGGTCGTCGGCGGTGGCCGTCAGGCGCTCGGAGAGATCCTCGAAGTTGCCGGACTTGTCGTTGCTGCAGTCCGTCGCCTTGGTGGTGAGGACGTTCAGCTCGTACATCGTCTGCTCCATGGCCTTCTTCGGCGAGATGACGACGACGTGGTCGCGGCGGTCGGTGCCGTTCGGGTTGTCGGAGTAGTACACCCACTTCCCGTCCTGCTTGTAGCGGGCGGAGATGCGGTACACGCCGCACTTGTCGGTGGTGAGGGTGGCGGTGTACGCGCCTTGTCCCAGGGTCATAGGAATGGCCTGCCAGTAGCCGTTGGCGCAGTTGTCGGCGGTGATGGAGTCGCGGGCGGGCGGGATCATGCCGTCCGGCCAGCCGTCGTCGTCCGTGTCGACGTCGGCGTAGTCGCGGCGGCCGAAGTTCGTGAAGACTTCGACTTCTTCCGCGTCGTTGGGCGCGTGGTATTCGACCTGGACGGTGACGGTTTCGCCCTTGGCTTCGTCGATGAAGAACTTGCTGGTGGTGTAGTCGGCGGGTTCGCCGTCGACGAGCAGGTCGCCGGAGCCGTCGGAGAACATGCGGTACTCGAAGGTGCAGGAGCCGTCGCCCATGTTGTATTCGGCCTGCTTCCAGTTGCCGTTGCCCTTTGTGTTGCGGGCGTAGACTTCGTAGATGAGGACCGCGTCGTCGTCCAGCAGGCGGTCGTCGGTGATGGTGCCCATCCACATCATGGCCTTGCCCTTGCCGCCGGTGTCGTCGACGGTGCTCTGGAGGGTCATGGAGACCTGGTTGGTGAGGGCCTTCCAGGACTTGGCGGCGCGGGCCTTTCTGGACTTGATGGCCTTGACGCCGGCGGAGCGGGCCTTGCCTTCTTCCTTGAGGTCGATGCGGTAGCGGATCACGGCTTCGTCGGCCCACTGGAGGGAGTCGGACTTGTAGCCGATCTTGGCCCAGACCTGGACCGCGTTGTCGGCGCTGCGGGTGATGTTGCCGCCGTGCCAGATGTAGCCCGGCTCGTCGCCGTCGGCCGCGCCCGCGATGCCGACCTCGAAGGGCGTCTCCTTGGCTTCCTTCTCGGAGGTGGTGCGCATGTACATGCCGGAGTTGTCCGGGTTCATGTAGAGGTAGGTGGTGGCGAGCTCTTCGACGTTGTCGTAGTCGATCTCGAAGTAGTACTGGAGGAACTTGCCGGCCTGGCCCGCGGGGATGTCGAGGGTGCCGACCCAGAAGTTGTTGGGGCCGTCGTCGGGGCGGCATTCCCAGTTCAGGTCCACGCTCTGCCAGGCGGTCCAGGTGTCGCCCGCGCCGAAGCGGTAGAAGAGCTTGCCGGCGTTCATGTCGAGCGGGTTGTCGCCGGAGGCGTCGGAACCCTGGTAGTTGCCGACGCGCAGGTACATCGTCCAGCCTTCCTTCGGGGTGACCGGGAAGCGCATGCTGTAGTCGGCGAAGGGCTCGTGGTTGGTCGGGCAGTGCCAGCAGACGCCGGTGACGCCCGTGACGTTGCCGGTGATCTTGGTTTCGTAGGCGTTGCCGCCGTTGGCCTGGATCTTGTCGGTGCCGCCGTTGGTGGCTTCGAGCTTGTAGATCAGGTACTTGCCGCCGGGGAGGTCGGAGATGGCGTGGGTGAAGTTGACGGTGTCGCCGGAGGCGGTGCCCTTGGCGAGGGTCACGTGCGTCCATTCGCTGGTGGTGCTGCCGGTGATGGACTTGGTCACGAAGGCGTAGTCCATCGTGACGGAGAGGGCGCTGACATCGGCGCCGTCGTCGGGCTTCATCGTCGCGGTGATGGTGACGCTGCCGCCGTCATCCGGCTCGACGGGGTTCGCCGCGACGGTCTGGAACTTGGCGCCGATGCTCGCCGGGGGCTCGCTGATGGTCAGCTGGTAGTTGGCGCCGTTCCGGCTGTCGAAGATTTCGTTGCCGTCCTCGTCGCGGGCGCAGAGGAAGTAGTGGAGCGTGCCGCTGCTGGTGATGGCGCTGGCGGGGATTTCCGCGTGCCACCAGTTGCCGGCCTGGGAGGTCCAGTCGGGGTTGATTGCCATCATCACGCTGGAACCCTTCTCGGAGGAAGGCCAGTCGCCGCCGATGGTCGGGTTCAGGTAGTAGAAGACCTCGATTTCCTTGACCGTGTCCGCGGGACCGGCTTCGGTGTTGATGTAGATGGTGTCGTCGGTGGTCGCGCTCTCGGTCGGCCAGCCGTAGGTGCCGGCCATCCACATGCCGGAGGAGCCGCCGCCGGAACCGCCGACATCGGCGCTGTTGTCCACGAAGTTGCAGATGTAGACCTTGCTGCCCTTGCCGTCCAGCGAGACGTGGATGTTGCCGTCGGCGCCGGAAGTGACGGAATCGCCCGTGCCGTTTTCCTTGAATTCGGTGTTGGGGCGTCCGGTGTTGATCCAGGCATCCTGGGCGCCGTCGGCGGTGTTCAGGACCACCAGGGCGGTTTCGTCGTCGTACCATTTGGTGAAGGCGTACAGGCCCTGCCCGCCGCTGTAGTAGCGCTGTTCGAAGCCGCCGCGGCGGAGGGCGCGGCACTTGTTGCGCAGGCCGTTCAGCCAGGCGATGTGGTAGTACAGGCCGCGTTCCTTGGCCCAGTCGGCGAACATGTCGCCGCCGGCGTTGCCGGGCTGGAAGCCGCGGTCGAACATGCATTCGCGCTGCCAGTCGCTGTCATCCGCGTTGGAGTCGTCCCAGCTGCGGTTGGAGCCGTTGCCGTGGCCGCCCTGGTCGAACATGTGCTCGGTGCCGTAGTAGAGGAGCGGGACGGGGGGCGCCAGGTAGAGGAAGGTCATGGCCGGGGCCATGATGCGCTTGGCGTTGGCGGCGTTGTTCGGCGCATAGGCCTGCGCGAAGCGGTTGACGTCGTGGTTGTCCAGGAAGGCGATGACGTTGTCCTTGCCCTGTCCGTACTGCTGGAGGCGGTACATTTCCTCGCCCAGCTGGTAGGTGCTGTAGCCGTTGCCGAACGCGTTGTTCATCGCCTGCATCAGCGGGAAGAGGAGGGCGGAGTTGAAGCCGTAACCGTCGGAGCACCAGCTGGCCAGGGCGCCGGTGTCGTAGCTGAAGAGTTCGCCGAACATCAGGAAGTTCTTCTTGCCGCGCCAGGCCGCGTGGTCGCGCATCGCCTGCGCCCAGTTGCGGCACCAGTCGTACGGGATGTGCTTGATGGCGTCCACGCGGAAGCCGTCGCAGTCCGTCGCGTCGATCAGGTTCTTGAAAGCCTTGTAGAGGATGTCGGAGGTCGTCGGGTCTTCCTGCTTCAGGTCGTCCGTGCCCTTGAACTGGCCGATCTTGTTCTCGGGGTCCTGGTCCCAGTTGTTGATCGTGCCCTGGACGTGGAAGCGGTCGAGGTTGTCGAACGGCACGCAGTGCTTGTTGTTGTTGTCCCACCAGTGCTTGCCGGAATCGTCCCAGTGGAACTGCTTGTCCTCCTCCTTCGTGCCCCAGCCGTTCTTGTCGCACATGTGGTTCGGGGCGACGTCGAGGATGACCGCGATGTTGGCCGCGTGCAGGGCGTCGATCAGGTCCTTGAGGTCCTGGAAGGTGCCCATCGCGGGGTCGCAGCGGAAGAAGTTGTCAACGTGGTACTGGTGGTACGGAGTCCAGCGGTTGTCCGTGACGGACTGGTCGTTCTGCTGGACGCCGCTGATCCAGACGGCGGTCACGCCCATGCCCTGGAGGTAGGGGATCTGGTACTGGAGGCCCTTCCAGCTGCCGCCGTGGTGGTAGTTGCGGTTGAAGGGGTACTGGCGGTTGAGGCCGTCGCCCGTGTACTCGCAGTCCCAGGCCGGCCGGTAGCTCTTGACGCGGATGTTGCCGTCGGTCGCGAAGCGGTCGGTGAACAGCTGGTAGATGTTGCGGTCGCGCCACTGCTCGGGGGAGGGGGTGTAGGGGTAGGAGTTGTCGCCCTTCGTGTCGCGAGAAACCAGCGCGTAGTCGTCGACGACCCCGCCGGCACCGTACCAAGACGGATCGAATTCTTCGTTTGCAAACGCCGCTCCGGCGAGCATGGCCAGCCCGCAGACGGCGATCCCGATGGCTTTCATGTGTTTCATGGCAACTCCTGGATACAGTTCCTCTGTTTGGGGGCATCCTACCCCCTCCCCCCACCCCATTGCAAGCCCCGATTCCGCCCGTTCCAGACGCGGCCGCCAAGGGAGGCGGTCCAGGGTCGGGGGATGCCGCCCGTGGTAGGGCGAGCACTCCGTGCGAGCCGCCGGGTCGCTTGCCCCGGCTCGCTCGGAGAGCTCGCCCTACCCTCGCGGGAAACCAACCCCGGCGGTGTGCTGCCAAGTGGTTTTCATGGGCGTTTGCGTGGTGGAAAAAGGAGAAAATGTCATGTATTTTCCGTAATCTCAAATGATGTTCGGCAGGAAGGCAAAAAGGGGGCCAGGCGAACCGTTTGGCGCGGCCACCGACGGCGGCGGGGTTAGGTCGGGGGATGTGGTGTTCTCCGCCCGCCCGCGGTGGTGTGGTAGGGCGAGCACTCCGTGCGAGCCGCCGGACCGCCTGCCCCGGCTCGCTCGGAGAGCTCGCCCTACCCTCGCGGGCAACCAACCCCGGCGGCGTGTTGCCGGGTGGTTTTCATGGGCGTTTGCGTGGTGGAAAACGGAGATAATGTCATGTCTTTTCCGTAATCTCAAATGATGGTCGGCAGGAAGGCACAAGGAGGGCCAGGCGAACCGTTCGGCGCGGTCGCCGACGGCGGCGGGGTTAGGTCGGGGGATGCGGTCTTCCCCGCCCGCCCGCGGTGGTGGGGCGAGCACTCCGTGCGAGCCGCCGGGTCGCTTGCCCCGGCTCGCTCGGAGAGCTCGCCCTACCCTCGCGGGCGACCAACCACGGCGGCGTGTTGCCGGGTGGTTTTCATGGGCGTTTGCGTTGTGGAAAACGGAGAAAATGTCAGGTCTTTTCCGTAATCTCAAATGATGGTCGGCAGGAAGGCAAAAAGGAGGGCCAGGCGAACCGTTCGGCGCGGTCGCCGGCGGCGGCGGGGTTAGGTCGGGGGATGCGGTCTTCCCCGCCCGCCCGTGGTGGTGTGGTAGGGCGAGCACTCCGTGCGAGCCGCCGCGCCGCCTGCCCCGGCTCGCTCGGAGAGCTCGCCCTACCCTAGCGGGCGACCAACTACGGAGGGGTGTTGCAGGGTGGTTTTCATGGGCGGTTGTATGGTGGAAAATGGAGAAAATGTCATGTATTTTCCGTAATCTCACGTGATGGATCGGCAGGGGGGCACCAGGCGAAAAACGGGACCGCGGGGAGGCGGGTCAGGGGAGGGCGGCGAGGACGGTGGGGAGGGCGAGGTCGGAGAGGTCGCCGGAGGGGGGGCGGAGGAGGGTCGGGGGGATGCGGCCGCGGGGGGACCAGGTGGCAGGTTCGGTGGGACCGAAGAGGGCCACGACCGGGATGCCGACGGCGGCGGCGAGGTGGGTGATGCCGCTGTCGTTGCCGATGTGGAGGGAACAGGTGGCGAGCGCGGGGGCGAGATCGGTCAGGGGGAGGGAGTCCAGGCGGGGGATGTCGGGGAGGGCGGCGTCAAGGGCGGGGCGGAGGGGGGCGTCGGCTTCGCCCAGGACGAGGACCACTTCGCGGCCGCGGGAACGGAGGGTTTTTATGAGGTCGATGTAGCGGTCGAGGGGCCAGTTCTTTTTGGGGGAGCCGCTGCCGGGATGGATGGTGACGGGTTTGCCTTGGATGCCGAGGGCGCGGAGGCGGGCGGCGGCGCGGTCGAGGGTTCCTTTTGGGAAGTCGAGGGCGGGGGCGAGGCCGGTTTCGTAGAGGGCGAGCGCCATCAGGGGCTCGAGGAGGAAGTCGACGGCGTGGCCGCGCTTGATGAGGGGGGAGCCGGACAGGACTTGTTTGGCGCCGGCCATGTGGAGGTTGCTGCGGATCTGGCCTTCGGGGTCGTGGAGGTAGTTGAGGATGAGGTCGAAGGATTGGATGGCCGCTTCCTGCCCGGGGGCGAAGTCGGGGACGGGGACGAAGAAGCGGACCATTTCGGCGCGGTCGAGGGAGACGACTTTTTTGGCAAGGCCGGCGGCGACGGCTAGGTCGGCGATGTGGGGGTAGCCCCAGATTTCGATTTCGGCGTCGGGCCAGCGGGCGAGGAGAGTCTGCAGGACGGGGAGGGTGACGATGAAGTCGCCGATGGCGCCGCCGCGGAGAATCAATATACGGGGGGCGTGAGGGGTCATGGGAGTGAAAAGTGAAAAGTGGGAGGAATTCCGCCGGAGGAGATCAGTAGGTCATGACGACGCCGACGAAGAAGGCCACGGCGAGGACGAGCCAGAAGGCGGTCCAGAGGTGCCAGCGGAGGGGGGTCTTTGTCAGGCGTTCGTGGGTTTTGCGGAAGGTCCAGGGCCAGAGGACCCAGACGGCGCCGACGATGACGAGGATGTAGGCGAGGATGGCGACGGCGATGGGCCAGGCGCCGCCGGTCCAGCGGACGGCGTCGAGGATGGGGTCGCCGAGGAGGAGGAGGAGTCCGCCGAGGGCGCGGACGGCGAGGAGTTCGTCGAGGCCCCACACGATGGCGGCGAAGGTGGCGACGCCGGCGAGGGGGAGGTAGGGTTTGAGGATGTCGAAGCGTCCGAGGGAGGCGCCGCGCATGATGAGGACGACCCAGACCAGGTCGAGGGCGGTCAGGACCCACGCGGCGGCGCGGCTCCGCGGGAAGGCGGACAGGGCGCGTTGGGCGGCGGCGGGGGCGAGGAGCATGGGAAGGCCGATCGCGAGGGCGAGGACGGCGGAGATGGCGAGGAGGATGGGGAGGGTCGGGGTCATGGGGGGAATTTCGGGTTGCCGGAGGTTCGGGGGTTCGGGGGGGAGGTGGCGGGGTCAGCGGGGGGCGGGTTCGGGGGCGCCGAGGGTGGTGGGGTAGTTGTGGGAGGGGGGGAGGTTGGGGGCGGTGAGTTTGCCGGGGGCGTCGGGGTCGGGCTCGAAGCGCATGCCGCCGGTGACGGTGACGGCGCCTTCGGGGGAGCGCACGAGGCGGATGGAGCTGGAGGTGCCGACGTAATACTCGGTTCCGCGGGGTTCGCCGTTGCGGGTGAACATGGCGTGGGAGAAGCGGTCGGGCTGGAATTGGTGGAGGACGTGGAAGACGCCCGCGGAGTCGAGTTCGAGGGCGGGCGGGATGAAGCGGATGAGGCTGCCGAGGTCGACGGCGCAGAGGCAGTAGCCGCTGGCGGGGTCGTCGAGACGGAAGAAGAGGCGGTCGCCGCGGTCGCGGTTGAGGGAGCGCAGGGAGACTTTGCGGCCGGTACCGGCGGTGGGGATGCCGTAGGTGCGGGTGAGGATTTCGAGGCCGGGGAGGACTTCGAGGGAGAGGCGGCGGCCGGAAAAGCGCATTCCGCCGAAGGCGACTTCGGGCTGGAGCATGTAGGATTGGCCGCGGACGACGCGGTAGGCCTGGAGGATGTCCACGGTGACGGTGCGGGATTCGCCGTCGGGGACCAGGAGGGGCTCGGCCAGAAGGGGCTTGCCGCTCGCGCGGACGTAGGAGGAGGGGTCGTCTTCGACGGTGAAGAGGAGCCGGGCGTTGCCGGTGCCGGGCGCGAAGTCGAGGGGGACGCCGGTGTAGTTGGCGATGGTGACGTCGGCGCGGATGGGTTCCATCAGGAGGGTGCGGTTGTGGGCGAGGGTCCAGTCGAGTTCGATTTGGGCGAGGGCGGGGAGGGGGAGGAGGAAGAAGAGGAGGGATAGGACGACTAGAGCGGATTCAAAAATAGTGTGGCCGCAAGCCGTTGTCCCACCAGCCATTTCCCACTGCGGACGCGCAGAAGCGCGTCCCTCCCCGTGGAGAGCGCAACGGGAGGGTCGCGCTTCCGCGCGACCTTGTGGTGGGAAAACGTCTGGGAAGCTACAGAAAAACTTAAACCGATCCAAGACGGGGAGGACGGGGAGGACGGGACGGGGAAAAAGTTTTCCAATGGTTGGAAAAAAAGTTTCCAATGGTTGGAAAATTTTTTTCCAATGGTTGGAAAACTTTGGGGCTTGAAGATTGGTCATGGCGGGGGCGGGTCAGCGGCCGACGGCGAGGCGGGAGGCGGCGCGTTCGGGGAGGCCGGCTTCGCGGATCTTGGCCTGGGCGCCCGCGATGTCGTATTCGACGCGGCGGAGTTCGACGACGTTCGCCGCCATGTCGTAGATGGCGTAGGCGGCGCGCGGGTCGCCGTCGCGCGGCTGGCCGACGGAACCGACGTTGATGAAGTATTTGCGGCCGGCCACGATCTGCAGGCGGTTGTAGAGGCCGCCGCGGACGATGCCCGCCTTCTCGAACGCCAGCGGGACGTGGGTGTGGCCGAAGAAGCAGACGGAGCACATCTGGTAGGCGAAGTTGGCCTCGGCTTCGAGTTTGTCGAAGACGTAGCCCCACATCTCGGGGTTGTCCAGGGTGCCGTGGACCATCATGAAGGTCTCGACGCCGCGGGAGTAGCGGAGGGAGCGGAGCCATCCGCGTTCGGCGTCGTCGAGCTGCCGGCGGGTCCATTTGACGACGTCGGCGGCGAGGGGATGGAAGCCGGTCAGGGGGTCGTCGTAGGCGCAGTAGTGGTCGTGGTTGCCGCGGACGACGGCGTCGCCCGCCAGCTCGCGGACCTTCGCCAGGCACCACTTGGGGTCGGCGTTGTAGCCGACGACGTCGCCGACGCACGCGTAGCGCTCGACGCCCTGGGATTCGGCGTCGGCCAGGACGGCCTCGAGCGCTTCGCGGTTGGCGTGGACGTCGCCCAGGATCGCGTACTTGAGGCCCCGCATCATCATGGTGCGGGTGCCTCGGGGGCGGGGGACTCGGGTTCGGCGGCGGCGGGGGGAACGGCTTCGGCCAGGCGTCCGGCGAGGTCGCCGACGGTCGCGGCCGCGGCGTCGAGTTCGGCGGCGCGGTTGGCGATTTCGTCCGCGAGGGCGGCTACGGCGGCGGGGGTGGCTTCGGGAGAAGCGGCTTTTTCTGGCGTTTCCGCGGATTCGTCCTGTCCGGCGGCTTCGGCGGGCGCGGATTCCGCTTCCGCGGGGGCCGCGGGGGCTTCTTCCGCCGGCGTTCCGGCCGGGGCCTCGGCGGGCTTGCCGGCCTCGGCCTTGGGCTTTTCGGCCTGGGCGCGGGGGAGTCCGAGGGTGCCGTTGTAGAAGGCGATGACGCCGCCGTTGGCGACGAGGTTGTCGAGGTGCCGCAGGAGGTCCTGCACTTCCTTGGACTCGGCGTCGGCGCCGGGACGCAGCCCGTCGCGCAGGCTCTGGCGGGTGGCGCCGGGGTTGGCTTCCAGGAAGGCGACGATCTCCTTCACGATGTCCGGCGCGGTGGCCAGGTCCACCGGGGAGGGGGCGATGGCGGTGACGTAGGTTTCGCGGGCGTTGATCTTGAAGAGGTGCATCTTCATGTGCCGGAACGCCGGGCGCAGGGCGAGGGAGAGGGTGAAGGGGAAGCGGGTTTCGCGCTGCCACGCCATCGAGACTTCACGGCGGAGCGACGGGTCGTCGAAGCGGCGGGACACGGCGCCCGGCAGCATGCAGCGGGCGGACTCGCGGAGCATGCCGTTCACGCGGTTGCGCATCCAGTCCTGGGCCTCGGCCTTCGTCATCGCGGGGCCCTTCGGGGGCTCGGGGGCGGGGGCGGCTTCGGCGGCCGGGGCTTCGGCGGGGGCCGCTTCGGGGGCAGGTTCCGCGGGGGCTTCCGCTTCCGCGGCGGGCGCGGGGGCGGGAGCCGGGGCGGCGGCGGGTTCGCCTTCGGCGGGCTTGGGCTTGGGGAGGTACTCGGCCTTGAGGCGGTAGACGGTCTTCTTGCGCATGGACTCTTTCCACTGCTCCACCAGCGCCTCGTCGCGGACGGTCTCGATGTGCGAGAGGTACTCGGACTTGGGCATGTGGGAGAAGCGGGTGGACCAGAGTTCCTGGAGGCGCTCGTTGTAGCTGTGGTCGTTGGGCGGGCCGAGGAGTTCGCCGCTGAGCTGGCAGCGGGCGACGCAGGTGTAGGTGCCGGAGGGCGGCTCGACTTCGATTTCCTCGATGTCGAAGAACTTGCCGATGTGCTCGTTGAGCACGTGCGCTTCCGCGTTGGCGCGGGACAGGAACGCCCGGTGGCAGTCCAGGCATTGCGCGAAGAGTTTGCGCGGCTCGCCTTCCTGTTTCGGGGGCGGGAGTTCGAGCTTCACGAGATAGCGGTCGTCGCCGCCGAGGAAGAGGTTCGCGATGTGGATCAGCGGAAACGCGCGGCGGCTCGCCTGGATGTCGCGCGCCACCAGCGCCAGGCGCTCGCGGTCGGGCAGGAACGAGACGTTCACGTCCAGGCGCGGCAACGGCTCGCGCGGGGGACCGCGGCGGTCGCCGCGGCGGTCGCCTTCGCGGCGGGGGCCGCGTTCGCCGTCGCGGCGCGGAGGACGTTCGCCTTCGGGCCGGTCCTTGCGGAAGCCGCCGGGGCCGCCGGCGGGAGCGCCGTCGCGCCGCGGACCGCGGTCGCGGAAGCCGCCGCCCTCGCGGCGCGGGCCGCGGTCGCCGTCACGGCGCTCGCGGTTGCCGCCATCCCTGCGGAACCCGCCCTCGCGGCGGTCCCCGTCGCGGCGGTCTCCGCCCCTGCGGAAGCCGCCGCCCCCGCCGCGGCGGAAGGGCGGACGCCCGCCACCATCCCCGAACTCCGCGCCCGCGTCCTCGCGGCCGGCGTACGGGTTCTCGGGCGGTTTGCGCGCCCAGTCCGGCGTGAAATCAAAATCGAGGGCCAGTTCCGGCTTTTCGTCCTTCGGCCCGTTTTCGGGGATGTTTTCGTTTTCCATGTCTGCCTGTTCCGTTTGGACCCTGCCGGGGGTTGGCCGGCAACGCCTGTGCGGGAGCCGCCGGCGGGCCGCTCCCGTGTTGTGTTTGTACCTCCGAACACCGGTGTCCCCGGCGTTCTCCTTTTCCATTACCACATTCCCCTTGCGCGCAAAAGTTTTTTCGCACGCACGCGGAAATGGGGTGCGGCCCCGCTCCCGGAGCCCTCCCGGTGCGGCGGCATGCTTTGCACTTGACGGCGCGGGGGGGGGTCGGGGTAAAACGCGCGCCGCAAGAAAACCCCTTCCAGAAAAGGAATGCACATGAAACACAGCAACTTCCTCGCCTGCCTGCTGGCCCTCGCGACCGTCGCGGTCGCGCCCTCCGCGTTGGCCGGTGACCACCCCTTGTTCAGCATCGGCCTCGGCGGACAGTACTGGCTCGTCAAGGATGCCAAGGATGTCCTCGACGAAAACGGCCTGTGGGGCGGGAACATCCTCTTCCGCATCCAGCCCGTCGAATACATCGGAATCGACCTGCGGGCCGGTGCGTCCGGAGCCTGGGACACCGAATCCTGGCATGGTCCCCGCGGACGCAAGTACGAAGAGACCGCGACGTTCATGTGCTGCCCGGTCGAGGCCGGCCTGGTCCTGATCATCCCGATCGGCGACCGGTTCCAGATCTACGGCGGAGGCGGGGTCGGCTACTACTATTACGACATCGACATCAAGACCACCTCCCACCGGCACGGCCACTCCTACCGATCCGAATGGCACGACCACATCGACCTCGAGGACGACGTGGGCTGGTATGCGCTCGGGGGCCTGAAGATTTCCCTGGCGCCCCACTTCGCGCTGTTCGGCGAAGCCCGCTACACCGGTACCGAAACCCGCTTCGAGGATGCCGACGACATCAAGATCGATTGCAGCGGCGTTGCCTTCCAGGCCGGCTTCATGTTCGATTTCTGAGTGACCCGACCATCCGCGCAGGCAACGGCTCCGCCCCCCGGGCGGGGCCGTTTCCGTGCCCCTCTACCGTTCCGGCGGACGGCGGCGTTCCAGCGTCGAGAGCCAATGCCGGAGCCGGTGTTGCAGATGAAGGACGCGGCCGTCCGGGTTTTCCTCCGCGAGAACACGGAGGATGGCCGCCTTCGTCGCCTCCGTCCGCTCTTCCGTCGCATGGGCGCTCCACTCATGCGAGATTCCAGAAAAACATGTGTGTTCCCTTCTGTTTTCTGCTCCTGCCCGCCGTCTCCCTCTCCCCCTCCGAACGGTGACGAGGCGCACGATGCCCAGCTTGGCTTCGACGGTACGGACGAGCGAGGCCAGCGACCGGTTCTCGCGGAGGATGGCGGCGAGACGGTGGCGGGCGGTGGAGAACGGCGCGGCGAGAGCGGTGGGGAGGGAGCGGTCGGCGGGGATGCCGTCCATCACCCATTCGAGGGGAATGCGGTCGTCGAGGGAGAGGAGTTGGCGGAGGCGTTGGGCGGTTTTCTTGTAGCGCATGACCGTGGAATAGGGGACGGCGACGCGGCGGTCGGAGAGCCATTGCTTGACGCCGCCGGGGTTCGACCGGATGACGGTCTTGCCGTTGCGGAGGGTGCGGCGGGCGATGGTTCGGTCGAGCGTGGGATCGAGGTCGGCCAGGCGGGAGCCGAGGCGCAGGCGTGTCTCCAGGGTGCGCGGGTCGGCGGTCCAGAGGTCTTCGAGGTCGGCGGGGGTGGGCGTGCCGCGGAGGGAGGGGGATTCGGGGCGCCTTTCGCGGAGGCGGGCCCGGCGGCGGAGTTCGCCGATGGCCCAGGCGCCGATTTCGGTGACGGCAAAGGCGGCGAGGACGGCCGGGGTGAGGGCGAGGACGACCAGCGGGGCGTTGCGGCCGCCGGCGGCGTTGATGTCGCGGACCGCGCCGCCGATGGCGCCGAGCGCGCGGCCGGTGTTGTCGAGGACGTTGGAGAGGTGGGTGTTCATGGGGGGAAGGATGGAGGAAAACGATGGGGAATGCAAGGAGTTTTCTGGAATCTCTCATGATGGGAAGGGAGGGTGCATTTTGTGGTGGGGGGGGATGGCGGTTTCTGGTAGAGTCGGGGCATGACGAAGAGAACGGATATCTCGGTACGCAACGCCTCGTTCGCCGACAGCGCGGGCATCTTCCGGTGCATCAAGGCCTGGCCCGACGAGCTGGTGCCGCGGTCGATGAGCAACATCCTGCAGAACATCGACCGCTTCCTCGTGGCGGAGCGCGGCGGGGAGATCGTCGGGACGATCGCGTGGTCGATCCTGCCGGAACTGGACCCGGAGGCGAGCCCGTCGATCGAGATCCAGTCGGTGTCGGTGCGGCGCGACCTGCAGCGCGAGGGCATCGGCCGGCGGCTGGTGGAGCGGGCGATCCGGCGGGTGTCGAAGTACCGGCCGGGGCAGGTCATCGTGCTGACGTTCGCGCCGGAGTTCTTCGGGCGGCTCGGCTTCGTCCGCGTGTCGAAGGAAACGCTGATGTACAAGCTCTACAAAGGGTGCATGAACTGCGCGAAGTACTCCTCGCCGTTCACCTGCCCGGAAATCGCGATGGCGCTCCCCCTCGGCGGCGCCCGCAAGGCGAAGGGGGGCGAGGGATGAGGGCGTTCCGGTTTTTCCCTGGCCTGTTGCTGGCCTCCGCGCTGCTGCTGGCGCCCCCCGCGGCGCGGGCGTGGAGCGGCAAGCACCACTACACGATCAACCGCGCGGCGATCTCGGCGGCGCCGCAGGAGATGGCGTCGGCGGGCTGGAAGTGGTTCGCCCAGCCGATGGCGTTCCCGGGCATCTACCCCGACCTCTGGAAGGGCGCCGACCCGGAGGAGGGTCCCCGCCACTACTTCGAGCCGGACCGTCTCCCCCGCCATTTCGACCTCCAGACCCTGACGCGCGACGAGGCGGCGGAATTGAAACGCTTCCGCCTCTCGGCGGCGGACCTGGGCGAGGCCCCGTGGGTCATCGCGGACCTCGCGGACCGCATGACGGACGGCATGCGCAAGGGCGACTGGCTGGACGCCGCGCGCGCCGGCGCGACCCTCGGCCACTACGTCGGGGACATCCACGTCGCCCTGCACTGCACGAAGAACTTCAACGGCCAGGAAACGCGCCAGCACGGCGTGCACACCCGCATCGAGAGCGACATGGCCAAGGCGTTCATCCGCCCCGAGGACCTGGAACCGCCGCCCGCCGAGTACCTCCCGGACGTCTTCCATGCGACCCTCTCGTGGATCGCCGACTCCTACGCGCTGGTTCCCGTATGGCTCGAAGCCGACATCCGCGCGACCGCCGCCGCCGGCGACCGCACCGACACCGAAGACTACTACACCGAACTCTGGGCCCTGCTCGGCGACTCCGTCAAGGACCGCCAGGCGCAGGCCATCGGCCACCTCGCGTCCATCTGGTACACCGCGTGGGTGGATGCCGGGCGCCCGGCGATCCCGCGGCGCGACTTCGACGAACTGCCCACCGCGTCGATCTTCTCCGGCGTGGAAATCCCGACCGACGGCGAGGAAGCGGCGAAGCAGACGCGCAAGAAGCCGCGCGACCCGTCGGCGGAGAAGTACGACCTGATCATCCGCGCGGTGATCGCCGCCATCGCCCTCCTCGTGATGGGCCAGACCCTGGTGCGGAACATCCGCAAGGGCGGCCGGCGCGGCGGCGGCGGCGGCAACTGGCCCCGCGGCGGCGGGAACGGCGGCGGCAAGCGCAACAACGGCGGCGGTGGCGGCACTCCCTCCGGCAATTCCGGCAACTCCGGCAACCGCCGCCGCAACAACCACGGCGGCAACCCCTCGGCGGCGCGCGCCGCGGCCCGCACCGCGCGCCGGCCATGAAGAAGCGCCGCCTGGACGTGCTGGTCGCCGCGCGCGGCCTCGCCGAGAGCCGCGAAAAGGCCCAGCGGCTCATCCTCGCCGGCGAAGTGCTCGTCGACGACGCGCCCGCCGGCAAGCCCGGCCACGAATATCCCGAGGACTGCGCCATCCGCGTCCGGCATCCCGAACGCTACGTCGGGCGCGGCGGACTCAAGCTCGACGGCGCCTTCGAGTCGTTCGCGGGGTTCGACCCGACGGGGGTGGTTTGCGCCGACGTCGGCGCCAGCACCGGCGGCTTCACCGACTGCCTCCTCCAGCACGGCGCGGCCAAGGTGTACGCCATCGACGTCGGCCACGGCCTGTTGCATCCGCGCATCGCCAACGACCCGCGCGTCGTCGTCATGGATGGCGTCAACGCCCGCAACCTCCAGGCCGCCGACCTGCCCGAAGCCGTCGATTGCGCCGTCACCGACGTCTCGTTCATCTCCCTCAAACTCATCCTTCCCGCCATCGACCGCATCCTGCGTCCCGGCGGCCAGGTCGTCGCCCTCATCAAGCCCCAGTTCGAAGCCGGACGCGAAGACGTCGGCCGCGGCGGCGTCGTTCGCGACGAAGCCGTCCGAGCCCGCGTCGTCGAGGAAATCCGCGCTTTCGGGACGGGAGAGGTCGGCTGGGAGTGGCTTGCCTGCCGCGAATCGCCCATCAAGGGGCCCGCGGGCAACGTGGAGTTCTTGAGCTGGTGGAGGAAGAAGGAGGGGGGGGCCAACTAGATATCTAGATATCTAGATATCTAGATTTCTAGGTATCTAGGGGCGGGAAGAGGCCATCGAAAAAGGAAAGCCCACATGATCATCGGAATCCAAGCCAACCTCGGCAAACCCGCCGCCGTCCCCGTGCTCGCGGAGCTCGCGGCCACGGCCAAGCGGCTCGGCGTGGAGCTGCGAGCCGCCGATCCCGCCGTCGCCAAGCTCGCCCCGGGATGCAAGACCGTCGCCCCGAGCCGCTTCGCGAAGGGCCTCGGCGGACTCCTCTCCCTCGGCGGCGACGGCACCGTGCTGGCCGCCGTGCGCGCCCTCGACGGCGCCCCGGTGCCGATCCTCGGCGTCAACCTCGGCCACCTCGGCTTCCTGGCCGGCATGGGGGCCGGCGAAGCCCCGGCCGCGCTCGAACTGCTCGCCTCCGGCCACTACGAAACCGCCGAATACCCGCTTCTGGAAGCCCGCCTCCGCCGCGGAAAACCCGCGAAGACCCTCGTACGCGTCCGCGCCCTCAACGACATCGTCGTCGGGTGGGGCGTTTCCCCGCGCGTGACCGAGATCGAACTCGGCGTCGATGGCCGCGCGGCCACCTCCTACGTCTGCGACGGCCTGATCGTCGCCACGCCGGTCGGCTGCACGGGCCATGCCCTCAGCGCGGGCGGACCGATCCTCGACCGTACCCTGCCGGCGGTGGTCGTCGAACCCATCTGCCCCCACACCCTGTCCAACCGTCCGCTGGTGTTGCCGAACGACCGCGTCCTGACTCTCCGCGTCTGCGGCCGTGCGAAGAAGCTGGTCCTCTCCGTGGACGGCCGCGACCAGGGCTGGGTCGAACCCGGCGACCGGCTGGAAATCCGCAAGGCCCCGTGCGGGGCCCGGTTCGTGCACCGCCCCGGCACCTGGTTCAACCACCTCTCCATCAAACTCCACTGGAGCGGCTCCAGCATCGAGCCCTGAAGGGATGGAGAAAAGACGCGGGAGGGCGTATCCGGTTCAGGGGCCGAGGAGCCGGAGGTTGTTCTGCAGGACGGGGGAGTCGGGGGCGAGGGCGAGGGCGCGCTGCCAGTAGTCGCGGGCGCGGTCGCGGTCGCCGGCCTGGTAGGCGAGGGAGCCGAGGTTCGTCAGGACGTCGGGTTGGCCGGGCTGGATGTCGAGGCTCGCGCGCCACTGCTCCAGCGCGGCCTGGACGTGGCCGCGCCTGGCGAGCAGCATCGCGGCGCGGTTTCGGGGGAGGACGGTCTTGGGATAGAGCTGGACGAGCTGGGCGTAGCAGGCGAGCGCGCCTTCTTCGTCGCCCGTCAGTTCGAGGGCGTGCGCGAGGTCTTCCAGCGCGGATTCGTCGCCGGGATGGATTTCCAGGGCGCGGCGGAAGTGGCGGATGGCGCGGGGCCAGTCTTCCTTTTCCGCGGCGCGGATGCCGGCCTGCAGGGCGGCGGTGAGCTGTCCGATGGGGTCGGCCTTGACGACGGGCGCGAGGAGGTTCTCGACCGGCGCCCAGTCGTCGGTGAGGACGCATTCGCCGTTGCGGGAGGCGAGGTCGGCGAACTGCGCGTCGGTGAAGGGGAGGCCCTCGAAGGCGGTCCCGGGGCGCATCCACGCGAGGACGTTTTCGAGGTCGAGGGGGGACTCGGCGCCCGCGAAGACGGTGGTGTTGCGGTTGTCGGGATCGGTGGTGACGGAGACGGCGCCGCGCCAGGGGAAGACGGACGCGAAGGTCTGGGCGACGGCGTTCATGAAGGCGCCGGGACGGAAGGCGTCGATGAGGTTCATGACGTACAGGCCGCCGCCTCCGCCGGGCGCGCCGGGCTTGAGGAGGGCTTTGACGTCGGAGATGAATTCGCGGGTCGTCAGCTGGAAGGGGACGGAGTAGTCGCTCACGGAATCGCAGACGACGAGGTCGAAGGACGGGACGCTGCCGGGGGCTTCCTTGTTGCGGCGGACGGCGTCGGCGACGTAGTTGCGCGCGTCCATGTGGTGGATCTCGACGGGGGCGTCGGCGGGGAAGCCGAAGGCGTCGATGGCGGCGCGCGTGACGCCGGGGTCGATCTCGACGACGACGATTTCGCTGCCGGGGCGGGTGCGGGCGAGGTAGTTGGGGAAGACGTAGCCGCCGCCGCCGAGGAGCAGCAGCCGGACGGGCGCGGGGGCAGGGCCGGCGATGCGCGTGACGAGGGCGTCGTAGACGCGCATGTAGGGGTACTTGAGGTCGGTGATGTCGTGGAGGTCCACTTCGCTGTGGCGGAGCTTGTCCTGGTAGAAGGCGCGGTGGTCGGGGTTGCCCGGTTCGGCGGTGACGGTCAGGATCTGGTACTGGGTCTCGGCGTAGTAGATGGCGTCGGGCTCGGACGGGGCGTCGCGCAGGAGCAGCCTGGAGCCGAGGCGGGCGGAGGGGGTGCCGTCGGGGGCGCACGCGAGCCAGAGCGCCGCCAGGAAGAGCAGCGCCAGCGCGGCGGCCGCCGCCGGCCAGAGGTCGCGGCGGGCGGTCATCGGGCGCCGGCCTCCGCGCGGCGGGCGGCGAGGGGCGGGACGATGGCGTAGGCGAGGCCGAGGACCGCCATCAGCGCCGCCATGCACACGACGATGCGGACGCTGCCGAGGTGCGCCGTCAGGTAGAAGCCCGTCAGGAAGGTCCCGAAGATGCTGCCCACCGCGTTCCAGGCGTAGAGGTTGCCGATGGCGCGGCCGGTGTTGGAGGGGCAGCGGTCGATGGCCAGCTTGGCCACCATCGGGCTGATCGTGCCGAGGACGATGGTCGGCAGCAGGAACACCCACGACATGTGGATCAGGATGCGCAGCGGCCAGTTCAGGGACATCAGCCAGAGCGCGCGGCCCGCCCACGCGTTCAGGGCCAGGATCGCCAGGCACGCGGCGGCGCAGGCGAAGAACATCTTCGAGATGCGGCGGGGGAGCGGTCCGGGGCGGTCGGCGAGGCGGCCGCCGATGGCATTGCCGATGCTCATGCCGGCGAGGATGACGCCCATGACGCCCGTCCACGTGTAGAGGGAGGAGCCGAGGAAGCGCGCGATGAGGCGGCTGGCCACCAGCTCGACGGTCATCATGCCGGCGCCCGTCAGGAAAACGGTGGCGTTGAGTTCGAAGGTGCGGTGGGATGCGGAGGATTTCATGGTGGGGGAGTATAGGCGGTCGCGGGGCGCGGCGGAAGCGGAAAGTGGGGATCGCCGAGGCGAAAGCGGGGAATGGGTTGCGGAAACGGGACGGGGAGTGTATCACGGAGGACATGGATTCCCCTACCCTTCCAGAAGATGCAGAAGACACGATCGTGGCGCCGGCGACTCCGCCCGGCGAAGGGGGGATTGCGGTCGTCCGCATTTCCGGTCCGGAGGCGCTCCCCCTGGCGGACCGGCTGTTCCGCCCCCGTGGCGGTCCCCTGCCCTCCCGGACGCCGGAGAGGACGTTCCGGTTCGGACACGTCCTTTCGGGACCCGGCGGGGCCGTCCTCGACGAGGCCCTCCTGCTCGTCTTCCGCGCGCCGCGGTCCTACACCGGCGAGGATTCCGTCGAAATCCAGTGCCACGGATCGCCCCGCACCGTGCAGGCCATCGTGCAGGCCGTCCTCGACGGCGGGGCCCGCATGGCCGAGCCGGGGGAATTCACGAAACGTTCGTTCTTGAACGGCAAAATGGATTTGACCCAGGCCGAAGCCGTCGGCGACCTCATCCACGCCCGGAGCGAACGCGCCGCGCGCCTGGCCGCCGCCCAGCTCGGCGATGCCCTGGGCCACCGCATCCGCGGACTGTACGACGACCTGGTCCGCCTTTCCGCCGACACCGAGGCCATGCTGGATTTTCCCGACGACGAGCTGCCGCAGGAAGTGCCCGCCGAACTGCTGGGGCGGCTCCGCGGGACCATGGATAGGCTCGAAGCGCTGCTCGCGACGTGGCACGAGGGGCGCGTTCTCCGGGACGGCCTCCGGATCACCATCGCAGGGACGCCGAACACCGGGAAATCCACGTTGCTGAATCTGCTCTGCGGGGAAGGCAAAGCAATTGTATCTCCTTATCCCGGAACGACCAGGGACATCATAGAGGTCGAGACGAGCCTCCATGGGTACCCCATCCGGCTCCAAGATACCGCCGGGTTGCGGGAGGCCCCGGACCCCGTGGAACGGGAAGGCATCCGGCGGGCCCGCGAAGCGGTCGAGGCGGCCGACCTGCTGGTCTGCCTGGTGGACGCCTCGAAGCCGCTGTCGGAGGAGGAGGTCGCATTCCTTTCGGGACGCGATCCCGCCACGACCCTCTGCCTGGCCAACAAGGCGGACCTGGGCGACGGCTCGTCCGGGTTCCGGGTGGGAGGGCACGTTTTCCATGCCGTGTCGCTGGTGGACCCGGAAGCGCGCGAGCCGGTGGTCGGGATGATCCTGCGGAAGGCGGGGCTGGAACCGGATGACGGGGCCCCCTTCCCCATCCAGAGAGCCGCCGGGACGTCCGCCGAGTCCGGCGAGGTCGCGGTGTCGGCGCGCCACGGAAAGGCCCTGCGCGAGGCCTTGGAGGAGCTCCGCAAGGCGGAGGGACGGCTGGAAACCGGACGGGAGGAAGACTGGCTGCCGGCCGCCATGGGACTCCGGGAGGCGGCCGTGCGGATGGCCACCATCCTCGGGCGGCAATGGGACGAAGATACGCTGGACGCGGTGTTCTCGCGGTTCTGCGTGGGGAAATGAGCGCGGGCGCCCCCTTGTTCCTCCCCCGGACGGCCGAAGCAACCACCCTCTTTGCAAAGGAAGAAACAGATGAATACCCCAGAAAAGAAGACCTTCCAGCTGATCGTCATCGGGGCCGGCCATGCGGGCTGCGAGGCGGCGCTGGCGGCGGCGCGGATGGGCGTGGATACGGCGCTGGTGACCATGAAGGCGGAAAACGCCGCCAAGATGTCGTGCAACCCCTCCATCGGCGGCATCGCGAAGTCCCACATGGTGTTCGAGCTGGACGCCTTGGGCGGGGAGATGGCGAGGAACACCGACTGCACGGGCATCCAGTTCCGGGTGCTGAACCGCCGCAAGGGGCCCGCCGTGCAGGCCAACCGGGCGCAGTGCGACAAGCCGGCGTATTCCGCGCGCATGGCGGAGGTGCTGCGGCGGCAGGAGCACCTGGCGGTCGTGGAGGACACCGTGCGGGAAATCCTCGTGGAAAACGGCCGCGCGGCAGGCGTCCTGGGCATCCGGTCGGGGCGGCTGGAGGCGCGGTGCGTGGTCCTGACGGCGGGGACGTTCCTCAACGGAAAAATCTTCGTCGGCAAGCACGCCGTGGATGCCGGGCGGCTGGGCGAGCCCGCGGCGCTGGAGCTGAGCGACAAGTTGCGGGATCTGGGGTTCCACGTGGAACGTCTCAAGACCGGCACCCCGCCGCGCCTGCACAAGGATTCCATCGACTACGCGGCCATGGCCGTGGAGCCAGGCGAGACCGATCCCGTGCCGTTCTTTTCCTGGGAGGGCCGGGAGGGATTGTTCCACGTGGAACAACCGGGGAATCCATCCGGCGGCGATGACGCCGCGGAACGCGCCGGCGAGTCGATGGTTCCACGTGGAACATCGGGTTCCGCGCTCTTCCCGTGGGTTCCGGGGAGCGACCCCATTCCCTGCCACCTGACGCACACGAACGCGGGGACGGTCGGCATCATCTCCGCCCACCTCGCGGATTCGGCGCTCTACGGTGGGCTGATCGACGCCCCGGGCGCGCGGTACTGTCCCTCCATCGAGGACAAGGTGGTGAAGTTTTCCTCCCACACGGACCACCACGTCTTCGTGGAGCCGGAGGGGCGGTCGGTCTTGGAGGTGTATCCGAACGGGACGTCGAACAGCCTTCCCCTGGAGGTCCAGCTGCGGATGATCCGGTCGATCCGCGGCCTGGAGCGCGCGGAGTTCCTCGCCCCCGGGTATGCCATCGAGTACGACTACTTCGACCCGACGCAGCTCAAGCCGACGCTGGAGACGAAGCGGGTGGAGGGCCTGTATTTCGCCGGACAGGTCAACGGCACGACCGGCTACGAGGAGGCGGCCGCCCAGGGCGTGATGGCCGGCATCAACGCGGCGTTGGCCGTCCTCGGCAAAGGGGAGCTGGTCTTCGCCCGGCACGAGGCGTACATCGGGGTGATGATCGACGACCTGGTGACGAAGGGGGTCACGGAGCCCTACCGGATGTTCACCTCCCGCGCGGAGCACCGCCTGCTCCTCCGGCAGGACAACGCGGTGTTCCGCCTGGCCGGTGCCGCGGAGAGGGTGGGGATCGTCCCCGCCGCCCGGTTGCGGACCATCCGGGAGCGGGAGGGGCAGATCCGCGCCGAGCTCGCCCGGCTGGACCGGGAACGCGCCCCCGACGGGGCGACCCTCGCGCAGTGGCTGCGCCGCCCGGAAATCGGATACGATGCGATGCCCGGGCATCGCGGCGACCTGCCGCGGATGGTCCGGGAGCAGGTGGAGTTCGAGACGAAGTACGCGGGCTACATCGAGCGGGAACTGCGCAATGTAAAAAAGTCACAACACATTGCGGAACAACAGATTCCAGCCGATTTCGACTACCATTCCATCGCCGCCCTCCGCTACGAGTCCCGGGAAAAGCTCTCCGCGATCCGCCCCCGCGACCTCGGCCAGGCCTCCCGCGTATCGGGCGTCACCCCCGCCGACATCGCCATCCTCTCGGTATGGCTCAAGCGTCTCGGTGGAGGGGAACGGACCGAGTAGGGCCTGTACCGGAGCGTCCGGCGGTGCCGCCCTCAACCCCGCCGGTCCGGGCGGGTCCAGCGGGCAAGGGTCCGATCCAGCCAGCGGAGGGTGGAGGGGAGGCGGGCGGCGTCGAGGGCGCAGGTCCAGAGGACGACGACGTTCCAGCCGGCATCGTGCCAGAGCTGTTCGTTGCGGGCGTCGCGGCGGACGTTGGTGCGGAATTTCGCGTTCCAGAAGGGGCGGTTGGTTTTCGGGGTCGTGGCGGCGGGACATTCGGTTTCGTGAACGAGCTTGCGGCCATCCCACGTCCAGCCATGGCGGTGCCAGAAGCATCCGCGGACCTCGATGATGGCCCGGGCGCGCGGGATGACGATGTCGGGGTGGCCCGGCAGGCGGCGGTCGCAGACGCGGTAGCGCCAGCCGGCGTGCCAGAGGTGGTGGCGGACCAGCCGCTCGGGGCGCGTGTCGCGTCCGTGGATGGCGGCCATCATGCGGGAGCGGACGGCGGGTGGGACGGTATCCATGGGTGGGGTTTTACGCCGGGCGGGTCCGGGGCGCAATCCCGATTCGCGTTCGCGGGGCTCAGGCGAAGCCGGAGGCGCGGGTGACAGGGCGGGAGATGCAGGTGCGGAGGGAGGGGATGGAGGTCCAGAGGCGGGCGGTGCGGCGGGTGCGGGTGACGGCGGTGTAGAGGATTTCGCGGGTCAGGAGGGGGCAGGCGGGGTCGGCAGGGAGGACGATCGCGATGTCGTCGTACTCGGAGCCCTGGCTCTTGTGGATGGTGGTCGCCCAGGCGGATTCGAGGCCGGTCAGGAGCAGGCGGGGCAGGCTGCGGGGGGGGGAGTCGGGGGTGGCGCCGGGAAGCCAGACGAGGTCGGGGTCGGCGGGCAGGATGACGCCGAGGTCGCCGTTGTGGACGTCGAGGGACGGGTCGTTGTGCGTGACCATGACGGGCATGGGGGCCGTCGGGGGCAGCCAGGCGCGGATGGCGGCGTTGGCGCGGTCGACGCCGAAAGGGCCGCGGCGGACGGCGCAGAGGACGCGGTAGGCGTTGATGCGGGACAGGGCGTCGGCCGGGGTGGCGGCGCGGGAGAGGGCGTCGAAGCCCGCCAGGACAGCGGCGCGGAAGCCGGGCCAGGCGTCGGGGCCGCGGGAGGCGTCGGCGGGATGGGGGGTGCAGGCGAGGGGGGAGGACGGGGAAGAGGAGGCCTCCGGGAGGAGAGAAAGGGCGGCGGGGGCGTCGCCGGCGTTGACGGCGGCGGCGAAGAGGGCGATGGGGCCGTCGGCGCCGAACCGGTGGCTGGTGGCGAGGCGGGTGAGCGGGTAGCGGCCGGAGTCGCAGAGGTCGCGGAGGATGCGTCCGCGTTCGACGGAGGCCAGCTGGTGGGGGTCGCCGATGAGGAGGAGCCGGGCGGAGGACGGAAGGGCGTCGAGGACGTGGCCGAAGAGGAGGAGGTCGACCATGCTGGCTTCGTCGATGACCAGCCAGTCGGCGGGAAGCGGGTTGGCGGCGTCATGGCGGCAGCGGCCGGTGACGGGATTCTGGCCGATGAGATGCTGGAGGGTGGTCGGGGAATCGGGCAGGACGACACCGGCGGCGGACAGGCTTTCGGCCATGCGGGCGGCGGCTTTGCCGGTCGGGGCGGCCAGGCGGATGCGGAGGGAGGGATCGGAGCGGAGGGCGAGCTGCACGGCGCGGGCGAGGACGTGGGTCTTGCCGGTACCGGGGCCGCCGGTCAGGATGGCGAAGGGGTGCGAGAGGATGGTTTGAAGGGCGGCGAGCTGTTCGGGGAAGAGCGTGGAGCTTCCAGGGGGACAAGGGGCATCGGTTTGCGGTGCGCCGTGCGGGCGGGCCATGGTGTCGAGGCGGTCGCGGATGCGGCGTTCGCAGCGGTGGTTGCGGCGGGTGTAGAGGCGGTCGCGGTCGAGGATGAAGGGGGCGAAGGCAGGGGTGTCGGGCGGGGCGACGATGGCGGGGAAGGAGAGGAGGGCCGCGGTCAGGTCGGGAAGGGAAGGAAAGCGGAAGGCGGCGGCGGCGGGGGGCGCGGCGGGGGCAGGGTCGGAATCGGGGAAGGCGGGGGAGGTTTCGGGGTCGGAGGCGACGTCCTGGCGGAGGAGGTCGTCGTGGGTGAGGCCGGCGATGCGGTCGAGGGGGAGGCAGACGTCGCCGCCGGCGATGGCGCGCACGGCTTCGGCGCAGATGCGGGCGACGAGGGCAGCGTCGGCGGGATCGGCGGCGGGGCCGGCCATGCGGCGGACGAGGTCGGCGACGGCGGAGGGGAGGGAGGAGGCGGTGGAGGGGGATGAGGAGGGGGATGAGGAGGGCTTGGGGAACATGATTTAAAACAAGTTTGTCAATGAAACAAAGATTTCAACAAATGGGACTTGCGGAAAACCGAAAGCCTTCCATTGGATGTACTTTTGTTTGTTGTCTGGTTTGGTCAATTTTATCTTGAAATATTTATGAAAGATTTATTCCTTGAAGAGTTGTTTTTTGAGTTGTTTCGGGTTGTTTTCCATCGGTTTCACGGGAGGCCGAGGGCGGTGGCGAGGTCGTCGAGGAGAGGGGCGGAGGGGTGGTCGGTGTAGACGGCGGTGCGGTGGATGGCGGCGCCGCGGAGGAAGATGTAGCGGATGCCGCCGAAGTGGTCGCTCCAGTCGTATCCGGGGAGGGTGGCGCGGAGGTGGCGGTGGAGGACGGCGGAATAGATGAGGTACTGGAGGAAGTAGGCGTGGGAGGCCATCTCGTCGCGCAGGCCGGCGGGCGTGAAGGAGGATTCGCGGCGGCCGAGGGCGTTGGACTTCCAGTCGACGATGTAGTAGCGGCCGGCGTGGCGGAAGAGGAGGTCGAGGTAGCCCATCAGGAAGCCTTTGGGAATGGGGCGGTCCCAATGGTCGAGGGTGTGCAGGAAGTGGCGGTGGTCGCTGTCGGCGGATTCGGCGTCCCAATGGGCGTGGAGGATGTCGCGCAGGACGGCGGTGGAGGGGGCGGCGGCGCGGGTGGAGAAGTCGAATTCCCATTCGCTGGCGCGGTCGGTCCAGGGGATGTCGCGGAGGCGGAAGGCGGGGGCGCCGTCGGGGGGCGCGAGGGGGAGGTCGAGGGTGGCGCGGACCATCGCGAGGACGGTATCGATGCGGGCGGCGCGCGCGTCGTCGGTGCCGCGCAGGAGGCCGCCGGCGAGGAGGTGTTTGGCGACGAGGGGGCGGAGGTCGGCGTCGGTAGCGCGGAAGTCGGCGTCTTCGAAGATGTCGTGCCAGCAGTTGCCGATGGCGGTACCGGGAGGGAAGGCGAAGATGGGGTGCGTGGAAGGGGGCTCGGCGGTGGGCGGGTCGGCGGCGGGGTCGGCGGCGGACGGGGCGGCGTCGTGGTCGCGGGGGTCGGCGGCGGCGGGGCCGTCGGCGGCCTCGGCGGCGGGGGTGAGGGAGGAGTAGCTGCCGCGGCCGCGGGGCGGCGGGAGGGAGGGGGGCGCGGGCGGGGGGACGAACGGGGCGGAAGCCGTGGCGGGGAGAGCGGGCGGGGCGTCCGCGCTCCCGACGAGGGCGGGTCGGACGAGGTGGTGGGCACGGGCGCGGTCGAGTAGGGTGGAGAAGGCGCGGTTGGGGATCTTGGCGCCGTCGGGGGGAGCAAGGACGATGCAACGGTAGGCGGCGCGGGTGAGGCCGACGTAGAGGATGCGCATGTCCTCGGCGATGGATTCGCGGTCTTCGGCGGCGGCGGCGTCCGCGGAGGTGCCGATGCGCAGGGTGCCGGCGGCGTCGTGGTAGATGTGCAACGGGGCCCCGGTGTTGCCTTTTTCGCCTTGCCAGCGCCAGAAGGCGTCGGGCAGGACGGTGACGGGGAATTCGAGGCCCTTGGCGGCGTGGTGGGTGAGGATCTGGACGGCCGCGGAGTCGGATTCGAGCCGCAGGCAGGCTTCGTCGCCGGCGTCGGGGGCGGCGCGGCGCAGGTACCAGTCGAGGACGGCCGCGGGCTGGGCGGCGGTGGCCCCGGCATGGGCGTGGATGAGTTCGGCCAGGTGCAGGATGTTGACGAGGGCGCGTTCGCCGCCGGACGCCGCGGCGATGCGGGGCCGGAAGGCGAGGTCGGCTTCCATGCGGGCGAAGGCGGCCAGGAATCCGCGGTCGTGCCAGAGAAGGGTCCACTCGCGGAAGGCGCGGAGGAAGTCGGTCATGGTCGCGGGGGCGCCGGGGTCGGGGCGGCGGGCGAGGAAGGGATAGCGACTGCGCCCTGCGGGCGAGTGACAAGTGAAAAGTGAAAAGTGAAAAGTGGGCGGTGCGCCCTGCGGGCGGCATGCAGGAGGATTTTCCGGGGGGAGGGCGCCGTCGGGGCGGGCGAGGAGGGAGACCTCGGCGGCGGTGAGGCCGAAGAAGGGGGTGAGGAGGGCGGCGCGGACGGTCGCGGCGTGGGAGGGATTGGCGAAGGCGGCGAGGAGCAGGCGGAAGGCTTCGGCTTCGGCGGTACGGAAGACGGAATGCTTTTTGTCGAGGACGACGGCGGGGATTCCGAGAGCGCGCAGGCGGGCGGCGATGGCGGGGCCCTTGTCCTTGATGCCGGCGCGCACGAGCACGGCGATGTCGCCGGGCGCGAGCGGGCGGGCGCCGTCTTCGTCGCACAGCTCGGGCCGGGCGGCCAGGAGGGCGGCGATTTCGGCGGCGGTGGCGTCGGTCGCCGCGTCGTCGTCTGGCAGCGTGGCGAACTGGATGGCGGGCGCGCCGTCGGCGAGGTCGGCCTTGGCGCTGCCGGCGCGGATGGTTCCGGGGTACGGGATGGCGCCGTCGCCGAAGGTCCAGGCATCGGGACCCGTGCCGCCGGGATCGCGGAAGAGGTCGTTGACGGCGGCGACGAGGCCGGGCGCGGAGCGGTGGTTCTCGCCGAGGGTGTAGCGGCGGTCGGGCGGGACGGCGGCGGCGGCGGCGCGGTAGGCGTGGATGTCGCCGCCGCGGAAGGCGTAGATGGACTGCTTGGGGTCGCCGATGAAGTAGACGGGCGGGGAGCCGGGAGCGTCGAGGAAGGCATCGCGGAAGATGGCGTACTGGACGGGGTCGGTGTCCTGGAACTCGTCGACCAGCACCGCCGCGTATTCCTCGCGCAGGGCCGCCGCGAAGGCGTCGCGCCGCGGCCCGCGCAGGGCGTCGCGCATCCCCAGCAGGATGTCGTCGAAGTCCGGCCGGCGGCGGTCCGGGCGCTCCGCGTCCCAGAGCGCCTGGAGGTCGAAGGCCACGCGCAGGGCGCACGCGGCGGGCGTGGTGCCGTCGAGGTCCGGGTCGGGTTGGATGCCGGGACGCGAGATGGTCTTGAGCGCGGAGAGGAGGTCGCCGAAGGCGAATCCGGGCGCGGCCGCTTCCGCGCCGCCCGGGGCGAGGGCGACGTTGCGGCGCCACCAGTCGCGGGCGGCGGCGGCGAGCTGGGCCTCGCGCACGGCGTCGGGCGGATCGGCGTCGAAGGCGAGGCCGGACTCGAAGGCGTAGCGGTCGAGGGCGCGACTGCAGAAGGCATGGATGGTCGAGATCGCGGCGCGGTCGAATTCCGCCAGCGCGGCCTCCACGGCCTGGCGGGCTCGGCGGAGGGTGTCCACGTCCGGCGGCAGGAGCGAAACGAGGAGGTTCGCCTGGGCGGTCTCGCGTCCGTCGGGGTCGGCCTGGCCGCGGAAGACGTCCTGGAGGGTGCCGAGCAGGCGGCGGAGGCGGTCGCGGAGTTCGCGCGTCGCGGCTTCGGTGAAGGTCACGACCAGCAGCCGCTCCACGCCGAGCCCCCGCGCCATGAGGAGGCGGGCGTAGAGGTTGCCGATGTTCCACGTCTTGCCCGTACCCGCCGAGGCCGCGACGAGATGCACGCCGTCGAGCGGAAAGTCGGGGTCCGCGAAGGCTTGCGCGAAGTCCTGGAAGTCCCGGGGATGGCGGAGGGGCGGGGTCATTTCTTCCTCCTGGCGCCGCTCTGGGCCAGATATCCGTCCCAGAAGACATGGGCGGCGGCCGCGAAACGCCCGAGATCGCCGTCGGTGAGGACGGCGGGGGACGCGGGCCAGAGTGCGATGTCGGCCGCTCGCGTGTCGGGCCGGCCGGGGGCCGGTGGTTCCGCGGTATTGTGCAGTCGGGGAAACCAGGCGCGGCGGAGAAGGCCCCGGACCTCTTCCGGCGAGGGGAGGGCGGCGGCCTTGGCGATCTGCATGGAAACGGAGGGATGGAACGGAATCGCCCCCGGGAAGGGTTCGCAGAGCAGCGCGAGGATGCGGGCGAGGATGGCCGCGGCATCGGCGGGAGGGAGCGGAGGAAGGACTTGGGTGTTCTTCTTGTCGACGCTGAAAGCGCCGGTTCCGGTGCGGGGCGTTGCGCCGTTGACCGCGATGCTGGCGAGCCGGTAGCCGGCCGCATTGGCCGCCAGATGGCGCACCCAGTCGGCGGCCTGCCGGAAGGGCTTCTCGATGTGCTTCGTCAGGTTCGGCGCATACCATGCTTCGCCACCGTCCACGGTGTGCCGCCGTACCGCCGCCAGCCGGCCCGTGATGCGCACCCGGCGCGTGGTTCCGTCGTGCAACAGCACGGGAACGTCCAGATTGACGGGCACGCCGGCTTCCGCGTCGTCCGCGTCCTCGAGCATGTCGAGGATGAGGTCTTCGCCCGCCACCGGGACCGGACCCGGCGGCCCCTTGTAATCTTTCGCCAGAAGGGGCCGCTCGCAAAATGCCCGGCGGGTTGGGGTGTCCCACCCTTCCCGGATGGCCTGCGCGGCGGACGCCGGGTCCGGCGACAGCCCGTTCTCCGCGGCGATGCCGCCGCGGCGCTCCGCCTCGGCCTCGGACATGTCGCGGACGAGCGAGAGATGGACGTCGGAGGCCAGCGAGGGATCCGGTTCGATCGGGTCGTCGGAATCGACGAGGTCGTATCGCGGATCGGCCACGCCGGCCATCTGTTTCAGGACCGCCTTGGCGGGATCGGCAAACGCCTTCGCCAGCTCGTCCAGCGGAATTTCCGCGCGGTCTTCCGGCAGATACGCGAACGCCCCCCCGGCGGCGGGCGCGTCGGCGGCCCCCTCCGCGATGGCGAGCGCGGCGGCGCGGTCGGCCGCGGAGTAGGCGGGAGGGAGGGCCGGGTCGGTGAAGCGGGCCGGGGAGAAGCCTTGCAGCGGATGGGTGAAGTCGAGGTAGGGCGTCTTGCTCCCCTCCACGGCGAAATGCCCCGCCAGGTAGTCCATCAGCGCGCCCGCCAGCGGCGCCGGGGGGACCGCCGCCCCCGAGCGGACGTCGCGGCCGACATGGCTCAGTACCAGCGTTTCGCGCGCGCCGCACACGGCTTCCAGCAGCGCCAGCGCGTCGTCGTCGCGCGGCGAGGGGTCGGTCCGCTGCGGATGCCGCCCCATCAGGTCGAACGCCGGGCGCGGCTGGAAACGCGGGAACCGCCCGTCGGCCAGCCCGCATACCCACGTCAGCCGGCGCGGCGACGGGATTCCCGCCCGCAGCGGCGCGAACAGTACCGCGTCCGGCGTGCGCCGCGGTCGCGCCCCGGCGGCCTTGGCCAGCTCCGCCACCGCGTCCGCCATCACCCGCCAGCCGTGGCGCGCCGGCTCCCCCGCCATCGCGTCCGCCTCCCGCATCCGCGCCGCCACCGTCGCCACCGCCTCGCGCAGGGCCGCGACGGACCGGTGGTTCGCGTCCGTCTCCACGAAGAATTCCGCCACCAGCCGCAGCAGCCGGTCCTGCCACCAATCGGCCGTTCCCGACGCGCCGCACAGCGCGTGCAGGCGTCCCAGCGCCGCGACGTAGCCGCACAGCCGGCCCAGCAGCGACGCGCGCCCCGCCTCCGCATCGCCCGCCGGCAGCAGTTCACCCAGCGCACCCGCCTCCACCCGGCCGCCGTCCCCCGCGTCCGGACCGCCCAGCGCCGACAGCAGCAGCCGGTCCAGGCCGCGGCGCCATGTGAAGGCGTAGGGGCCGGGCGGGGGATCCGGCGCCATCGCTTCCGCCGCGTGCGCGTCGTCCAGACCCCACCGGATGTTCGCCTGCCGCACGAAGTCACGGAGCGTCTGCAGCTCCTCCGCGGCGATCCCGAACGCCGACGCCACCGCCGGCTCCTCCAGCACGTCCAGCACCGCGTCCGCCTCCATGCGGCCCTCCGCCATCTCCAGCAGCGACAGGAACGATTCCGCGATCGGGTCGTCCGCCGCCCCGCGTCCCAGCAGCGTGCACGGCAGCGCCGCCTCCGCCTCCGCACCGGCCCCCGAGCCGAATACCGCCTCCGCATGCGGCGCGTACGTCTCCCAGTCCGCGCACAGCACCACCGCATCCCGCGGATGCGACCCCGGATGCGCCGCGAACCACGCCAGCAGGCCGTCCCGCACGATCTCCATCTCGCGCCGCGGCGTGCTCGCGCGGTGTACCGCCACCGAGGCGTCCCCCGCCGGAAGCGGCTTTTCCCGCCCGTCCTCCGCTTTCCTCTCCAGCAACTGCCGCTGCAGGCGCGACAGCACCGTGTCCGCCGCCGCTTCCGGTTCCGGCAGGTCCTCGTGGCGGCCTTCCAGCCGATCCACCCACTCCGCCAGCAACCCCTGGCATCCCATCGCCAGCGTGCCCAGCAGCGGATGCGCCAGCTGCAGCGCCTCCTTCATGCCGCCGCCCCCCTCGCGGGCCTCCCGGAGCGCCTTCCGCCAGCGGGGGTCCTCCAGCCAGAACTCCCCGCACGGATTGAACGCGTACGCCGTCACCGGCAGCACCGCCGCCAGACGGTCGAAGAACGCCACGTACGGCCGCGGCATCGACGAGACCCCGAACACGAACACCGCCCGGTAGCGCGGAATCCCGTGCGCGAACGCCGCCGACAGGTCCGCCGGCGATCCCTCCAGCCCCTCCACCCGCGCGAACTGCTTCCAGAGCGGCTCCCCGCCCTGCGCCCGCAGACTCCGCCACAGCGCCGCCTGCCAGCGCTCCGCCGCGTCCGGTTCCGCCCCGCCGCCGCGCCCCGACTCCCAGCGCGCCAGCATCTCCGGGCGGTGGACCTGGTAATCGCCGTAGAGCGAGGCCAGCTTCCCCGCCAGCGCCGAGCGCCGCGCCTCCCGCGCCGCCGCGCCGCCGCTCCCCGCCAGATAGCCCGCCAGCTCCGGGTACGCCCCCGCCAGCTCCCCCGACGCCTCCAGCGCCGCCAACCGCGCGTCGATGCGCCAGCGCAGCACCTCCATCGAATACGGATGCGACGACGGCCGCCGCTGCCGCGGATCCTTCCCCTCCAGCGCCGCGTACAGCCAGTCCCCCACGAACGGATGCAGCAGCCGGACGTCCATCCCGGCGAGGATCGCCCGTCCCCGCCCCGCCCGGTCGAACAGATGGTATTCCTTGAGCCACTCCCCGCGCATCGGATGCCCCACCACGACCGCGACCCGCGCCAGCGGATCCCCCTCCAGCCGCACCTCCGCATCCCGGTACAGCCGCTCCGCCAGGTCTTCCAGCCGTTGCGACAAGACCCATTCCATGCGCCCTTCCATTGCCATCGCCTCGCTCACCTTCCCGACCCTACCACGCCCCGCCCCCCCGCCGCAAGCCACCAGACGGGCCCGCCGGAAGGATTTGCGTTCATGGGCGGCTCACTGCACGGAAAGAAGGGGAAATCAAAGGGTTTTCCTTGATATCGCGTTTGGTTTGAACCGGAAGCCGGAGCTCAGCGGAAAACGGGAATGCCGGAAATTCCGTCCCATCCGGAACCTCCGGCCCATCCGGCCGGTGCCCCCCCTCCTCCTCCTCCCGCCCGTTCCCCTTCAACGGCACCGCCGCAGCATCAGCAGGCCGAGGGCGAGGAAGCAGAGGGCGGGGAGCCATCCGGCCAGGGCCGGGGAGATGATCTGGCGCTTGCCCCAGGTGAGGAAGACGCCCATCATCACGTAGTAGCCGAAGAAGATGAGGAGCGCCGAGAGGATGCCCACCCCCATCCCGCGGCGGCCGGTCTGCATCCCGAAAGGAATGCCCACCAGGATGACGATCAGGCACAGCCACGGCGCCGCCAGCCGGTAGTTCCAGTCCACCCACAGGCGCGCGCGCGTCGCCTCGGAGATGTCCGGATGCCCCTGGATGAAGGCCCGGATGTCGGAGGCGGAGCTCTCGTTGTTCTCGATGTCCTTGGTCTCGTTGAGGAAGTCGTCCGGCGTCTCGGTCAGCATCGTCATGTCCATGGCGGGGCGCTTCTCGGCGGCGCCGACGGGGTCGTTGAGCGCGGTGTAGCGGTGGATGTCGAGCCGCTCGAACCACCAGTGGCCGTTGATCCAGCGGGCGCGGTCGGCGTCGATGCGGTACTCGTCCGAGCCGTCCGGCCGCTGCTGCGTGAGGCTCACGCCGCGCATCTCGTGGGCGTTCTCCGGGCGGATGTCGAAGGTGTTGATGCGCCAGACCCGGCGGGCGGCGGTGTTCTTGTAGGCGACGGGGACGAGGCACGCCTTCTCGCCGTCATCCTGGCGGTTGCGGAACTGGCGGGCCCAGCGGGCGGCGCGCGGGTTGAAGCGTTCGTTGACGGCGAGCAGGACGAGGGAGCAGCCCAGGCCGAGCGCGAGGTAGGGGCGGGCGAGCTGCCAGAGGCTCAGGCCGCAGGCGCGCATGGCGGTGATTTCGGAGTTCTTGCCGAGCTTCCACAGCGCGTAGAGCAGCGCCAGCAGCAGGGAGACCGGCAGCATGAAGGGGAGGTACGTCGGGACGAACGCGGCGTAGTAGAGCAGGACGGACCCGATGGGCGTCCCGGCCTCCATGAACGACACGAAGTGGTCGAACAGGTCCACCAGCACGGCAATGGCACTGAACCCGAAGAGGATGTACAGCCAAGGCCGTACCAGGTTGGCGAGCAGGTAGCGGGGGATCAGCTTCATGAAGCCGGAACGGGCGCGCCGGCGGGAGTGTCCCCGCGCGGCCCCGACGGAATCACTGCGCGAACTTCTTGAGCTTCAGGTTCTCGACGTCGTACTGCGTCGGGTCGAGCCAGACGAAGCCGGTCTGGCCGCATTTTTCGCACGTCGGCCGGTCCTCGTCGCGGTTCTCGCAGCGCGGGCAGAGGTACTTCTCCAGCCGGCTCGTGTGCTGGCCGATGGGGCGCTTGCCCAGGACGCCGCCCTTCTCCAGCAGGAGGATGGTGGCGATGATGACGACGGCAAGGGCGATGAATCCGAGTGTCTTTTTCGTGTTCATGAAGTTGATTCCAAAGGGTTCACCCAACTGATATCGGTTCGCCGCCGGAAAGTCAATGCGGCATTTCGGCCTCGGCGGACGCCGCGCCGCCATCCCGCGGCACGGAGCGGAGGACGGAAGCCGCGACGGCGGAAAAGGGGGAGGGGATTCATGGGGGAATGAATGACGGAAAACGGCTGGAAATCCAATGTTTTTCCGTAATCTCACGTCTGGCAGGGCGTGCACTCCGTGCGAGCCGAACAGGGCCGGAGCGGCTCGCTCGGAGAGCTCGCCCCACCCGACAACGGAAACGCCCGCCGGGAAACCGGCGGGCGGGTTGCGCGTTGGGTTGTTGCGCGGCTTACTTGCCGAGGGCGGCCTGGGCGGCGGCGAGGCGCGCGATCGGCACGCGGTACGGCGAGCAGCTGACGTAGTTCAGGCCCACCTTGCAGCAGAACTTGACGGAAGCGGGATCGCCGCCGTGTTCGCCGCAGATGCCGCACTTGAGGTTCGGGCGCGTGGCGCGGCCCTTCTTGACCGCCATCTCCACCAGCTGGCCGACGCCCACCGTGTCCAGCGACTGCGTCGGGTCGAACGGCAGGATCTTCTTCGCCAGGTAGTCCGGCAGGAAGCTCCCGGCGTCGTCGCGGCTGTAGCCGAACGTCATCTGGGTCAGGTCGTTGGTGCCGAACGAGAAGAATTCGGCCGTCTCGGCGATCGCGTCCGCCGTCAGCGCGGCGCGCGGGATCTCGATCATGGTGCCGATCTTGTAGGCGACGGTGGTCTTCTTGGCCTTGAAGACTTCGTCGGCGACGCGGCGGACGATCTCGGCGCAGTAGTCGAGTTCGGTCTTGGCGCCCACGAGCGGGATCATGATCTCGGGCTCGACCTTGATCTTCTTCTTGGCGACGTTGCACGCGGCCTCGAGGATCGCGCGGGCCTGCATCTCGCAGAGCTCGGGGTAGGTGATCGCCAGGCGGCAGCCGCGGTGCCCGAGCATGGGGTTGGCTTCGTGGATCTGCTTGACGCGCGCGGCGACGGCTTCGACGGGGATGCCGAGGCGCTTGGCCATCTCGGCCTGCGTGGCGGCGTCCTGCGGGGCGAACTCGTGCAGCGGCGGGTCGATGAGGCGGATCGTGACGCCGTAGCCGTCCATGGCCTTGAAGATGCCTTCGAAGTCGGCCCGCTGGAGCGGGAGGAGCTTCTTGAGGGCGGCTTGGCGCGCGGCGAGGTCCTTGGCGAGGATGAATTCGCGGATGGACCAGATGCGGTCGCCTTCGAAGAACATGTGCTCGGTCCGGCACAGGCCCACGCCCTTGGCGCCGAACGCGCGGGCGGCGAGGGCGTCCTTGGGGGAGTCGGCGTTGGTGCGCACGTAGATCTTCATGTACTTGTCGGACCAGTCGCTGATCTGCTTGTACATCTTGTAGATGGGGTGCCCGAGCGCGGCCTTCTTGCCGTTGACGACGCCGTTGACGACCGGGGAGGCCTCGGTGGGGATCTGCCCGAGGTACACGGTGCCGGTGGAGCCGTTGAGGCTGATCCAGTCGCCGGCCTTCAGGACGGTGGAGCCGACGGTGAGGGTCTTCTTGGCGTAGTCGATGACCATCTCGCTGGCGCCGGTGATGCAGCACTTGCCCCAGCCGCGCGCGACGACGGCCGCGTGGGAGGTCATGCCGCCGGTGGTGGTCAGGATGCCCTGCGCGGCCCACATGCCGCCGACGTCCTCGGGGGAGGTTTCGTGGCGGACGACGATGAGCTTGGCGTCCTTGTTTTCCTTGATGATCTTCTCGGCCTCGCCGGCGTCGAAGACGATCTGCCCGACGCCCGCGCCGGGGCCGGCGGGGAGGCCCTTGGTGAGGACCTTGGCCTTCTTCTCGGCCGCGATGTCGAAGATCGGGAACAGCAGCTGGTTGAGGTCGTCGCCGGTGACGGTGCAGAGGGCTTCCTCGGGCTTGAGGAGCTTCTTCTGGGCCTTGCCGGTGTAGACGTCCTTGCCGGTGGCCATCTCGACGGCCCAGCGGATGCCCGCGATGCCGGTGCGCTTGGCGTTGCGGGTCTGGAGCATGTAGAGCTTGCCTTCCTGGACGGTGAACTCGACGTCCTGCGGATACTTGTAGTGGGCCTCGAGCTGCTTCATGATCTTGATGAGCTGCTTGTGGGCGGCGGCCCAGATCTTGTTCTTCTCGTTGGGCATCTCGTCGATGTGCTTGGGCGTGCGGATGCCGGCCACGACGTCCTCGCCCTGGGCGTTGATGAGGTACTCGCCCATGGGGGTTTCGTCGCCGGTGGAGCCGTTGCGGGTGAAGGCGACGCCGGTGCCGGAGGTTTCGCCCATGTTGCCGAAGACCATCGTGCAGACGTTCACGGCGGTGCCGAGCAGGCCGGTGATCTTGTTGATCTGGCGGTACTTCTGCGCGCGGTCGCTGTCCCAGGAACCGAACACCGCGTTGATGGCGGCGAGCAGCTGGTCCTTCGGGTCCTGCGGGAAGGGTTTCTTGACCTTCTGGAGGTAGACCTTCTTGTAGATTTCGCAGAGTTCCTTGAGCTGCTCGGCGGTGAGGTCGGTGTCCTGCTTCGCGCCGTACTTCTTCTTGAGGGCGGTCATCGCGACTTCGAAATCCTCGTGCGTGATGCCGGTGGTCGGGCCCATGACCACGTCGCCGAACATGTCGATGAAGCGGCGGTAGCAGTCCCAGCCGGTGCGTTCGTTGCCGGTGGACTCGATGAAGCCGAGGACGGACTTGTCGTTGAGGCCGAGGTTCAGGACGGTGTCCAACATGCCGGGCATGGAGATGGCGGCGCCGGAGCGTACGGAGACGAGGAGGGGATTCTTGGCGTCGCCGAGCTTCTTGCCCATGCGGGATTCGAGGAGCTTGAGCTGCTTCCAGACCTGGTCGAGCATGCCGACGGGGTACTGGCCGTTCTTGGAGTAGTAGGCGCAGGCCTCGGTGGAGATGGTGAAGCCGGGGGGCACGGGCAGGTCGGCCTTGGCCATTTCGGCGAGGTTGGCGCCCTTGCCGCCGAGGATGGCCTTCATGGAGGCGTCGCCTTCGGTGTTGGCCTTGCCGCAGCCGTAGAAGTACACGTATTGTTTCTTGGTAGCCATGTTGGTTTTGTTCTCCGTTGATGCCCTTCCGGGCGTTGCTTTTTTAAATCGGTATGGCGGTTTTCCCCCGCGCGCGCGGGCGCAGGAAAATTGCATCCATCATCATCCCTTCGGGCCGGATTGTCAAGGACAACGGCGCCGCGCGGACGTTTTCCAACCATTAGGCCGGAAAACGTCCTGCCGCGGTCAGGCGGCGGCGGGGCGGGGGCCCTTCTCGCGGAGGACGGCGCGGTAGAAGGCCCCCATGGTGATCGACTGGTAGGGGATCAGCCAGAAGAGGAGGAGGCCGAACGTCAGGATGGCCAGCAGCCACCAGCCGATGAAGCTCAGGCCCAGGCCGAACGCCCGCCACTTGTTGCCGTCCATCAGGCGGCGGCTTTCGTCGATCGCTTCCATCACCGCCATCTGCGGGTTCTCGATCACGAGGTACGGCGCAAGCATGTAGGAAAAGGCCTTGATGATGCCCGGGATGACCAGCAGCAGCGACCACAGGAAGGTGAACAACCCCATCATGAAAAGGCACCCGAAGGCGCGCCCGAACTGGTTGAAGCCGATGAACGCGTCGCCGACCGACAGCTGCCGGTGGTCGGCCGCCCGCAGGGCCATGTTCGCGAACCCGTAATTCTGGAGGCACGTGAACGCGATCGCGGCCACGATGCCGAGGAAGGGGATCAGGTTCACGCATCCCGACAGGATGGCCCACAGGATCCACCCGCCGAGGAAGGTCCAGTAGTTGCCCTTGGGACCGGTCCGGGCGCAGGTCTTGAGTTCGGCGAAGGTGGCGCGGGCGCCGGCCGGCACGAACACCTCGGGGACGGGCGGCGGCTGGCCCCCGGCGGCGTACGACGGGGCGGCGGCGGACAGCGGCTGCCACTCGGACATGCCGTCGTGCCAGACGAGCGTGTCGGGACGGATGGTCCCGTCGGCGATCTTCGCGCGGAAAACTTCCTCGGATACCGGCCCCTGGGCCGCGTTGTCTTGCTGGTAATACCATTCCATGGCGTTCCTCCTGGTCGCCCCGCATCAAAACAATCCCTTCCCCGGAATGCAAGCGCGTTTTCGCTCCGCCCCCCGGCACGGCCCAAGGAAGGTCCGGAGGCGGGACGGGCGGGACGGAAGTTCCGACGGCAATCGATTGCACTCGAAAAAAGGAAAGGCGCGGCCGCAAAGGCCGCGCCCCGGGGGAAGAACCCCGCCGCGCGCTCAGCTCAGGCGGATGGGCATGAGGACGTAGACGAAGCTGACGGTGGAGCGGATGACGCCGGGGGAGGTGTCGTCGATGAGGTCGAGGTAGACTTCGTCGGTCGTCAGGTTCTTCAAGGGGTCCATCAGGAAGGCCGGGTTGAAGGAGATGGTGACGTCCTTGCCGGAGTACTTGACGGCCATGCGTTCGCGGGCTTCGCCGATGTCGGGGGCCGTGGCGAGGATTTCGAGCTGGTCGGCGCCGAAGGTGAGCTTGACGCCGCTCACCGCGTCGCTGACGAGCTGGGAGGTGCGCCGGATCGCCGTCAGGAAGCTGTCGCGGTCGAGGGTGACGCGCTCGCCGCTGGCCTGGGGGACGACCTGGCGGAAGTTGGGATAGACGCCTTCGACGAGTTTGCTGGTGACGAGGATGCTGCCGTATTCGAAGGCCGCCAGCTTGGGCGTGGCGGAGATGCGGATTTCGCCTTCGCTGCCCAGGGTGCGGAGGAGTTCGTCGACGGTCTTGAGCGGGACGATGAGGTCGGCTTCGTCGCTCTCGGGGATGGCGAGTTCCTGCTCGACGAGGGCCAGGCGGCGGCTGTCGGTGGCGACGGCGCTCAGCCGTCCGCCCTTGAAGCTCAGCAGGACGCCGTTGAGCAGGGTGCGGTTGGCGTCGGTGCTGGCGGCGTAGCTGGTCAGGCGGAGCATGTTCTTGAAGACGCCCTGGTCGAGGGTGAAGGTCTTGGCGCCGTCGAGGGCGACCTGCGCGGGGTAGTCCTCGGCCCCGAGGCCGTTGATCTTGAAGTCGCTGCTGCCGGAGTGGATGGAGGCGACGTTCTCGGGGCTGATGTCGAGTTCGGCGGTGTCGACGGGCAGTTCGCGCACGACGCCGAAGATGCGCTTGGGCGGCAGGGTGGTGGTGCCGGGTTCGGCGACTTCGGCCTCGATGGCGGTCTTGACGGTGAGGCTGGTGTCGGTGCCGGTCAGTTCGAGGTGGCCGTCCGCCGCGCGGAAGAGTACGTTGGACAGCACGGGCAGGGGGTTGCGGGTGTTGATCACCGACTGGACCTGCTGCAGGGCCGTGATGAAGGCGTCCTTGTTGACTTTGATTTTCATGTGCCGTCTCCGGTTGGGATACTGTTGGTTTTCAAAAAGAGTTTTTGATTTCTCTTATTCTTATGTCCTGTTCACGCTGTGCATATCATCACAACGCCTTGTTTTCAAGGGGCTTTTGCGGTCCCGCGGCTGTTCGCAACAGGCCCCCTCCCCCCTGTGCGGAATGTGCGCAACCCGGCGTTGTCCACAGGGCGGGGAGGTTTTCGACAGGTTGTGCACCGCCGGTGCACGCGGTTGTCGACAGGGTTGCCGGGCGCGCGCGCATCAGTTGGGGGCCGCGACGGTGCCGAGGCGCTGCTCGAGGGAGAGGATGGTCTGGCGCAGGGCGGCGTCGGTCTTCATCTTCTGGCCGATGAGGCGGTGGGCGTGCAGGACGGTGGCGTGGTTGCGGCCGAAGGCGTTGCCGATGGCCGGCAGCGACTGGCCCGTCATCTCGCGGCACAGGTACATCGCCACCTGGCGCGGGAAGGCGATGTTCTGCGGCCGCTGCTTGCTCGTCATGTCGCCGAGGCGGATGTCGTAGTGCTCGGCGACGAGCCGCTGGATGCCCTCGATGGTGAGCGCCGTCTGGTTCTCCTGCTCCAGCGTGTCGCGCAGGAGGTACTCGAGGGTTTCCTGCGTGAGCGCCTTCTTGGTGAGCGAGAGGTACGAGGTCACGCGCAGCAGCGACCCCTCCAGCTTGCGGATGTTCGAGCGGATGTGCTCGGCGATGAAGAAGAGCGCGTCGTCCGGCACCTGCAAATCCATCTGTTCGCGCTTGCGGCGGAGGATCGCCACGCGCGTTTCGAGGTTGGCCATCTCCATCTCGGTGACGAGGCCCCACTCGAAGCGCGAGACGAGGCGCTTCTGGAGGTTCGCGATTTCGCTCACCGGCCGGTCGCTCGTCAGGACGATCTGCTTCTGGTTCTCGTAGAGGGTGTTGAAGGTGTGGAAGAACTCCTCCTGGATGCCCTCCTTGCCGGCGAGGAAATGGATGTCGTCGATCAGCAGCATGTCGATCCCGCGGTACTTCTTGCGGAAGTCCGCGATGGCGTGCTGCTGGATGGCCTGGATGTACTCGTTGGTGAACTTCTCGCTGGAGATGTAGCAAACGGTCCCCTTCTTCCCCTTGAGCACCGCGTCGCCCATCGCCTGGATGAGGTGCGTCTTGCCCAGCCCCGTCCCGCCGTGGATGAAGAGCGGATTGTACGCCCTGCCCGGCGCCTCCACCACCGCCAGCGCCGCCGCGTGCGCGAACGTGTTCGACGGCCCCACCACGAAGTTCTCGAACGTGTTCTTCGGGTTCAGCGGACTCCCCACGTTGCAGCTGCGGACCGCGGCCTTGCGCGAGGGGGACTTCGCCGGCGCGGCCGGCGGCACCCCGCCCTGGAGCCGCTCCTCCGGCATCTCCCGCAGCTGGCGCGAGGCGTCGACCGCGAAGTGGATCGCCGGATTCTCGCACCCCGCCGCCGAGAGCGCCTTGCGGATGTGGGGCATGAAATTCTCCACCAGCCAATCCTGGTAGAAATCATTGGGCACGGTGAGCGTCAGCTGGCTCTCCCCGAGGTCGTCCCCGGCGGCGTCGATGACGCCGATCCAGCGCTCGTATATGTCCGGCGACAGCACTTCCGCGAGGAACTCCCGCGCCTTCTTCCAATATTCAATTGCCTGTTTCTCTTGCACGACACAAACCCTGTTACCCGGCGGGCGACGCACGCAACTATCGCACGAAACCCCGCGCGGCACAAACCAAATGGTGACCGGACGCCGATGACTCCCGCCGTCCGCCGTTCCGTCGCCCCGGAAAAGTTATCAACAGGTTGTTCACACTGCCCATCCTTTCCTTGGCTCCGAAAACGGCCCCGACGATAACGGCCGACCGCCCCCTTGGCAAGCCCGGGCCGCATCCCGATGGCAAAAACCGAAACGCCACAACATCCAGCGATGCCAAACTGGCACACCCACAACATCCTGTATCTTGAAAAAACTTCCCGCAAACCGCTTGACAGCACCGCTTCCCCACCTAACTGCTTGATAACAGCCCCCGATAGACCGCGGCTTCCCCGTTTTCCGGCCCTTTTCCGGCAAGTAATCCACAACGGCCTCCGCTCCGCCGTTCCAACTCCTTGTCCCGTCCGCGCATCCGTCCACGCCGCTTTCCGCCCGCGTTTTTGGACTTGCAAAACCCGCCCCCCGCGCGCACCTTCCCGCGTGGCGCGACGGTGCGCCTCCAACCACAACGTCCAACAGGGAGAACAAGATGAAAATGTACGTTTGCAGCGTCTGCGGATACGTCCACTACGGCGACGAGCCCCCGGCCAACTGCCCCCAGTGCAAGGCCCCCGCCTCGAAGTTCCAGGAACAGACCCCCGGCGAAGGCAAGCTCGTGTTCGCCGACGAACACCGCGTCGGCGTCGCCAAGGGCCTCGACGAGCGCGTCGTCCAGGGCCTCAAGGAGAACTTCAACGGCGAGTGCTGCGAAGTCGGCATGTACCTGGCCATGAGCCGCCAGGCCGACCGCGACGGCTATCCCGAAGTCGCCGAGGCCTTCAAGCGCTACGCCTGGGAAGAAGCCGAGCACGCCGCCAAGTTCTGCGAACTCCTCGGCGAACTCCTCGCCCCCTGCACCAAGACGAACCTGACCATGCGCGTCGCCGCCGAACACGGCGCCACCGCCGGCAAGCTCAAGCTCGCCAAGCTGGCCAAGGAACTCGGCTACGACGCCGTCCACGACACCGTCCACGAGATGGCCAAGGACGAAGCCCGCCACGGCAAGGGCTTCGAAGGCCTCCTCGCCCGCCACTTCAAGTAAGGCGGCCCCCAATCAGGCCTCCGCGCGCGCGGGACCCCGGTCCCGCGCGTTTTTGCACCCCGCACCCCGCGGCGGCAATCGATGGCAACCGTCTTTCCCCGAGCGGATTTTCTTTCGCCGCGGCCCGGTTTGTGGCAGGATGGTTCCCCACCAACCCAAAGGAGACCGTCCCATGATCCATCCCACCGCCATCATCGAAAAAGGCGCCCAGCTCGGCACCAACTGCGAAATCGGCCCCTTCGCCTACGTCGCGGCCAAGGCCCGCCTCGGCGACGGCTGCCGCCTCGGCCCCCACGCCTGCGTCCTCGACTACGCCACCCTCGGCGCCCGCTGCGTCCTCCACGCCGGGGCCGTCGTCGGCGACCTCCCCCAGGACCTCTCCTACGGCGGCTGGGCCTCCTACCTCGAAGTCGGCGACGACTGCACCTTCCGCGAAGGCGCGACCGTCCACCGCGGCGCCGGCGAAGGCACCACCACCCGCCTCGGCCACCACGTCTACATGATGGCCAACAGCCACTTCGGCCACAACACCCAGATCGGCGACCACGTCATCGCCGCCAACTGCGCCCTCATCGCCGGGCACGTCCACGTCGGCGAGCACACCTTCCTCGGCGGCGGATGCGCCATCCACCAGCACGTCCACCTCGGCCGCTACGTCATGATTTCCGGCGTCCTCGGCGTCGTCAAGGACGTCCCCTCCTTCTGCAGCACCTCCGTCATGACCCTCGGCGGCGTCATCGCCGGCCTCAACGTCGTGGGCCTCCGCCGCGGCGGCTTCACCCCCGCCCAGCGCGCCGAGATCAAGAAAGTCTACACCATCGTCTTCCGCAGCGGCCTCAACGTCCACCAGGCCGCCGAGCGCCTGCGCACCGACATGCCCGATAGCCCCTTCGCCGCCGAATACCTCGCCTTCATCGCCGACAGCGAGCGCGGCCTCGGCTCCGAAGCCCGGCGCCACACCACCGCCGTCTCCGCCCCGGCCGATGCCTGACGGCGCCCCCAGCCTGCGCGTCGCCCCCGGCGGCTTCCGCGGCTACGAACTCCTCGACTCCGGCGACCGCCTCAAACTCGAGCGCTTCGGCCCCGTCACCGTCATCCGCGGCGAACCCAAGGCCTGGTGGTCGCCCCGTCTCCCCCGCGCCGACTGGGACCGCGCCGACGCCATCCACGACGAAGACCGCGGCTGGCGCCTCCGCCCCCGTACCCCGCGCCAGTGGGAGATGGACTGCGAAGGCCTGCGCCTGCTCCTCCGCATCGCCGACACCAGCAAACACCTCGGCGTATTCCCCGAGCAATCCCCCCACTGGCGCGCCATCCGCGCCGCCGGCAAGGCCGCCGCCCGCGGCGGCGGGGAACCGCCGCGCCTGCTGAACCTCTTCGGCTACACCGGCGCCGCCACCCTCGCCGCCGCCCGGTCCGGATGGCACGCCACCCACGTCGACGCCTCCAAGCCCGCCATCGCCTGGGGCCGCGAAAACCAGCGCCTGTCCGGCCTCTCCGACGCCCCCATCCGCTGGATCCTCGAAGACGCCGTCAAATACGTCCAGCGCGAAATCCGCCGCGGCTCCCGCTACGAAGGCATCCTCCTCGACCCGCCCGCCTTCGGCCGCTCCCCCACCGGCAAGGTCTGGAAGGTCGAATACCATCTCGCCGACCTCCTCTCCCTCTGCCGACAGGCCCTCTCCGACCGCCCCCTCCTCCTCATCCTCACCACCTACAACATCGAAGCCTCCGCCCTCATGCTCAAAAACCTCCTCTCCGACACCCTCCACGGCCTCCCCGGCACCATCGAAGCCGGCGAACTCGTCCTCCCCCACGCCTCCTCCCCCGCCCGCCTCCTCCCCCTCTCCATCTACGCGAGGTGGCAAGCCTAGCCCTTCTAGAAATCTAGAGTCTCTAGATATCTAGTTCCCCCTCCAAGCCATGCCCGCCAACCCCCAAACTCTCCTCCGCGACCTCGGCGAAAACGCCCTCCTCCGCCGCATCCTCCCCCTCCTCCCTCCCGGCCGCCACGTCGCCGTCGGCCCCGGCGACGACTGCGCCGTCGTCCGCCTCCCCGGCTCCCCGACCGACCTCCTCTACACCACCGACGCCGTCATCGAGCGCCGCCACTTCCCCGCCTGGCGCGATTGCGCCCCCTCCGGCGTCACCCCCGCGATGATCGGCCGCAAGGCCCTCGCCCGCACCCTCTCCGACATCGCCGCCATGGGAGGCACCCCCCTGCACGCCCTCGTCGACCTCGTCGCGCCCGCCGACCTCCCCGTCCCCTTCGCCCTCGGCCTCTTCCGCGGAATGCGCACCCTCGCCCACCAACACGCCGTCGGCATCATCGGCGGCGACACCGCCGAAGGCCCCGCCCTCGAACTCCACCTCACCGCCGTCGGCACCGTCCCCCGCCGCCGCGCCATCCTCCGCTCCGGCGCCCGCCCCGGCGATATCCTGTACGTCACCGGCCGCCTCGGCGCCTCCTGGCGCCCCGGCAACAAAAAACACTACACCTTCCTCCCCCGCCTCGCCGAAGGCCGCTTCCTGCTCCCCTGGGCCACCTCCATGATGGACCTCTCCGACGGCCTTTCCACCGACCTCCCCCGCCTTCTCGACGCCTCCCGTGCCGGCGCCGCCCTCGACTTCGAGTCCATCCCCCTCTCCCCTGCCGCCCGCCGCACCCCCGACCCACTCGCCTCCGCCCTCGCCGACGGCGAAGACTTCGAACTCCTCTTCACCATCCCCGAGAAGAAGCAGCCCGCCTTCGCCCGCGCCTGGCGCGCCGCCTTCCCCCGCCTCCCCGCCACCCCCATCGGCCGCATCCTCGCCGATCCGGCCGCCCGCCCCCTCCCTCCCGGCGGTTGGCAGCACTTCCGTTCCTGACCCCGTGATGCCGGGCTTCAGTCCATCCCATATTTGGCACCACGGTTTTCTTGACAAAACACCCCCATTCCCCCACACTCCCCTCCCATGAAAACCATCCTCCGCAACGCCTCCCGCGCCACCCAGCCCGTCTACGACATCGTCTCCGGCCTGTTCACCGGCCCCGGCGCCATCGGCCTCGCCTTCCTCCCCCTCGTCCTCGGCGTCACCACGACCGCGTTCCTCGGCTTCGTCGCCACCGAAACCGGCCGCGCCATCCTCGACGAAGTCCGCCGCCGCGGCCGCCCCGCGGCCCCGCGTCCCGCCGCCCCCTCCCTCCGCGGCGCCCCGACCGCCGCCGAACTCGCCGCCGACTGCGGAACATCCCCCCGCACCCTCGCCGTCCGCCTGCGCCTCGGCTCCCGCCTGGCCGATCTCGAACCCACGCTCGACCGCGGTCTCGAGCGCAAAACCGGCCGCATCCGCGGTCGCGCCCCCGGCATGAAGGGCTACATCGCCGCCGCCCGCCTCTCCGTCTCCTACCGCACCCTGATGCGCTACAAACTCCTTGCCAACCGCCTCCGCCAACTCCTTGTCCTCGATCCCCGCCTCCCCCTCGAATGGCTCCTCCCCGGCACCGTCCCCGACCGCGAGCTCCCCGCCGACCTCCAGTCCCGATACCACGCCGCCCGCCGCCGCCTCGCCCGCCTTCTCCGCGACCACCGGAACTTCGACCGCCTGCGCAAGCACGTCGATGCCAAGCTCGGCATCCCCGAACTCCTGGCCGTCCGCCGCGCGGAATCGGCGGCCCGCGGCGACTACGCCGTCACCGCGACTCCCGACCGCATCGACGCGACGCGGCGCGCCTTTGCCCGCTTCCTGTGCGAGCGCGGCCTTCCACGGAAACCCGCCGCCTGCCGCGGGCCCTTCCCCGCGTGGCTCCTCTCCCGCGGCTAAACCATTGCGGGGCCGTCCCCGGCGTGGTACAACCTCCCTGCTCCGCCACTGGGCGGAGGAAAGGACCCCCAACATGGCCATGGACTTTTCGGAAACCGCGGACCGCATGGACGTCCGCTACGTCGCGGCCCTCGCGCGCATCTCGCTCGACGGCGCCGAGGCGGAGGAACTGCAGTCCCAGCTCGACGGCATCCTCGCCTACGTCGGCGAGCTCAAGAAGCTCGACGTCGAGGGCGTGCCCGCGTTCGACGACGCCAGCGGCGTCGAAGGCGCCTGGCACGAGGACGAACCCGGCGAATGCCTGCCGCACGACGTCGCGATGTCGCTCGCGCCCCTGGAGCGGCACGGGCAGTTCGTGGTGCCGAAGATCATCGAGTAGGCGGAGGATTCTGCGATGCGCAAGGACGAATTGATCGAATTGGGCGTGGGGGACGCGCTGGACGCGATGGCGGCGGGCCGCACGTCGTCGGAGGAACTGACGGCGGCGCTCCTGGAGCGCATGGACGCACTGCAGCCGCAGCTCAACGCCCTGACGTGGTACGACGCGGAGGACGCGCTCGCCCAGGCCCGCGCGGCGGACGCGGAGCGGGCGGCCGGCGCCGCGGAAACCAAACCGCTGCTCGGCGTGCCGATCGCCATCAAGGACCTCCTGAACGTCCGTGGCCAGCCCTGCACCGCGGGTTCGAACATCCTCAAGGGCTACACCGCCCCCTACGATGCGACGGTCATCGCCCGCCTGCGCGCGGCCGGCGCGGTGATGGTCTCGCGCGCGAACACCGACGAATTCGCGATGGGCGGCAGCACGGAAACCAGCGCCTACGGTCCGTCGAAAAACCCCTGGGACCCGACCCGCATCCCGGGCGGCAGCAGCGGCGGCAGCGCGGCGGCGGTGGCGGCGCGCCTGGCCCCGGCGGCGCTGGGGTCGGACACGGGGGGGAGCATCCGCCAGCCGGCGTCCTTCTGCGGCATCACGGGGCTCAAGCCGACCTACGGCCGTGTCTCGCGCTACGGCTGCACGGCCTTCGCGTCGTCCCTCGACCAGGTGGGCCCGATGGCGCGCACCGTCGAGGACGCCGCCCGCGTCTACGCCGTCATCGCCGGCGCCGACCCCCACGACGCCACGACCCGCGCCGAGCCGCTCGGCGACCCCGTGGGCGCGGCCCGCGGCGGCGCCGCGTCGCGCTCGCTCAAGGGCGTCCGCATCGGCCTCCCGCGCGAATACTTCTCGAGCGGCACCGACCCCGAAGTCGAATCCCTGGTGCGCGCCGCCGTCGAAGAGTGCCGCCGCCTCGGCGCCGAGACGGTGGACGTCTCCCTCCCGCACACCCAATACGGCATCGCCTGCTACTACATCCTGGCCCCGGCCGAAGCCTCCGCGAACCTGGCCCGCTACGAAGGCGTCCGCTACGGCGCCCGCGCCCGCGACGCCGAAGACCTCCTCGCCCTCTACGAACAGACCCGCTCCCGCGGCTTCGGCGCCGAAGTCAAGCGCCGCGTCATCCTGGGCACCTACGTCCTCGGCAGCGGTTTCTACGACGCCTACTACGCGCGCGCCCAGAAAGTCCGCACCCTCGTCCGCCGCGACTTCGAGGCCGCCTTCGCCGGCGGCGGGTGCGACGTCCTGCTGGGCCCCGTCGCGCCGACGCCCGCGTTCCGGCTCGGCGAGCGCACGGCCGACCCGCTGCAGATGTACCTCGGCGACATCTTCACCGTGAACGTCAACCTCGCCGGCGTCTGCGCCATGAGCGTCCCCTGCGGCTTCACCGCGGCGGGACTCCCCGTCGGCCTGCACCTCGTCGGCCCCGCCTTCGGCGAAGACCGCCTCCTCTCCGTCGCCGCCGCCTACCAGGCCTCCACCGACTGGCACCTCCGGCGGCCGCCGGAAGAAACGTTGGATGGTGCGATGGTTTGATGGTGCGATGGTTTTCCAGCCCCACAGGCAACCATCCAACCCGCGAATCATCCACCCATCCACCCATCAAACTATCAAACTATCAAACCATCCAACCATCCAACCATCATGACCTACATCGCCTCCATCGGCCTCGAAGTCCACGTCCAGCTCAAGACGCGCACCAAGATGTTCTGCTCCTGCCCCGCGCACCGCGAAGACGACCCGCCGAACACCAACGTCTGCCCCGTCTGCCTGGGCCTGCCCGGCGCCCTGCCGGTACCCAACCGCGAAGCCATCCGCAAGACCGTCAAGACCGGCCTCATGATGGGTTCCACCATCTCCCTGCGCAGCCGCTTCGACCGCAAGAACTACTTCTATCCCGACATGCCCAAGAACTACCAGATCACCCAGCAGGAGCGCCCCCTCTGCATCGGCGGCGGCCTCGAGATCGAAGTCAACGGCAAAAAGAAATACATCCGCCTCAACCACATCCACCAGGAAGAAGACGCCGCCAAGATCACCCACCTCGAGCACTCCTCCGAGATCGACTACAACCGCGCTTCCACCCCCCTCATGGAGATGGTCACCGAGCCCGACATGTCCACCCCCGACGAAGCCATCGCCTTCCTGACCGCCCTGCGCGAAATGCTCATCTATGCCGGCATCAGCGAATGCGACCTCGAGCGCGGCCACATGCGCTGCGACGTCAACTCCTCCATCCGACCCGCCGGAACCGACCGCCTCGGCGTCAAGTGCGAGATCAAGAACATGAACACCTTCCGCGGCATCCACCGCGCCCTCGAGTACGAACTCCGCCGCCAGCAATCCGTCCTCGAGAGCGGCGGCACCCTCCGCCAGGAAACCCGCCGCTGGGACGACGAAGCCGGGGCCACCTTCCCCATGCGCTCCAAGGAATACGCCCACGACTACCGCTACTTCAACGAACCCGACCTCCCGCCCGTCGTCCTCGACCAGGCCACAATCGACCAATGGCGCACCGAGATCCCCGAACTCCCGCGCGCCCGCCGCGCCCGGTTCGTCGCCGACTACGGCCTGCCCGAATACGACGCCGGCGTCCTGACCGCCGACCGTGCCATCGCCGACTGGTACGAAGCCGCCGCGCGCGCCTCCAAAAACCCCAAAGCCGTCTCCAACTGGGTCATGGGCGAACTCCTCCGAGCCCTGGGCGAAAAAGGCCTTTCCATCACCGACGCCAAGATCACGCCCGCCGCCCTGGCCTCCCTCCTCGACCTCCTCGACAAAAAGACCATCAACGGCCCGGCCGCCAAGGAAGTCTTCCAGATCCTCTTCGACCAGGGCGGCGACCCCGCCGAAATCGTGAAAGCCAAAGGCCTTGCCCAGGTCAGCGACACCGGCGCCATGGAAACCTTCGCCGAGCAGGCCATCGCCGCCAACCCCAAATCCGTCGACGACTACCGCAGCGGCAAACAAGCCGCCCTCATGTACCTGGTCGGCCAAGTCATGAAACTCTCCCGCGGCAAAGCCAACCCCCAGCTCGCCGCCGAAATCCTCCGCTCCAAACTCGCCCCGTAAGGCGGCTCAAGAAACAGCGTAGCTTCTGCTTGGTCTTCCAGACAGGTGGGGCGAGCTCTCCGAGCGAGCCGTTCCAACCGATTGAGCGGCTCGCACGGAGTGCTCGCCCCACCACGGGGCGGCCACCGCTCCAACGCCGTTCGCCGAAGCGGAATCCGCCCCCGTTCCGTGCGCCTCCCCTGACGCATACCCGCCCCGGAAAATTTTTTCCAATCATTGGAAAACCGCCGAAAAATTTTTCCAATCATTGGAAAATTCCGGCCATTTTTTCCAACCATTGGAAAAATGTTTTCCAATCATTGGAAAACTGGCGTACAATTTTTCCGATCATTGGAAAACGGGAAACGGACATGGACAACAAGGAAACCGGGCAGGACCGGCCAGAGGGCAACTGGGCCGCGGACATGGGGGTGGGGTGTCTGCTGGATGTGGCGTTGCTGGTCGGGTTGGTGGTGGTGCTGGACTCGGACCGGGGCGCCCAGGCCATCGTCTACATGCTGTTGCTGGGAGTGCCGTCGCTGATCGCCCGCTGGCTCCTCCACCGGGCCGGCATCCTGCATCGGACGCTGGGCGGATGGGGCGGACGGCTGCTGGGACCGGGGTTCGTGCTGCTGGCGGTCGCGCTCGCGCATCTCGCGCCGTTGCCGCTGGAGGAGGACTGACCGGGAACCATGCACAACCGCTCCGACGGCAGAAAACAAGACGGCGGGCCACGGCGGCAACCGCAACGGAAAGGCGGAACATGAACAGGGATAAAACGCTGGATTGTCTCAGGGGCTTCGCGATGCTGCAGGTCGTGTTCGTCCATGCCATGTACTGGCTGTACTCCATCAAGCCGACCGTCGCCAGGTCCTTCCTGCTGTTCGAGATGCTGGTGTTCTTCTTCGTGACCGGCGCCGTCAACAGCATGAAGGAACACCGCTCCTACGGCGAATTCTGCCTCAAGCGCATCAAGGGGCTCATGATCCCCTATTACATCTACGCGGCCATCTGCATGGTGATTGCCGCCGTCTGCTACCGCAATGCCGGCGAATTCACGCCCGCGCTCGCGTTCCGGATGGTCCTCTCCTGGCTCGTTCCCCTCAACACCCAGATGATTCCCCTGTGGTTCTACCCCTGGGCCTTGTGGTTCGTTCCCGTCTACCTCCTCGGCATCCTCCTGTTCCCCCCCATCCGGAAAGCCGTCCGGCGGTTTGGATGGATGGCGATCGCCGCCATGGTCCTGCTTTTCGTCGCGGTGGAAATCGTGCTGCCCCTGGCGGTCCGGAACGTGCCCGGCGAAGGGGGCGGCCTCTACGTCCACCGGCTGTCCGACATCCTCCAGGAAACGGTCTTCTACTCCGTCTTCATGGCCGCCGGCGCCCTCCATTCCAGACTCAAGCTCCGGGAAAAGCGCGATGGGCTCCTGGCGCTGGCCATCCTGGTCCTCTCCGTGGCCGGACTGTGGATTTCGAGCTCCGTGTTCGGCCGGACGCTCGACATGCAGGAAAACAAGTTCCCTCCGAACCACGTCTTCCTGTTCTACGCCTCCGCCGTCATGACGCTCCTGTATCTGGCGCTCCCGGTGCTGAAAACCCTCTACCGCCTGCTCGTCCGGGCCGTCCCGCCGGTGGACAAATGGATCGCCCTGTTCTCCGCGAACAGCATGACGGTGTTCCTCTACCAGCCGTTCGCCTTCTGGGGAACCTACCTCCTCCTGCGCCGGTACGGCCTGCGGAAGACCGCCTGGGAGCCGTATGCCGCCATCCTGCTGCTCTACCTGCTCGTGTGGCTCATCATCCTGCTCGCGAACCTCCTCAAGGCCGCGCGGAACGCCCTCGCCCGGCGCCTGGCCGGCTAGCGCGGTTCGGGAAATGGCATAGCGCCTGTTTCGCCTTCCAGACTTGGTGGGGCGAGCTCTCCGAGCGAGCCGTTCCAACCGTTTGAGCGGCTCGCACGGAGTGCTCGCCCCACCACGGGGCGGCCACCGCTCCAACGCCGTTCGTCGAAGCGGAAAACTCCGGTGCCGCGAAAAACCGGCGTTCCCGCATCCCGGAATCCCCTTGCCGGACGAATCCCCGCCGTGGTAGAACGCCGCCATGAAAGACGACTTGCTATCGGCCCCCGTGGAAGGCGGAAGGGAAATCCTTTCGGGCCTGGCCGCCTGGTTGGCGGGACTCACGTGGGGCTACGCCCTCTTGACCGGGGACATGCTCTGGGAGCTGCGAGGGGGCGAATGGATGGTGGGCTGGCTGGGAGCGGTGTTCCTGCCGCCCGGCATGTCGGGCTGGGGCTGGCTGGCGTTCCCGTTCGAGCTCGTGATGCTGTACGGGGCGGTCTGGCGGGGATGGAACGCCTGTCTCGTGATCGGCCTGCTGGCGCTGGCGGCGGGGCTCCTCGCGCTCCCCGAATACGGCCCCTGGTACCTCCTGCGCCTGGTCCTGCCCTTGGTGCTCGTCCTTTTCGGCCTCGCCGTGGAGCGTGGCTGGTTCATCCCGCGCCGCCGTCCCCGTCCGCCCGCGCCGCCGTCCACCGAAGAGGCGCCCACGGGCCGATAGGGCGATTCAGGAAAAAGTGTGGCAGCGGCCCATGTCGTCGCCACCTTTCCCAGTGCGGACGCGCAGAAGCGCGTCCCTCCCCGAGCAGATAGCCCCACCTGCAAAACCGGTATGACCCGCCCTCCGGGAGGGCGGGCCGGTGCGGGATGCCTTACGGCAGGACGCGGAAGGACTTGACGTCGATCTTCGGCGTCTCGAACATTTCCTTGTCCAGTTCGCCGGAGATTTCGAGGTTGGTTTCGGGCGTCACGGTGATGCCGCGCCATTCGTCGTCGTCGATTTCGACCATGACCGACCCGGTGGCATCCTGGAACGTGTACTTCTCGTCGCCCAGGCTGGCCACGATCCGGCCTTGCAGGACGACCCAGGAATCATCGCGCTGCTTGAGCGCGTCCCGGACCGTCAGGGCGGAATTCCCGGGCCCCGGACCGGCGAACCCGCCGGGATTGGGATTGGCGAACCCGCCGCCCGTCTGCGCCTGGGCCGTTGCAACGACGGCAACCGCCGCAAAGAGAGCCATCATCGTTTTCTTCATGTCCGATCTCCTTGTTTTGTTTCGGATACGCCGCAACCCTAAAGCGACTCACTCCTCCCTGTCCAGATGAAAATGGAGCAGTTGGATCAAACGCCCGCCCTCGGATGGCTTCCTGGGCGCCCCGTCCGCGGCGTCACGTCCTGCGCAGGGTGAGGACGGGGAGAAGGATGGCGGATTCTTCGGTGGCGTCCTTGGCTTTCCAGGCGACGATGAAGCCGACGTGGGCTTCGCGGACGGCATAGCCCCGGGCTTCGCGCTTGCGGATTTCGGCCAGGGCGGCCTTGGAGAGGCGGGCCACCCGCACGCCGGTGGCGGACACCAGGTCGCCGTCTTCGTACGCCAGCGGGCTGCCGCTGCGGAGGCGGAAGATGTCCTTCTTGCGGTCCTTCGAGAAGTCCAGCCAGACGTCCTTGTGGGAAAGGTGCAGGGTGAGTTCGGGCGGTTCGGGATAGGGGGTGTCGTCCCGGAGGAAGCGGGCGCCGGGCGTCCGGCACGCCCCGAAGAGGCCGCTGTTGCAGTGGATGTACAGGCGGTTCCGGGCGCGGGTGATGCCGACGTAGAGCTTGCGCCGGGCGTCGTCGTCCGCCGCCGCTTCGTCCCGCAGCAGCATGTACACGGTGTCGAATTCCCGCCCCTTGGCCTTGTGGATGGTCGAGACGAAGACGGTCCCCTTGCCGCCGCCGCAGAAGTCTTCCAGCCTGGACTCGAAGGCGAATTCCCGCAAATCGCTCCGGTAGCGGATCCGCTGGACGCTTTCGAACTGCCGGAAGAACTCGCGGACGGCGTCGATGCAGGCGCTGTCGGCGTAGCGCGAAAGGGTTTCCTCCTTGGCTTCTTCCCATGCGTCGGCGCCGATGGCGGGCGTCGCGGTCTTCCGGTCGATGCGCCGGAGGAAGTATCGCACTTCGGCCAGGTCGGAGAACCGGAATCCGTCCACCGACTGGATGAGCCGCGCGGGAATGCCGGCCCGCGCCAGGGCGCCCGCCGCCTGGGCGGCTTCGTCGTTGGTGCGGACGAGGACGCAGGCGGTTTCGCCGCGCCAGGTGCTTTTCACCTGTTCGACGAGGGGCAGCACCATCTCCGCGGAGGCGTGCCGGACGATTTCCACCTCCCCGGGGTCGTCGCGGACGGCGATGCCCGGACGGCGCTTCATCCGGTTGCCGATGGTTTGGGCGAAGGCGTTGGCGAATTCGACGATGGCGCGGGCGCTGCGGTGGTTTTCGACCAGCTCGTAGCGGCCTTCCGGCCCGCCGCCGGCGAGCGCGGCCATGTAGCGGCTGTCGGAGCCGCGGAAGGCGTAGATGTTCTGGTCGTCGTCGCCCACGGCGATCACGCGCATTTCCTCGTTGGCCCGCATCAGGGCCCGCACCAGGGCGTACTCGCCGGCGTCCATGTCCTGCGCCTCGTCGATGACCAGCACCGACTTGGCGATGCGGTTCGGCTCCACCCCGCCGCTTTCGATCAGCCGGACGGCCTCGCCGACCACGTCCCCGGCCTCTTCCAGGTTGCCGACGCGTCCCAGGAGGTCGAAGCTGTAGGAGTGGAAGGTCTTGATTTCGACGAAGTGGGCGGCGTTGCCGACGAGGTCGAGCAGGCGGCGCTTGAATTCGGTGGCGGCGGCGCGCGAGAAGGTCAGCATGAGCAGCTGCTCGTGCTTGACGTCTTCGAGCAGCAGCAGCGAGGCGAGCTTGTGGACCAGGACGCGGGTCTTGCCGCTGCCGGGGCCGGCGGCGACGACGATGCGCGCCGACCGCTTGTCGCCGATGATGGCCCGCTGGGTGTCCGAGAGCGCGCCTAAGAGCTGTTGGTGCTTGCGCGGGGTGATGTTCCTGCCGATTTCCGCCAGGCGATCGCCCTTGAAGTACTTGGCGATGAACTTGCGGAAATCCATCTGGAAGTAGTCCCGCACGTACCGCAGGGCGGCGGCGTAGTCCTTCACCATCAGGTTGGCGTATTCGCCGACGATGTGGATCTGCCGGATCTTCTGCTTGTAGAACTCGTCGAGCATCCGGTAGTCCTCGACCTTGTACCGGTTTTTCATGTCGGCGAGACGGTGGATTTCCATGGCGTTGTAGATGACCAGGAAGCCGCCCTCCAGCTTCATGGCGCCGATTTTCGAGAGGTAGAGCAGCGCGTCCTCGATTTCGTCGATGCGGAAGGGGCCGCCCTCGGCGAACAGCGCGCGTTCCCGCCGCGCGGAGAGTTTCTCCAGCAGCTCCGTGACCGAGAACTGGATCGGCACCGCCCCGCCGCCGCCGCCGGAACCGGACGCGGCGCCGGCCGGCGCGTGGAGTTCGTGGACGGCGAAGCGGCAGATTCCGATGCGGCGGGCCTGTTGCCGGAGCGTCCGCTCCGCATCCAGCGCCGTCACCATGCGGAGCCGCCCCGTAGCGGCGTCTTCCTGCTTGCGGATGATGGATTTGACGGTCAGGAAGTAGAGGAGCGTGCGGATGTTTTTCACCGAACTGCCGGCGATGCCGCCTTCGAGGGCCCGCTCGTTGAGGGCCTTGAGGGTCAGGTCGGCCTCCTGCCGGGCGATCTCGCCGAGCAGGAAGCGCTCGAGCGCGGCGAAGCGTTCCAGGGTCCTGGAGGTGGCGGCCTCCGAGCGGTCGATCCAGGCGGACAGGTCGCGCGAGTCGGCGAGGATGCCTTCCTGGCGCATGCGGGTGATGGCGCCGATGACGGCGGCCTTGTCCAGCCCGAGGATGTCGGCGAGGTAGTCCACCCGCGAATCGGCTTCCCCGTCCTGCCGCGCCCCGGCGATCTGCTTGCTCGAAATCAGCGACTTGATGATCCGGATGGCGTCCTGCCGCCCCCCGTCGTCGAACAGGGGCGATTCCGCGATGCGGCGGCGCGCCTCGTCCATGTTCCGGACCATGATGCCGGTGGCGAAGACGTGCGGGACGTTGTTGCCGCGGCGCACGTAGCCGGCCTCCTCCAGGGCGGCGACGGCGGTCCGCACGCGGGTCTCGACGTCCGGCACCTCGTCGTTCCAGCCCGCCTGCCGCGCGATTTCGAGGGCGCTGCAGGCCACCTGCGGGCGCTGGCGGGTGAGGGTCTTGATGGCGCTCCAGACCTGCTGGATTTCGCTCAGGCTCAGCTTGGTCTGGTTGAGCAGGATGAAGTGCTTGTCCAGGTCCTGGTCGCTGTAGAGCACGTGGCACTTGGCGGAGGTCTGCGGGTCGCGGCCGGCACGGCCGGCCTCCTGGACGTAGTTTTCGAGCGAGTCGGAGATGTCGTAGTGCACCACCAGGCCCACGTCCTTCTTGTCCACGCCCATGCCGAAGGCGGACGTGGCGACGATGGCGCGGACTTCGTTGAGGATGAAGGCGTTCTGGTTCGCGATCTTCTCGGCGGGGTCCATCTTGCCGTTGAACGGCAGCGCGGGGATGCCGTCCCGCGTCAGCTTGTCCGCGAGGTCGCGCGTCCGCTTCGTGCGCGAGACGTACACGATGGCCGGGCATCCGCCGCCGAGCAGCAGGCTGCGCAGGTGCCGGTACTTCTCCTCCTCGGTGTCCGCGTGGATGACCGAATACTGCAGGTTTTCCCGGGTGGCGGACGACGCGAAGAGCCGCAGGTCCAGCCCCAGCTTCGCCCGGAAGTAGTCGCGGATGTCGGAGACCACCTTCTGCTTCGCCGTCGCCGTGAAGCACGAGACGGGAATCGCCGCACCCTCCCCCTTCTTCTCCCGCAGCTTGCGGATGAAGTCGCCGATGTAGAGGTAATCGACGCGGAAATCCTGCCCCCACGCGGAAAAACAGTGCGCCTCGTCGATGACGAACCGCACCACGTTGCGCGAGAGCAGCAGCTTCTCGACCGTCTTCGACCGCAGCATTTCCGGCGAGATGTACAGCAGCGACGCCGATCCGTCCGCCACCCGCCCGATCGCCTCCGCGCGGCTCAGCGGGTCGAGCAGGCCGTTGACGGTGACCGCTTCCGTGACGCCCCGCGCCGCCAGGTTGTCCACCTGGTCCTTCATCAGCGACTGCAAGGGCGAAATGACCACCGTCAGGCCGTGCACCGCCCGCCCCTGCATGAGCGCCGGCAGCTGGAAGGTGAGCGACTTGCCGCCGCCCGTCGGGAAAATGGCCAGCAGCGACTCGCCGTCCACCGCCGCCTGCACCGCCCGCTCCTGCATGGGCTCGCCGTCGAAGAGGCGGAAGGCGTCGTAGCCGAAGATGCTCCGCAGCCCCTTGTGGATGTCCAGCTTGTCGCGGCAGTACGCGCACCCTTCCCGGCAGGGCGTGCCGCACAGGGCCTTCAGGACATGCTCCACGCGCGGGAATTGGTGCAGCACCCACGGCGGCGTCGCGGAACTCCCGTCGCCCGTGTTGACCAGCGCCAGCGCGTAGGCCAGTTCGCGCGGCATGGCGTCCGCGAGCCCCGCCAGGTCCGCGTGGGCGCAGATCCGCCCCGCGAAGGCTTTTTCGACGAGATCCGCGGCATCCCCACCGCCTGGCGCCATCCCCAGGAAGGCGAAAAACCCGCCGAACTCCTCGAAGGGCGACAGCAGCGCGCGGAAAACCGCCTGCAACTCCCCCGGCAGCGCCCGGAATGCATTCACCTCGTCGAAGAAAAGGTCCCGCGCCTTCTTCGCGTCGTTGAGCGGATTGTTCAGCTCCTCGGTCTGCAGCTTGTCGTCCTTCAGCAGCCGGTGGTAGGGCCGTTTCGGGAACAGGAGGGGCGAAAGATACAGCGTGTCGATGGCCGGTTTGCCGCGGATTCCCGGAACGGGACCCGCCAGGTACTTCAAATCGTGGTGCACGATGTTGTGCCCGCAGAGGAACCCGGCGCCGGCCGTGAACCGCGCGAACTCCGCCGCCGAAGCCGTGTGCAACTTCCGGTTCGCCCCCTGGCACGCCCCGTAATCATGGATCCGCCCGTCCGCCACCCCGACTTCGACATCGATGAACGCGACCTCGTCGAACCGCCCGCCGCCGTCCCCGCCCAACGCCTTGTTGCCCTGCACTTCCATGTCGCACCCGTCCATTCGCCCCAAGAAGCTACAAGGAGAGCCCGCCCCCCGTCAACGCCATTTGCCCCGCTTTCGCCTTGGGGCCAAGTCGACCTCGGAAAGGAGGAATGCCGGAGCGCGGGCGGCCCGCCCGCTTTCCTTTCGCAAATCGACCGCATCCCCTCACTATCCCCTCCCTTCCGCCCCACTCCCAAGGCCCCATGGTTTTCCATGGTGGTGAGGATGCATGGAATCATGGAGAAAACAAGGGGTTTCCCGTAATTGCAAATGAGTCTCCCCGGCCTCCGTTTTGTGGTCCGGGCGGCAAGCGGGAGGAAAGAACCGACATGGATGTCTCGAATGCCGCTTCGCGGACACGAATGGCTTCTACGAGGAAGGGTGGATTGTGTAAGTGAAAGCGGGCGGGCTGGGAGCGCGGGCGTCCCGCCCGCGAAGCTTTTGGAAAGGGGAAAACAAGCGAAAAGGCCCATGTTTTCCATAATCTCGCATCCAGCGGCGCGGCTGAAAGACCGTACCGCATCTTTTCACTTTTCACTGGTCACTTGTCACTGCGCCCGAAGGGCGCTACGGCATCCTGCCGCGCCCTTGCGGATGGAGAGCGGGAGGGGAGAAAAAGACAAACAGGACACAGGGGACAAGGTTGCGGGAGGGGAGAGGGAGGGATGGGGAAGCGGGCAGGCCGCCCGCGTTCCGATAAAGGGGACTTGAAGGGAAACAGGCCGCTACTTCAGGTATTTGCGGGTGCCGACTTCGGAGAGGATGCGCATTTGCTGGATGGCGATGGCATTGAGTTTCTGCAGGCGCTGGGACTGGGGGAGGCCGTCGTGGATCAGGACGGCATTGATGTTTTCCAGGTTGGATAGGCAGATGAGCTGGTCGACGGTGGCATGGTCGCGCTGGTTGCCCTTGAGGGAAGGATTCGCTTCCTGCCACTGCCGGTGGGTTTGTCCGAAGAGGGCGACGTTGAGCACGTCCGCTTCGCTGGCGTAAATGACGCTCGTCTGGGCACGGGAAACGGCGGGCGGCACGAGATTGCGCAGGATGGCGTCGGTGTGGATGCGGTAGTTGATCTTGGCGAGTTCTCGCTTGGCCGACCAGCCGACGAGTTCCTGCTCCCGGGCTTTGAGGCGCTGGAATTCCCTGACGATGTAGATCTTGAATTCCGCCGAAATCCACATCGCGAACTCGAAGGCAATGTCTTTGTGCGCGAATGTCCCGCCATAACGCCCGGCCCTCGAAACCAGGCAGGCGGCGTTCGTGCGTTCCGTGAATTCCTGCACCCCGATCTTGAAGGAGTGGAGGCCAGCCTGGTTTCTAATTGTGGCGAATTCGCCATAATTGAAGGCCGGGTTGTAGATGCGTTCCCAGATGCCGATGTACTCCAGGGTATTGCGGTTGCGCAACCAGTCCGTGATGAAAAACTCGCCATCCTTCGCCTTGAGCATGTCGGTGAGGCAGATGTAGTCTTCGTCCCCGACTTTGGCCACGCGGACAAGGGTGCCGCGGATGTCGAGTTCTCCCGAGGTCTTTGGTGGCATGTTCGTGGGCTTTTGCATGATTGGAACTTTTCTGGATTCTTGGGGATGGCGTTGGGCGGCATCATGGCATGTTCCGTACTGGGTTCAAGCATAAAAGAGAACGTTTAGACAACAAATCGGGATTGTACGCAACGGTGCAGGTTCCGCAATGCGGGGAGAGCGCTGCAGGCGGGGAGTGGGCGTGGCTGAAAGCCGCACATCCCGAGTGGGGGATTGCAGTGGGGGGATTGGAGAGCAAGGGCGGGCCGTCCGCGTTCCGACCAAAAAGGCGAGGCGCCCGCGGGCCGGCGGGGTCACTCGTCGGGCATGGCGGCTTCGATGCGGTTGTCGAAGAGGGTGCAGTCGGCGAAGAAGTCGAGGCGGACTTCGCCGGTGGGGGCGTCGATCCCGGCTTGGGTTTTGCACAATCCGGCAGCCCGGCGGGGGAGGGCGGGTTTTCCAATGATTGGAAAAAATTTTTCCAATGGTTGGAAAAAATGGGACGGATTTTCCAATGGTTGGAAAAAATTTTCGCGCATTTTCCAATGATCGGAAAAGTTTTTCGGGTCGTTTTTGGGAAACAAAAGGAACAAAGGGGGCAACAAAACAAGGGGTGGACAAGGAATGTCAGACAATCATGACCATTTCCGGCAATTCATCGAGAAGGCAACTTGGACAACTACAAGAATGTCTCGAATGCCGCTTTGCGGACTTGAATGGCTGGGAGACGGGAGGAATGCCTACATGAAAACAAAGAAAACCGCTTGGCGGACAGGAACGCTTGGAGGGCGGATGGGGGGAGACAACTTGGAGACGGAAAGGGGCGGAGCCTTTTTCCCGGGGCGCGGCTGAAAGCCGCTCCTCCCAACCGCGGGCGGGACGCCCGCGCTCCCAGTGAGCGCGGCTGGAAGCCGCACATCCGGAGGAGGGGGGTGGGAGGGATTTCAGCCGCAAAGGACACAAAGGGCACAGAGGGGGGGGAGGCGGGAGGGAGGCGGATGGACCGTCGGGGGGAAAAAGGGGGCAGAGCGCGAAACACCCGACCCTTGGAAAACTCCCGCGCGGGGACGGGATTCGGGCTTGCCAGGCAACGGTTGTTTTGGGTAAAAGAGCGGCGTGTACAGGAAATCCGGAAATGGAGGAAAGCCCGTGGATTTGAAGGCGAAATGGAATCGGTGGAGGCCGGTCGGGAGCGCGGAAACGATGGCGGCGGGGCTGGCGCTTTGGTTCGCCGCGGTGAGCGTGCTGTTCGCGACGCCGATGGCCGTCGAGGGAATCGGCGGGACACGGGCGTTGTGGCCGATGGGGGTCGGTGTCGTCACGGGGGGCTTGCTGGGCGGGGCGGGCATGCTTTTCGCGGCATTCGGCGGAGGGGGGTTCGCGGTGGAGGAGTACGGGCGCAAGCGCGGCGGATGGAGGGTCTTGGCGTGGTGGCTGGCCGGGGCGCTGCCGGCGTTGGTGCTGGGATGCGCCTGGAACGGGGTTCTGGCGGCGCCCGCGGCGTGGCGCCGGGGGGACCGTCGCGGGACGGCGGCGGCGGCGGCGGGAGCGGTGTTGCTGGGCGGGGTCGCGCTGGCAACCCGTTTTTCCCGCGATGTGCGGGCGGGCGCGTGGCCGGTGCCGCTGTGGGCGGTAACGGCGCTCAACGCGGTCTCGGCGGCCCTGCTGCTGCGGGGGCTGTGGCGTTTGGGCGGCCGCGCGGATTTCCTGCGGCGCACGGCGTGGACGATGGCCGCGCTGGCGGCGGCGGGGCTGGCGCTCTGGCCGGGATGGCGCGTCGGGCGGCAGGTCCGCCGCGCGGAGGATGCGATGGCGGTGCTTTGGGCGGAGACGGAATGGCCGGGCGGTCGGGCGATGCCGCCGGTGGCGGAAGCGGACGACCCCGTGGCGGCCCTGGATGCCACCGCGCTGGAGGCCTCGGAGGGCGAATGGCGCCGCTTCGCGGAGGAGCTTGATGCCGGACGGCGTCCCGGATGCCCGGCTTACCCGCTGGCGGACGCCGAGTGCGCGGCGGCGGAGGCGTGGCTCGCGGCGCATCCGGACGCGCTGGGGAAGGCGGTGGCGGTGTCGTCTCCCGGCTACCGCTCGTGCCTGCCGGGCGCGGCGGCGCCGGAGGATTACGGTCCCGCAGGCATCGCCTGGCTGGAACCGCGGCTGGACGGCTGCCTGGACTGGTGCCGCCCGCTCCTGCTCCGGGCGGCGGTGGCGCTGGCGCGGGGCGATACGGCGGCGGCCATGACGGACATCCGGCTCGTCCATTCGCTGGCGGAGCGGCTGATGGGCGAGGGGTGCTTCATCGGACAGCTCATGGGGGTTGCCGTGGCGGACATGCTGCCCGCCGTGGCCGGACAGCGCTTCGACCTCTGGACGGACGGCGAACTGGAGGCGCTCGCGGCTCTCGCCGGCTCGTATGCCGGTGCGGCGGAGCGTTCGTGGCGGCTGGCGGTCGGAAACGAGGCGGCGTTTTTCGACGGGTGCCTGCGGGTGGTCGAAGCGGACTTCGCCAAAACCGGCATCGTGGACATCGACGGGGAGAAGGCGGAGGGGATGCGCATGGAGTCGCCTACCGCGCCGCGGCCGTCGCAGGATTTCGTGGCGTTCCGGCACTGGATGGCGACCGAGCGGCTGGCGTACGCCCGCGGGCTGCTGCGCCTGCATCGGTCCCTCGCGGCGGCGCTGGCGCTTCCGGCGGGGCCGGAGCGGGCGGCCGCGCTCTCCGCGCTCAAGGCCGACGCCGGGGAAACGGAAAAGCGCCTGCCGCATCTCGCGGCGTTGTGTTTTCCGACCGTGGACGGCTTCGTGAACCTGGGAACGCACGGCGGAAACCACGCGTCGGCCATGCGCGCCGCGGTGGCGGTGGAGCGCTGGCGGCGGACCCACGGCGGGGCGCTGCCGGAGTCGCTGGAGGTGCTGGTCCCGGACTGGCTGGACGCGGTGCCGTCCGACGGGGAACTGGGCGCCCCGATGCATCTCGAAAAAGGGGAGGACGGGCGGAGCTTCGCAATCCGGCGCCCGGAGGGTGCCGGGTGGCGGCAGTTCAAGGGGTGGTTTCGGGTGGGTGGGGGTCAAGGTCTCTAGATATCTGGAGCCGGAAAGGGTCTGGCTCCTTTCCCCTGCGTTTCAAGCACTGGGAGGACGGGCGCCCTCGCCCGTCTTCGTGCATGGGGCGCGCAAAAGGGGCGGCCCGGATGCCAGTTGGAGAAGGCCCAAAGGGAAAGGCAAGGAAAAGAGGCCGGACTCCGAATCAGGTCCATTTCTCCCGTTATCCAGCCGTTTCCTCGCGGGCGGGAGGCTGGCGCTTTGGCAGGCCGGGCGCCTCCCTTTCGCTTTGGACGGGCGGGGGCGCCCGTCCTCCCAGTTCTGGGGCATCCCTTGCGCTTGGGACGGGCGGGGGCGCCCGTCCCCCCAGTCCGGGAGGGGCATTTGCAATTACGGGAAAAGCTGGGGTTTTCTGGGATTTTGGGGCATGGAAGAGGCCATGAAAATGTGCGGCCTGCCGGTGGGGGGTGGATGGGGAAGCGGGCGGGGTGGCCGCGCGCCGGCGGGTCACTCGTCGGGGGAGGCGGTTTCGATGCGGTTGTCGAAGCGGGTGTAGTCGGCGAAGAAGTTGAGGCGGACTTCGCCGGTGGGGCCGTTGCGGTGTTTGGCGACGTCGACGATGGCCAGGGTCAGGTCGTCGCTGTCTTTGCCTTCTTTGTAGTAGCTGGGACGGCGGAGGAGGAAGACGATGTCGGCGTCCTGTTCGATGGCGCCGGAGTCGCGCAGGTCGGAGAGTTTGGGGATGGCGTCTTTTCCGCGGCTTTCGGGGGCGCGGGAGAATTGGCTGAGCACCAGGACGGGGACCTGGAGTTCCTTGGCCATGGCTTTGAGGTTCTGGGAGATGGCAGCGGTTTCCTGCTGGCGGCCGTCGCGGGCGCGAGCGGAGCAGTTCAACAGCTGGAGGTAGTCGACGACGATGAATTCGATGCCGTATTTGCGCTTGAGGCGGCGGGCGCGGGAGCGGAGTTCTTCGACTTCGAGGCCGGCGGTGTCGTCGACGTAGATGGGGGCGCGGGAGAGTTCGTCGGCGGCCTGGACGAGCTGGGCGTGGTCGCCGGCGCCGAGGCGTCCGGTGGAAAGGTCCTTGGCGGAGACGTGGGCGCGGCAGCAGATCATGCGGCGGACGAGGGCTTCGGCGGACATCTCCAGGCTGAAGACGGCGACGGGGCGGACGGGCTGGCGGCGGGCGCCGGTGGCGACGTTTTCGGCGATGTTGAGGGCAAGGGAGGTTTTGCCCATGGAGGGACGGGCGGCCAGGATGAGGAGGTCGCTCTTTTGCATGCCGAGGAGTTTGGCGTCGATGTCGACGAAGCCGGTGGAGATGCCGGTGAGGGACTTTTTTTCGGAAAGGAGGCGCTCGGCTTCGACCATTTCCTGTTTGACGAGGTCGCGCCAGGGTTTTTCGGTGCCGGCACGGTTTTCGGAGAGGGCGAAGAAGGCGGATTCGGCGCGCTCGAGGACGCCTTCGGCGCCGAGGTCGGCGCGGTAGCAGGATTCGGTGACTTCGCGGGCGGCGTCGAGGACGCGCCGGAGGAGGTGGTTTTCGAAGACGCGCTTGATGTAGTATTCGGCGTAGGCGACGGAGGTGGCGCGGGAGACGATGGCCAGGAGGGCGTCTTCGCCGCCGGCGGCTTCGAGGCGCCCGGTCTGGGTGAGGTGTTCGACGAGGGCCGGGATTTCGAGGGGGCGGTGGGCGGCCGCCATCTCGAGCATGGCTTCGTAGATGGTGCGGTGGCCGCTGAGGTAGAAGGATTCGGGGACGAGTTGGTGGACGCGGCAGAGGTCGAGCATGGTCTCGGGGTCGAGGAGGACGGCCCCGAGGGCGATGGCCTCGGCTTCTTCGCTGTAGGGCGGGAGCAAAGCGCCGGGACGGGCGGCCGAAGCCTCCCGTCCCGTTGGGTCCGGAATGGACATGGTGATGGGGCTGGCGCGGGGGTGAAGGGCGGGTTATTCCGCGGCTTCGGGGGCCGGCTCGGCCTTCTTTTCGGCGACGACCTTGACTTTGAGGTGGCCGTGGACTTCGGGATGGAGGTGCAGGGTGACTTCGTGGTCGCCGAGGGCCTTGAAGGGTTCGTAGATGACGAGCTGCTTCTTGTCCATCTCGATGCCCTTGGCGGCAAGGGCGGCGAGGATTTCGGGGGCGCCGACGGAGCCGAAGAGGCGGCCGTCTTCGTTGGCCTTGACGGGGCAGGTGACGGTGACTTTTTCGAGTTTCTTGAGGAGGGCTTCGGCGGCCTTCTTTTCTTCGGCAAGGCGGGCGGCGGCTTCTTCGCGCTTCTTTTCGATGAGGCGCTTGGTGCCGGGGGTCATGACGACGGCGGCCTTGCGGGGGAAGAGGTAGTTGCGGGCGTAGCCGGCCTTGACTTTGCAGGCGTCGCCGGAGCGGCCGAGGCCTTCGACATCTTCCAAGAGAATGACTTCGATGGGTTTGCCCATGGTGGGTTGTGCTCCTTTCGGGGTGCGTTGTGTGTGTTGGGGGGATGGGTCCGCGCGCGGCTCAGGGCAACAGGCCCATGACGCGGGCGCGGCGGATGGCGCGCTTGACCTGGCGCTGCTGGTGGGCGTTGGCGCCGGTGATGCGGCCGGGGAGGATCTTGCCGCGCTCGGTCATGAATTTCTTGAGGAATTCGTAGTCGCGGTAATCGACCTGCTGGTCGGCCTTGAGCATGCGGTTGCGTTTGCGGGAGCGCTCTTCGAGCGGGTCGCGGGCGGGGCGTTTCTTGCTGCTTTTCTTGATCATCGTGGTTTTACTCCATGTTTAGAAAGGGACGTCTTCTTCGTCGCCGGGTTTCGAGAGGGGCTCTTCGTAGGCGGGGGCCTGCGGGGGCGGCGGGGCGGAGGCGGCGGGGGCGGGCGCGGGTGCGCCGGCGGCGCCGCGGCGGCCGCCGAGGAACTGGACGCGGTCGGCACGGACTTTGAGGCGGGAGCGCTTGACGTGGGTCTCGCGGTCTTCCCACTGGTCCATCTGGAGGCGGCCCTCGATGAAGACGGGGGAGCCTTTGGACAGGTGCTGCTGGCAGTTCTCGGCCTGGCGGTCCCAGACGTCGACGTCGACGTAGACGGTGCGCTCGACGCGCTCGCCGGCCTTGGAGAGGTAGGCCTCGTTGACGGCGAGCCGCAGGGTGGAGACGGCGGTGCCGGCGGGGATGCGGCGCAGGTCGGGGTCCTGGGTCAGGTTCCCGATGAGGAAGACTTTATTGAGCGACGCCATCTGCGGGTTCCTTGGCGGGTGCGGCGGCAGGGGCGTGCACCACCTGGATGCGGAACACCTGCGGGTTGAGTTTGAGGCGGGCGTGCAGGGGGGCGACCTGGGCGCCGTCGAGCTGGAAGGCGAGCAGGACGTAGTGGCCGCCCTGCTGTTTCTTCATTTCGCGGGCGAATTCGCGCTTGCCCAGGCGGGTGGCGCTGGTCATCTTGCCGCCGAGTTTTTCGATTTCCGCGCGGACGGCCTCGACGGCCTCGTCGCAGTCGGTGTCTTTCAGGGATTCCTGAAAGATGATCATGGCTTCGTATTTGTTCACGGTGTTGTTCTCCTCATCCGTTGTAGCGGTTCATGGCCGGCTCCACGCCCTCGGCAAGCAGGCAGTCGAGCGCTTCCGCGGCGCGGTCGGCCGTTTCGGCCAGCGTGCGGAAGGCGCCTGCATCCATACGTTCCAGGACGTGGTCCGTCAAACTTTTTCCTTCTTCCTGTTCGCCGACGCCGACGCGGATGCGGACGAAGGCGTCCGATCCGGCGCGCTCGATGACCGACTTGAGTCCGTTGTGCCCGCCGGCGCTGCCCTGCGCGCGGATGCGCAGGGTGCCGGCGGGGATGTGGACGTCGTCGACCACCACGACCAGGTCCTTCGCGGTCAGGCCGCCCTTGCGCATGAGGGAGGGGAGGATGTCCCCGCTGCAGTTCATGTAGGTGAGCGGTTTGACGAGCAGGACGGTCCCGGCGCCCTCGATGGAGCATTTGGCGGACTGGTAGGACTTGAGGCAGGGGCGGCGGAAGGCCGCGCCGTGCCGCTCGGCGAAGCGGTCGAGCACCATCCAGCCCGCGTTGTGGCGCGAGCGGGCGTACTCCCGACCGGGGTTTCCGAGTCCCATCACCAGTTTCATCCGCCGTCGTCTCCGGGGGCGCCGCCGCGGGGGGGGCCGCGGGCGCCGGCCGTTGCGTGTCAGCCTTCCGCTTCCGCGGCGGGCTTCTTCTCGGTGATGACTTCGGGCGCGGCGGCTTCGGCGGCCGCGGGGGCGGCTTCCTCTTCCTTGCGCGGGGCGGCGATGGCGGCGACCACCTGGTCGTCGTCGTCGAGCACCTTGTACTTGGCGCGGTCGAGCGGGATGTCGCGGACGTGCAGGGTCTTGCCGACCGAGAGGTTCGTGACGTCGAGGACCGCCTCCTCGATCATGTCGCCCGGCAGGCACTGCACGGAAAGGGTGCGCAGGACGTGCTCGAGGATGCCGCCCTCGTTGACCACGCCGGTGGCGTCGCCTTCGAGGCGGATCGGGATTTCGATGTCGATCTTGCGGGACATGTCGATTTCGTAGAAGTCCACGTGGATCACGCGGCCGGTCAGCGGGTGGTGCTGCATGGCCTTGAGCATGACCTTGAGGGTCTTGCCGGAGCCCTCGATTTCGAGGTCGGCGATCATGTTCTCGCTGCGGTGCTTGCGCAGGAGCATGACGAAATCGTGCTCGTTGAGCTCGATGTCGGTGCCGGGGCGGCCCGCGCCGTACACGACCGCGGGGAAATTCCCCTGGCGGCGCATGCGTCCGGCGGCGGCCTTGCCTTTGGCCGTGCGCGGTTTGGCTGTCAGTTTCGTCTCTTTCATTTTATCTCCCTTGGTGGATCTCGAAAAGGCGGGAGACGGTTTCGTCCCCGTGTATGCGCTTGATGGCATCGCCGAGCAGCTCGGCGATGGAAAGGACCGTGATGGGGAAGCCGTCCCAGGGCTGCTGGGGCAGGCTGTCCGTGGTGATCAGCTCCTCGATGGGCGAGGCCTTGAGGCGCTCGATGCCCAGCTCCGTGATCGGGCAGTGGCTGACGATGGCGCGGATGCTCTTCGCGCCGTTGGCCTTGGCCATGCCGGCGGCGGCGCAGAGCGTGCCGGCGGTGGTCGTCATGTCGTCCACCAGCAGGCAGTCGCGGCCGGAGACGTCGCCGACGATCTCCATCGCCTCGACCTCCTCCGCCGTGCAGCGGTGCTTGCCCGCGAGCGCCAGGCCCGAACCGATCAGCTTCGAAAACGTGTACGCCGCCTTCAGCCCCCCCGCGTCCGGGGCCAGCACCGTCAGGTTCGCCGAATCCATCGACTCGCGGATGTAGCGGACGAAGAGCGGCGCCGCGAACAGGTGGTCCACCGGGATGTCGAAGAACCCCTGGATCTGCGGCGAATGCAGGTCCATCGTCAGCACCCGGTCCACGCCGGCGGCGACGAGCAGGTTCGCGACGAGCTTCGCCGAGATGGGCACGCGCGAGCGGTCCTTGCGGTCCTGGCGCGCGTAGGCGAAGAAGGGCATGACGGCCGTGATGCGCTTGGCCGAGGCCCTGCGGGCGGCATCCGTCAGGATGAGCAACTCCATCAGGTACTCGTTGGGCTTGAGGCCGGTGGGCTGGACGAGGAACACGTCGCGGCCGCGCACCGTCTCCTCGATCGTCACGGAGATTTCGCCGTCCGGGAACTTCGTCACGGAGGCGGAGGACAGCGGAATGCCGACCCTTGCCGCGATGCGCGCGGCGAGGTCCCTGTGGGCGTTGCCCGAAAAAATCTTGATGGCGGTTTCCATTGTACTCTTGATTTGTGGCGAAACGTTTTGCATTCCTGGCCCCGGCCCGCAGTGGTTGCCCGACAAGGATTCGAACCTTGACTCTGACCTCCAAAGGGTCGTGTGCTGCCATTACACCATCGGGCAATGCCCATAAACTGGCACTCCGCAACCACGCAACGCCGCCCGCGATGGCGGCATGCCTGGCCGTGACAAAGAACGCCGGTGCCGCCGTCGCCGCGGCCGCACCGAAAGCAAAACGCCGCGTACCATACCCGTCCCTTGCCACGAAGTCAATCCGGTTTTTCGGGCGGTTTTCCGGCCCGAGGGGGGGGCGGACAAGACACCACCGACGGCGGGGGGGACCGTCGCTGCATTGCCCGTACCGGGTGCAAAGGCCGCTCATCCAAATTTCGGGACCTTGTATCCAACGCCACGAAACGGTCCTGCAGACAGGAAGATTGTTCATGGGGGGGGGATGGGGGAAATTCGGGCAGAATCCGAATGGTTTCCTTGATATCGCGAATGGAGGGTACACCCCAAAACGATCTTGCACCTGGGTCGGCCCGCGCCGCGCGCGGCCGGGTTCTCCTCCGGCCATCCCCCGTCAGGGGAGCCGGCCGTAGAAGACCCGCCAGAGGCACAGACCCCTGGCGGCGGCGGTTTCGACGCGGGCGGTCCGGACGCGGCTCTCGAGGATGGGGAGGGTTTCGTCCGCCGGCACCGCGCCGCGTCCCACGCGCAGGAGGTGGCCGGCGAGACTGCGGACCATCTTGTAGAGGAAGCCGTCGCCGACGGCGGAAATCGTCACGAGCGGTCCGCGGCGGGATACGGCGAGGCGCCGCAGCGTCCGGACGGTCCCGCCGATCTCCCGGTGCGGGTTGGCGGAGAAGGCGGCGAAGTCGCGGGTTCCCTCCAGCATCGCGGCCGCGCGGCGCATCGCGGCGAGGTCGAGCGGGGTGCGGATGTGCAACGCCTGCCGCCGGAGGAGGGGGTTCTCGACGGGGGCGTTCCAGACGGTATAGCGGTATTCCTTGCCTTTGGCGTCGTAGCGTGCGTGGAAGATGGATTTCGCGCGCGCGAGCCGGAGGATGCGCACATCGTCGGGAAGGAGCGCGTTGAGCCCTTTCTGCAAGGCGGCGGCCTCCCACGGCCGGGCGAGATCGAGATGGGCGGTCTGCCCGGCGGCGTGGACCCCCGCGTCGGTGCGTCCGCAGGCGTGGACCCGCACCGTCTCGCCGGTGAGCTTCGACAGGGCCCCCTCGATGGCCCCCTGCACGGTGCGGCGGCCGGGCTGGAACTGCCAGCCGGAGAAATCGGTCCCGTCGTACGCGATGCAGAGCCGGTAGCGGCGTCCGCCCGGCGGCGGCGGCGTGCGCGGGGTTTCCTCGTCGGGCCAGGGCGGCATCAGGGAAACTCCTCCGAGCCCGCGGCGAACGCGGCCCGGTCGAGATAGCCTTGCAGAATCACCTGCGCCGCCAGCTTGTCGACGACCTGCCGCCGCTTCTCCCGGCGCGTGCCGGCCTCGATGAGCGCGTCCTCGGCGATGCGCGTGCTGAGCCGCTCGTCGCACCGCTCCAGCGGGATGTCCGTGCGCTTGGCGACCTCGTCCATGAACTGGCGCGTCCGTGCGGTGCGCGGCCCCTCGCTGCCGTCCATGTTCAGCGGCCAGCCGACGACGATTCCGGCGACCTTCTCGGCGGCGGCGATGCGCGCGACGGCGGCGGCCGCCTGTTCGATGTGCGGGCACTCGAGGGTTTCGCGGGGGAAGGCGATGGTGCGTGTCCCGTCGCTGATGGCGATGCCGGTCCGCCGTTCGCCGTAATCGACGCCCAGCAGCCGTCCGTCCCGTCCGATGGTTCCGGAATTCTCCATGCCAGGCGTTATACCGCACCGTCCCGCCCCCGTGCAAGCCGCCGTGAATTGGGGCTGGCGTGCGATTCCGCCCGCGGCTATGATGCCGCCATGGACCCAGGTACGGAACAGCTGTCGCCCGGCGGCGCCCTGGTGGTGTCGTGGTATCCGGTGCAGGACGAATCGAGCGGCGGGCGCCGTCGCGTCGGGGAACTCCTGCGCGCGCTGGCCCCGCGGGTCGCCCTCCTCCAGCCGGCTCCGGCGCACCCGGGTTTCCCCGGGGCGGGGTTCCCGACCGATTTCGGACGCCGCAAGCGCGGCATCAACTGGGGCATGTTCAACTTCCGCTGGCCGGCCAACCGCCGTCTGGTCCGGCGCTGGGTCCTGGAACACAGGCCGTCGGTCATCGTCACCGCTTCCATCTGGTGCCATTCCCCCTTCGATGGACTGGGCATCCCGCGGGTGCTCGACGCGCAGAACGTCGATGCCGCGACCATCGCCGAACGCTTAGGCCCGCGCCACCCCTTCACGCGGCTCGTCGCGGCAGCGGAACGGCGGGCGCTGGCGGAGTCGGAGCTGGTGTTCTGCTGCTCCGATGCCGACGCGGAACGCTTCCGCCGCGGCTACGGCGTGCCGTCTGCCAAACTCCGCGTCGTGCCCAACGGCGTCACCGTCGCCGGCCGCCCCCCCGTCCCCAGCGCCGAAGCCGCCGCCCTCCGTGCGCAGGACGCCGGCAAAACCGTCCTCTATTTCATGGGCAAGACGGACTATGCCCCGAACGCCGATGCCCTGCGCTTCATCGCCGGCCACCTCCTCCCCGCTCTCGAACGCCGGGCGCCGGGGCGCTTCGTCTGCTGGGCTAACGGCGGCGGTCCGGGCCTTCCGGCGGGCGTGGGGCATCCCGCGCTGCGTTGGTTGGGACGGGTCCCCTCGGTCCCCCTCTGGCTCGCCGCCGCGGACATCGCGATTGCGCCCGTCGAGAGCGGAGGCGGCACCCGCCTGAAGATCCTCGAATTCCTGGGCGCCGGCAAACCCCTCGTCGCGACCCCGAAGGCTGCCGAAGGCATCGATCTCGTCCCCGGCACCGACGCCGAACTGGTGTCTCTCGACGCCATGACCGACGCCATCCTCCGGCTGGCCGCCGACCCTGCCCGCGCCGCCGCCCTTGGCTCCGCCGGGCGGGCCCGGATGCAGGCGTCCTATACCTGGGAATCCATCCGCGCCCGCTGGCGCGAGGCCCTCGCCCCGTACGGCGTGTAGCCGGCTCCGCCGCTACCTCCGCCGGTTCCGCCGCGCTTCCAGCGGGGCGTTCAGCCAGTCCCGGATGTCCGATTGCAGCCGCCGCGTCTCCGCATCCGGTTCCGTCTCCCCCAGCACCTTCCGGATCGCCTCCCAGAACGCCCGGCTCCGCCCTTCGTCCGCCATCACTTCCATCCCGCCCCGGGATACCCGCGATATCAAGGAATCCATTGGGTTTTCCTTCGTTTTCCGCCGCCGTCCCCGCCCCGGTTTGGGCGGCTGGATGTGCCGGATCGTCACCATCCGCATGATCCCCAGCTTCTGCTCCACCGCCCGCACCAGGCGCGTCACC
>JAFXQI010000028.1 GCA_017527155.1 Kiritimatiellia bacterium
CGCGATGGAATCGCAGTGCTCGCAGAACCAGAACCGGTTCAAGCGGCGGGGGCAGTTCTGGTCGAAAACGGGCTTCGCGGCGTTCCTCGAACTGTACGTGTGGTACACCAACGGCGAACTGGACGGCCTCTACCGAAGGCCGGCCTGACGCTTCCTTCTTCCTTCCTCCCGACATGGGCTGGCGGGAGTGTACAAACCAGAGATGCGCCCCCGCTGGACCCCTGCCGCGGCCACGGCTTGACGGGGGAGCGGGGCGGCCGTAGAGTCGGCGGCATGATTGCGGTTCCTGTCTTCGTTTTCCTTTCCGTGCTGCTCGTGTGCGGGAAAATCCTGCGCGTGCGGCTCCCCTTCCTCCAGCGGCTGTACCTGCCGAGTTCGGTCATCGGCGGCCTGCTCGGCCTCGCGCTGATGACGGCGTTCCCGGGGCTCGTGCCGGAGGAATGGGTGGCGGCGGTGCGGTCGTGCCCGGGGTTCCTGATCAACATCATCTTCGCGGCGCTGTTCCTCGGGGTGGCGGTGCCGACGTTGGGGCCGTCGCTGCGGCTGGCGTTCCCGCAGCTGTGCTTCGGGCAGCTGCTGGCGTGGGGGCAGTACGTGCTGGGATTGGGGTTGGCGGGGTTCCTGCTGGCGCCGCTGTTCGGGGTGCCGCCGGCGTTCGGGAACCTGCTGGAAATCGGCTTCCAGGGCGGGCACGGTACGGTCGGCGGCATGGCGGAGAGTTTCCGGGCGTGCGGCTGGCCGGACGGCATCGACCTGGGGGTGACGGTGGCGACGGTGGGGATGATCGTGGGCGTGGTGCTGGGGATGGCGCTCGTCAACTGGGCGCACCGGCGCGGCTACGTGCAGGAAGTCCGCTCGTTCGAGGAGCGCCCCCTGTTCGAGCGGCGCGGCATCCATCCGCCCGACGCGCGCCCGGCGGCCGGCCGCCAGACGGTGGTATGCGACTCGGTGGACTCGCTGGCGTGGCACATCGCGGTGGTGGGGCTGGCGGTGGGGATCGGCTGGCTCGCGCTGGAAGGGCTGAAGGCGGGCGAGGTCGCGCTCTTCCCCGACGCGGAGCACCGGCTGTTCCAGGGGTTCCCGCTGTTCCCGCTGTGCATGATCGGCGGGGTGCTGATGCAGGAGGCGGTGCGGGCGTGCGGCGGGTCGCTGCTGGTGGACCACGGTCAGATGCAGCGGATTTCGGGCGCGGCGCTCGACTACCTGGTGCTGTCGGCGGTGGCGACGATCAAGCTGTCGGTGGTGGCGGCGAACTGGCTGCCGCTGCTGGCGATCTGCCTGGCGGGGACGCTGCTGAGCCTGCTGATGGTGGTGCATCTGGCGCCGCGGCTGTTCCGCGAGGCGTGGTTCGAGCGGGCGATCGCGGAGTTCGGGCAGTCGACGGGGGTCACGGCGACGGGGCTGCTGCTGCTGCGCACGGTGGACCCGGAGCACCGGACGGTGGCGGCGGCTTCGTTCGGCTACAAGCAGCTGCTGCACGAGCCGTTCATGGGCGGGGGGCTCTGGACGGCGTTCGCCTTCACGCTGGTGTACGCGATCGGATGGTTCAAGGTGTGGGCGCTGAGCGTGGCGATGACGCTGTTCTGGGCCGCCGTCGCGGCCGCCATCGTCGCCCGCAACCGCCGCCGCGCCTGACGCGGCCTGTCCGCCCCCCCTTCCGCGGTGCCCCCCCCTGCACCGGGCAGGTCGTGCGGGGTTCCGGGAATCAGAAGATCGTGTAGATGAACGGCGCGGAGCTCTGGCTGACGACGATCACCAGCGCCACCAGCAACAGCAGCACCACCAGCGGGATGATCCACCAGATCTTGTGGCGCTTCGCCAGTCCGAACAGTTCTCCCAGCAGGCGACCGAGGTGTTTCAGGAATCTCATGGGGTCTTCTCCAGTGTCTCGAAATCGGGGGGGCTCGCCTAGAAATCTAGATATCTAGAAATCTAGATTTCTAGTCCAGCACGTAGTCCTTCTTCCACTCCTTGGTTTCCTTCCACTCGGGCTGGTTTTCCTTGAGGAGGATGCAGCCGCTGAGGACGAGGGCGTCCATTTCGGTGCGCATGAAGCAGCGGTAGGCGTCCTCGGGCGTGCAGACGATCGGTTCGCCGCGGACGTTGAACGACGTGTTGATCACGATGCCGTAGCCGGTCATCGACTCGAATTCCTTCAGGATCGCGTAGTAATCCGGATTCGTCTCCGCCGTCACCGACTGCACCCGCGCGGAGTTGTCCACGTGCGTGATGGCCGGGACGTCGCTGCGCAGCAGGTGGAGGCGTTCCATCATGGGCAGGTCCTCCACGTTGGCGGGCGGCGCCTTGAGGCGGTCCTTGCGGACCTGCGCGACGAGGAGCATGTAGGGCGAGGGGCCTTCCATCTCGAAGAAGTCCCCCACCCGCTCCTCCAGCACCGACGGCGCGAACGGGCGGAACGATTCGCGGTACTTGATCTTCAGGTTCATGATCGACTGCATCTTGGGCGAGCGCGCGTCGCCGAGGATCGACCGGTTGCCGAGCGCGCGCGGACCGAACTCCATGCGCCCTTGCAGGCAGCCCACGACCTTCTCGCCGGCGATGAGCTGGGCGATGCGCCTGGCGCGCTCGCCGCGCTCGCCGTGGTACTCGTAGACGTAGCCCTTGGCGTCGAGGTAGGCGCGGATTTCGCCGTCGTCGAACTCCGGCCCGAGGTAGGCGCCCTGCATGGCGTCGTGGACGCCGTCGGCCTCGCGCGGGTTGCCCTTGGCGTTGTGCCAGACGGCCAGCGCCGCGCCGAGCGCCCCGCCCGCGTCGCCGCTGGCGGGCTGGATCCAGAGATGGTCGAAGACCTTCTCGCGCAGGAGCCGCCCGTTCGCGACGCAGTTGAGCGCGACGCCGCCGGCCATGCAGCAGCTGTCGCAGCCGGTGACCTCGCGCGCGTGCCGCGCCATCTTGAGGACGATGTCCTCGGTGACGACCTGGATCGACGCGGCGAGGTCCATTTCGCGCTGCGTGATTTCGCTTTCCGGCTTGCGCGCGGGGCCGCCGAAGAGCTTGGCGAAGCGGTCGTTGGTCATGCGCAGGCCGTCCGCGTAGGAGAAGTAGCGCATGTCCATGCGGAAGGAGCCGTCGGGCTTGACGTCGACGAGGTTGTCGAGGATTTCCCTGACGTACTTCGGCTTCCCGTACGGCGCGAGCCCCATCAGCTTGTACTCGCCCGAGTTGACCTTGAACCCCGTGAAGTACGTGAACGCCGAATACAGCAGCCCGATCGAGTGCGGGAACCGCATCTCCTCCAGCAGCGTCAGCTTGTGGCCCTCGCCCAGGCCGACCGTCGTCGTCGCCCACTCCCCGACCCCGTCGAGGGTCAGGACCGCGGCCTTCCGGAACGGCGACGGATAGAACGCGCTGGCCGCGTGCGACTCGTGGTGCTCGGGAAAATAGAAATCCTCCTCGACCTTCACGCCGAGGCGGTCGAGCTCCTCCTCGATGTGCATCGGGATCCAGAGCTTCTCCTTCATCCACACCGGGATCGCGGCCATGAACGACCGCCATCCGCCGGGCGCCGTCCCCATGTACGTCTCCAGGAGCCGCCCGAACTTGAGCGACGGCTTGTCGTAGAACGCGACCGCGCCGAGCGAGCCGCCGCGGCCGATCCCGCCCTCCGCCAGGCAGTACTCCACCGCGTGGCGGGGGAAGCCCGGATCGTGCTTCTTGCGCGAAAAACGCTCCTCCTGGGCGGCGGCGACGATCTTCCCGTCGCGGACGAGGCAGGCGGCCGAGTCGTGGTAGTAGGCGCTGATTCCGAGGATGTCCATCTCAATACCCCTTCTGGTAGCGGGCCGCGGTGTCCCGGTTGTCGTGCTGGGTCCAGTACGTCGCCGCCTTCGGGTCGAAGCGCCGCCCCAGGGCGTCCTTTCCGGCGAGCAGCTGGCAGAGCCGCCCGAAGGAGAACACGATGAAGTAGATCGGCGTGAGCATCACCCACGTCACCGCGGTCCCGATCCCGACGACGAGCCCCTTCTCGACCGCCGCGAAGGCGCGCAGCACCGGCTTGCAACCGAGGATGCCGAGCAGCAGCACCGCCGCGATGCCCCACACCACGTACGCACCGACCGGCTTTTTGAGCCACCACCAGAACGCCGCCCCGATGCCGGCCATGACGACCAGCTGCACGACATACCCCGCCACCGACCGCCCCGCGGCCTTCTTCGGCGCCGGGTTGCGCCAATCCCACACCACTTTGCTGACTTCTTCGGACATGCTCGTTCCCTTCTACATGAAAACCCCATTTTCCCCGTCCGCCCCCCCCTTGTCAAGCCACCTGCGGAGGGCGGGAAGAGCCCGGACGGCGGCCTCCTGCCCCAGGGCATGGGTGCGCCGGAGGGCCTCGGGAGAACGGCTGGTGCGGCCGACCGGCAGGGGGGCGCCGGGACGGATGACGAACGCGGCACCGGCGGCGGCCCGCGACGCGACGTGCTCCAGCGCGCGGTTGTAGACGCCCGGCCGCGCCGCCAGCGCCGCGGCCACCGCCGGCAACCGCCGCAGGAACAGCCCCGAAAGGACCGGCAGGAGCAGGCGCGAACGCGCCTTCCGGTAGCCCTCGGGCTGGGTCAGGACGACGAGGTTCCGCGCAAACCCCATCGATTCGGACCGCGCCAGGGGAATCGGATCGGCGATCCCCCCATCCAGGAAGCGGCGCCCGGCAATGGGCACGGGCCGGGAAACGATCGGCATGGAGGCCGATGCGCGGAACCACTCGAACGCCTGCCCGTCGGCCACCGTGATTTCCGGGCAGACCGCTTCGCCCGTGTCGGCGTCCGTCGCGACCACCCAGAACCGGCACGGATCGGCCTCGAAGGCGGCCGCATCGAAGGGATCGAGCTCGCGGGGGAGGGTCCGGTAGCAGAATCCGGCATCGAAGAGGTCTCCCGTCCGGAACCAGGACCGGAACGAACCGTAGCGCGGATCGCGGCAGAACCGGACGTTGTATCGCAGGGCCCGGCCGGGCTGGTGCGATTTCCAGTTGCAGCCGAAGGCCGCCCCCGCCGACACGCCGATGATGCCGTCCACCCGCACCCCCGCCCCCTGGAGCGTGTCGAGAACCCCCGCGCTGAACAGCCCCCGCATCCCGCCGCCTTCGAGGACCATCCCCAGGCGGGCGGGCGGAGACGGTTCGGACTCGGATGGAACGGGTATCGGCATGACCCCGTTCTACCGTTTCCGGCGCCCGTCCGGAAGGGCAAAAATCGCCCCCCCCGGACGCCTCTCCGCTTCGCCCCGCCCCTCCGCCCCCCCGGCAGGCCCGGACGCGGACGACGGCGAGGGCGCCGGCGGCAGGCGCCCGGGACAATGCCGTCGGGCGCCCCCCCCGGCAGGCCCCGACTGCCGGATCGGCAGCGGCGGAAATCGCCTGTCGTTCATGGTTGGGAGGATGGGAGAAAAAGGAGGAAAACATCAAGGATTTTCCTGTTTCCAAAAGAGGGCGAGGGGCTGTCTCCGGTTCGCCCCCGCCCCTCCGCTCCCCTTGGCAGGCCCGGACGCGGACGCAGTCGGGACAGCCCCTTGCACAAATGCACCCACTCGCCACTCGCCACGGGCCACGTGTTTTGGCTTGCCTGCGGCGGGGTCCGCGTCCATGCTGTCGGGCCATCCAACTTCAGGAGAATGCACATGGACTTGGCAAAACTCGAAAACTCCCTCCGCCGCTCGGTGGAGGAGGCGGCCCGCCGCGTGCGGGCGGAAACGCCGCTGGCCCCGTCGATCACCAACACGGTGACCATCAACTTCGTCGCGAACGCCCAGCTCGCGGCCGGCGGATCGGCGGCGATGGTCTACATGCCCGACGAGGGCGTGGCCATGGCCCGGGCCGGCGGCGCCCTCTACATCAACATGGGCACCATCTTCCCCTTCTACGCCGAGACCCTTCCCGCCACGGCGCGCGAACTCCATGCCCTGCGCAAGAACTGGGTGCTCGACCCCGTGGGCATCGGCATGGGCGAAATCCGCATGTCGGTCCTGGCCGGATTCAAGGCCACCCCGCCGCCCATCGTCCGCTGCAACGCCTCGGAAATCATCGCGCTGGCCGCCCTCTGGGGGCTGGATACCGGCCGCACCGCCGCCAGCCGCGTCAAGGGCGTCGACTCCCACGACTCCGTCGAGGACGCCCTGCCGGCCGCCGTCGCGGTCGCCCGCCATTCCGGCGGCGCCGTCGCCGTGTCCGGCGCGGCCGACCTGGTCACCGACGGCCGCGTCGCCGTACGCTGTCCCGGCGGCTCCGACCGCCTGGGCCTGGTGACGGGCGGCGGCTGCTCGCTGGGCGGCGTCATGGCGGTCTACGCCGCCGTTGCCGATCCCCTGGCCGCCGCGCTCGCCGCGACCTGCCTCTACAACCTCGCCGCGGAGCGCGCCGCCGCTGCCACGTCCGGCCCCGGCGCCTTCCAGCCGCGCTTCCTCGACGAACTCCACCAGGCGTCCCCCGCCGGGATCGCCGCCATGCCCATGAACCCGGAGGTCTGCCCGTGAACACCCTGGTCGCCCTTTGCATCGCCCCCTGCGGCACCGGAGACGAACTCGCCGCCGACGTCGCGGAAGTCGTCCGCGTCATCCGTTCCTCCGGCCTGCCCAACCGCACCTACTCGATGTTCACCGAAATCGAGGGCGAGTGGGACGAGGTCATGCGCGTCGTCAAGGACGCGACCTTCGTCCTCGCCTCCAAGGGCATCCGGACCGAGGTCGTGCTCAAGGCCGACATCCGTCCCGGCTACACCCGCACCATGGACGGCAAGCTCGACCGCCTCGAAGCCGCCCTCGCCCGCCCGGAAGGAGGCGCGGAATGAACGGCATGCGCGCGCGCTTCTCCATCGCCAAGTACCTCGTCGTCGGCCCCGAAAACACCGGAGGCCGCCCCGTGCCCGGCATCGTCGCCGACGCCGCCGCCGCGGGCTTCACCTGCATCCAGATCCGCTCCAAGACCGCCTCCGCCGGCGAACTCGTCCGCCTCTGCGGCGAATGCGCCGACGTCCTCGGGAGCCTCGGCCTGTCGGACCGCACGGCCCTGCTGGTGGACGACCGGCTCGACGTCGTCCTCGCCGCCCGCAAGCGCGGCTACAAGGTCGATGGCATCCACGTCGGCCAGACCGACATTCCCGCCGACGTCTGCCGGGAGTACCTCGGCGAGGACGCCGTCGTCGGCCTCTCCGCGCCCACGCGCGACCTGCTGGACTTCGTGCGCCGCCCCGGCGCCCTCCGGGACATCGACTACCTCGGCGCCGGCCCGCTCCACCCCACCCCCACCAAGACCGACTGTGGCCTCGACGAAGAGACGGGCCAGGTCATCGTGCGGAGCTTGGACGAACTGCGCTCCCTGGCGCGCCTGTCCCCGGTCCCGGTGGTGGTCGGCGGCGGCGTCAAGACCGCCGACCTGCCGGCCCTGGCCGCCACGGGCGTCGCCGGCTTCTTCGTCGTATCCGCTGTCGCCTCCGCGCCCGACCCCGCCCAGGCCGCCCGGGAACTCTCCGCGGCCTGGGATGCCGCCGCGCGCCCGGCCTCCGTTTGACGCCCCCGCCCATCCCGGCCGTGTAACGCAAGCGCCGTTGCCCCTCCTTGGGAGGGGCACTCCGTGCGAGCCGCTTCCAATCCCGTTCGTCCCCCACCCATGCGGCTCGCCCGGAGGGCTCGCCCCACCCCCCTCCGCCCCATCCCCATCCCGTCCCCTTGCGCGCCCGTTCGACCAGCTCGCGATATCAAGGAAAACACGAATACTTTCCCCGTGTTTCCACCATCCTGAAGCCCATGAAAAATTCCCCTCCATCCCCCTCGCTCTCCCCCACTCAGCGCACCGCTTCCAACACCGCCCTGACCGCCTCCCGCACCGTCTCCTCCCGCACCCCCTTCCGCGTCCCCTCCGCCGACAGGAACTTCCGCGCCACCGCCCGCCGTCCCCGCCGCGCCACGCCGATGTAGACGAGTCCGACCGGCTTCCGCGCCGTCCCCCCGCCCGGCCCCGCGATGCCGGTGACGGCCACCGCCACGTCCGCCCCGGTCCGCTCCAGCACTCCCTGCGCCATCGCCCGGGCCGTTTGAGGACTGACCGCGCCATGCCGTGCGAGCACCTCCTCCGGCACCCCCAGCAGCGCGGTCTTCACCTCGTTCGCGTACGCCACGACCCCGCCCAGATACCACGCCGAGCTCCCCGGCAACGACGTCAGCGCCCCGCCGATCAACCCTCCCGTGCACGACTCCGCCGTCGCCAGCTTCCACCCCTTCCCCGCCAACGCCTCCGCCAACTCTCTCAAGACCGTTTTCATGCCCCCACCCTACCACGCCCCCCCTCCCGCCGTCCACGCGCAACCGGATGTTTTCGTGGCAGGGCGGCGAGTCCCTTCGCCGCCGTGCGCCTGTTTTGCGCATGGATTTGCCTTCATGCCACACCCCCTTCTCACGGCGGGCAGGGGACTGCCCGCCCTGTCCGCCGACAAAGACGAATATTTTGACTTTACGCTGTACAAGGGGAAAACATCAATCCGCAGGGGGAAGGGGGGGGGATGTTCATGGCGGGAAGGATGGGGTGAAATTGGCGGTTTTTGGCAGGTTTTCCCGTAATCGCAAAAATGGGGGAAGACACAAAAACGCCCGCGGCCGGCGGGGGCGCGCGGGCGGTGTCGGGGGCTTTGCCGCCGGTCACTCGTGGTCGTGGCCGTCGTAGAGGAGTTCGCCGGTGGCGCCGTTGCCGATGCGGAATTCTTCGATGTGCAGGTTGCTGTCGGAGACGAAGGTCAGCTGGGTGCCGCAGCGGCGCTCGAGGTCGATGAGCACTTGTTCGTCTTCGCGGCGGAGGCGGTCCATGATCATGGGGTTCACGGCGATGCGCAGGGGAAGGGTCTGGCCCTGGTGGCGCTTCATGATCTCCAGGATGCGGCGCTGGATGCGGACGGACATGGACAGGGTCGAGAGGACCTTGCCGCGGCCGCGGCAGTAGGGGCAGTCGGAGTAGTTGGCGGCGCGGAGGGATTCTTCCATGCGCTGGCGCGTCATCTCGATGAGTCCGAGCTGGGAGACGGGCAGGACGTTGGTTCGGGCCTTGTCTTTCTGGAGGGCTTCCTTGAGGGTGCGGTGGAGGGCGGTCTGGTTCTTCTTCTGCTTCATGTCGATGAAGTCGATGACGACGAGGCCGCCGACGTTGCGGAGCCGCAGCTGCCGGGCGATCTCGACGGCGGCTTCGGTGTTGACCTGCAGGATGTTTTCTTCCTGGGTCTTGCCGCCTTTGTGCCGGCCGGTGTTGACGTCGATGGCGACGAGGGCTTCGGTTTCGTCGAAGTAGAGGTAGGCGCCGGACTTGAGCCAGACTTTCCGACGGTAGACGGCGTCGAGCTGCCGCTCGCAGTCGAATTGCTCGAAGATGGGCGCGGGGCCGTCGTAGAGCTTGACGCGGTTGCGCGCGCGCCGGGAGATGCGGGAGGTCATGTCGCGGATGCGCTCGAAGGTTTCGCGGTCGTCGATGACGATGCGGTCGATGTCTTCGGTGAGGGAGTCGCGCACGACGCGCTCGACGAGGTCGGGCTCGGAGTAGAGGCAGCAGGGGGCGGGTTTGTTCTTGATGCCGTCCTCGATCTTCTGCCACGTGTCGAGCAGCCCGCGCAGGTCGCGCACGAAGGAGGTGCCCCGCGCGCCGTCGCCCGCGGTGCGGATGATGAACCCGATGTTGGTGGGCATGGGCAGGCGCTTGAGGGCCTTCTTCAGGCGCTCGCGTTCCTTGGGGTCCTCGATCTTGCGGGAGACGCCCTTGAGCTTGGAGCCGGGCATCATGACGAGGTAGCGGCCGGGGATGGAGAGGTTGGCGGTGACGCGCGGGCCCTTGGTGGAGATGGGGCCCTTGGTGACCTGGACGATGATCTCGGAGCCGGGCGGGAAGAGCTTGGCCATCTCGCCGGGTTCGGCCTTCTTCTTGCGGGGGCGGTTGGAGGCGATGCCTTCCTCGGCTTCGAGGCGGGCGGCGTCCTCGGGGATCATGTCCCAGTAGTGGATGAAGGCGTTCTTCTTCATGCCGATGTCGATGAAGGCGGCCTGGAGGCCGTCCTCGAGGTTCTGGATGCGGCCCTTGTAGATGCCGCCGACGATGCGCTCCTCGCTGGGCCGCTCGACGTGGAACTCCTCGAGGTGGCCGTCCTCGAGGATGGCCACGCGGGTTTCGAGCCGCTCGGCGTTGACGATGATTTCCCTTTTGACTTTCTTTTTCAAGACGATCCTTTTCAACCATTCAAACATTTCAACGTTCCTTGTCCGTGCGACGGTGCACGCAGACACTCTGCACCAGCCCGAATCCCGCCAGCGTGGACAGCAGGAACGAGCCGCCGCTGCTGACCAGCGGGAGCGGAAGCCCCGTGATCGGCAGCAGGCCGACCGTCATCCCGATATTCACAAATGCGTGGCAAAACAACAAGCCGGCAATTCCAGTTGCGAGCAGGCTGCCTTCGGGGTCGCGCGCCGCGGCGGCCGCGCGCAGGTAGCACGCGAGGAGCACCACGTACGCGGCCAGCAGCAGGCACGCGCCGATGAACCCCGTCTCCTCGGCGATGACCGGGAAGATGAAGTCGCTGGGCGAAACCGTGCGGGGCAGGAAGCCGAGCACGTTTTGCGTCCCGTTCAAAAACCCTTTTCCGTAAAGCCCGCCGGAGCCGACCGCGATGGCCGACTGCAGCGCGTTCCAGCCGGAAGAAAGCGGATCCCGCGAGGGATCCAAAAACGTCAGGATGCGCTCCCGCTGGTAGTCGCCGAGCACGAACCAGCCGAGGGGCGCGCACGCGGCGCCTGCGGCGCCGATGGCGAACAAGTGGCGCCAGGCGGCGCCTCCAGCGACGAGCATGAAGAGGACGGTCGGGGGGATGACCATGGCCGTCCCGAGGTCCGGCTCCTCCAGGATGAGCAAAAACACCGGCGCCGCGAGCAGCAACGCCACCGCCACGAAGGCGAAACTCCGCTTTCCGATCGCCCCCCCGCCGAGCACCCGCGCGAGCAGCACCACGAGCGCGACCTTGGCGAACTCGCTCGGCTGCAGCAGCGCCGGCCCGATGCGGAGCCAGCGCGACGCCCCGTACACCCGCACCCCGGCCACCAGCACCAGCGCGAGCCCCCCGACCGCGGCGAGCCATAGCCACCACGCCCCGCGGATCCAGGCCCGGTAATCGCAGAGCGCCAGCACGAGCGCCACGGCGCCGCCGACGATGCCCCACTGCACCTGCCGCCCGAACCACGCCCCGGCGATCCCCGTCTCCTCCCCGCGCCACGACGCCGAGTAGATGAAGCACAGCCCGCCCGCGAGCAGCCCGGCCGCCGCCGCGACGGCGAGCCAGTCCTGCGCGAGAAAGCGGTGCCAGAGGCGCTGGAGGTGTTTCTTCATGCCAGATCAATCCCCCCTCCATGCCCCCTTCGCGCGCGCGTGGCAAGCGAAAAGTGCATGGCCCCCTCCGATTGCCCTCTTGAACCGCCGTATCCGGCGGCCAGCCAAGCCGCGAAGCGGTCGCGGTGGACGGCCAGTGCCGATGGCAGGTCGCGGGCGCCCAGGAAACAGGCAAACGCCCTCTTCGTGGCCTCCAGCCGCTCGGAGGTGGCCGTCACCGTGTAGTCTCCCAAAACCACGGAGCCCCGGTGCGCTTCCGCCGCTTCTTCCGTGCGGTGGGCGGTGCGGCGGACGGTCAGGAGTTCGGGGATGCCGAGCTTGGCATCGACGTGCTTGCGGAGGCGGTCGAAGTTCCGGTGCTCGCGGAGCAGGCGGGCCAGACGGCGGCGGGCGGTGGAGTAGGAGATCTGCAGGTCGGCGGGGAGCGGTCGGTCGGGGGCGGTGCCGGGGAGGAGCCATTCGAGGGGGAGGCGGGGATCGAGGGAAAGGAGTTGGCGGAGGCGGTTGGCAAGGATCCGGTAGCGCATCAGGGTCCGGTAGGAAATGGAGAGGCGGGCGTCGGCAATGTATCCCTTCATGCCGGGGGCGCGACCGCGGATGCGGCCGGTTTTGCGCTTGAGACCCCGGTCGAGCGTGGGTTCGAGGTCGGCCAGGCGGGAGCCGAGTCGGAGGCGGACGGCGAGGGTGCGGGGGGACGTTTTGCAGTCGGCGGCGAGTTCGGCGGCGGTCGGGGCGCCGCGGAGGGAGGGAGCGGCAGGGCGCGGGGCGGCGGGGCGGCCGCGGCGGCGGATTTCATCGAGGATGGCGCGGCCGGTTTCGGTGGCGACGAAGCCGAGGAAGGCGGTCGTGGTGACACCGACGACGAGCGGGAGGAAGGCGAGGCCGATGGCGCCGGGGCCGGTGAACAGGCCGGAGACGATGTCGTAGACGGGCTGGGTGGCGCGGGAGGCGTTGCGGAGGATGGTTTTCATGGGAGGGGAGAGTAGGGGAAGAGGGGTGTTTTGTCAAGAAAACCGTAGTGCCAAATGATGGGGGAACAGGACGGGAGGAAGCGGCGGGGGAAAAATCAGGCGGTGAGGAGGGCGGCGAGGCGGTCGAAGGCGGGGGCGGCCTTGAGGGGGAGGAAGAGGTCGGTGATGCGCGGGGTGTAGTCGGAGGGGACGGGGTTGATTTCGATGATGGTCGCGCCGTGGCGCTTGGCCAGGGGCGGGATGGCCGCGGCGGGGTAGACGACGCCGGAGGTTCCGACGAGAATCATGCAGTCGGTGTGGAGGGCGGCGTGTTCGGCGTCTTCCATGGCGGCCGCGGGAATGCCTTCGCCGAAGAACACGAAGTCGGGCTTGAAGAGACCGCCGCAGCTGCAGCGGGGAACGGGGTCGCGGACGGTTTCGGCGGTGAGGGGCAGCTGGCGGCCGCAGTCGAGGCAGGTCATGGTGCGGCAGTGGCCGTGGAATTCGACGAGGGACCGGCTGCCGGCGGCGGCGTGGAGGCCGTCGATGTTCTGGGTGATGGTGCATTTGAGGCGGCCTTGGCGCTCCCAGGCGGCGAGGACGTCGTGGGCGCGGTTGGGGCGGACGGGGGGACGGTCGCCGGTGCCGAGGAATACGGTGAAGAGGTCGCGGATGGCGGGCCAGGATTTCTCGGGATGGGCGCGGAAGTAGTCGAGGTCGAGAATCTCGGGATCGTATTTCTCCCAGACGCCGCCGGGGCCGCGGAAGGGAGGGATTCCGCTTTCGACGGAAATGCCGGCGCCGCTGAAGGCGGTGAGGTAGCGGGAGGAGGCGATGAGTTTGGCGGCGGCGCGGAGGAGGGAGTCGGTGCCGGGGGTGTTTTCGCTCATGGGGTTTCCTTGGGGTTGGAGGGGAGGAGGGGGAGAAGGGAGGAAAGGGCTTCCTGGGGGGTGATGGCACGGAGGGCGGCTTCGGCTTCGGGGGATTTGCGGGGGATGTCGCGGGTGCGGCGGGAGGAGTGCTGGAGAATGCGGATGGGGGCGGAGCCGAGCGGGCCGGTGGTGTCGGGGTCGGTGATGCCGAAGAAGGCAATCAATGGGGTGCCGACGGCGGCGGCGAGGTGCATTCCGCCGCTGTCGTTGCAGCAGGCGGCGTCGGAGAGGGAGAGGGCCGCCGCCATTTCTTCGAGGGTGGTTTTGCCGGAGAGGTCGCGGATGCGGGAGGGGTGGTCGGGCGCGGTGGAGGCGACTTCGGCGCAGAGGGGGGCTTCGCCGAGGGTGCCGAGGAGGAGGGCGGTGCCGGGGGTTTCCCGGTGGATGGACCGGAGGAGGGTTTGCCAGTGGTCGGTGGGCCATTGTTTGGCGGGGCCGCGGGCGGCGCCGGGCACGAGGGCGATCCACGGGCGCGGGGCGTCGGCAATGCGGGAGAGGATGGCGGCGCGGGCGGCTTCGGGGACGGCGAGGCGGGGGGCGGGTATTTTGCCGTCGGGGGGGGCGATGCGGAAGAGGTCGAGGATTTCCCAGGCTTGGTGGGTGGGGCGGTCGCGGGTGGGGGACGGGGACACGGACGGGCGGCGGATGTCGGTGAGCATCCAGTCGCGGAAGAGGTGTCCGGGCAGGCCGATGCGCCGCGGGATGCGCGCGAGGAAGGGGGCGCGGGCGGTACGGAAGGAGTGTGGGATGACGATGGCTTCGGCGTAGCCGCGGGCGCGCAGCTGCCGGGCGAGCGGGAGGACGGGGTCGGTCTTGGCGGACGGGATGGTTTCGCTGTCCCCGCCGAGGGCCATGCGCCAGATGGGGACGAAGGCGGGCCGCGTCAGCACGTCGAGGCGGCGTCCGGCGGCGCGCGCGGCGGCCGCGGCGGCCTGCACGGCGGGCAGGGCCATGAGGACGTCGCCGAGCCAGTTGGGCGACACGACGAGGATGGGGCCGTCCGCGCCCATGGTCACCAGGCGTAGCGGACGGTGTAGGTGACGGTGCGTTCGGCGCCGGCCTTGACGGGCAGGCGGAAGACGATGCTGTCGGGCACGGGGCCGGGTTCGTACGGGGCGGACGCGGCGGCGATTTCCCAGCGGTCGCCGCGGTAGAGGTGTTCGAGGACTTCGACGGTGCGGTCGAACGGGGTCTGGTTCGCGACGGAAATCTCGAAGGATTCTTCGGCGGCCTTGAGCGGCTCGGTCTCGGTGAAGGCCTTGCGTTCGCGCCGACCGGAGAGGCCGGCGGCGGGGCCGAGGCGGAGGGTGACGCTTTCGCCGGGGGCGAGCGCGGGGAGCCAGTCGGTGCCGACCCATTCGAGCGGCACGGAGGGGTCGCCGCGCAGCACGCGGAAGGGTCCCGGCGGCAGCGGCACCTTCCCCGCGTTGCGCAAGGCGAGGCGCGTCTCGACGACGGACGACGACCCGGCGCCATACTCCGGGTCCGCGCGCCGGTTGCGGTTGAAGCGGTCGAAGCGCGCCCCGTCGTAGCGGAGCACGGTCTCGACGGGCAGCGCCGGGAAGTCGGCCAGCGTGGCCCACACGTCGCCGCGCGCCGGGATGGAGAGCGCGGCGGGCAGGTCGTAGCTGACGGTGACGGCGGCGCTCGCGGCGGTGCGTTCGGGCACGAGGGTGCGGCCGTCCTCGGCGTAGCGGAGGGCGACGGGTGCGGCGGCGCGCGGGTCGGCGGCGTCGGGGACGAGCGGCGCGTACCGCCCCTTCTCGGTGAGCGAGAGCCGCACCGTGGCGCGGTCGAAGGCGCGCGACGTCCCGTTGTGGATGCGCACGCGCGTGGAGAGGGCCACGGACCGCGCGTCGCCGGAGAGGATCGCGTCGTGCGACGCCTCCCAGGAGAGGCCGCTTGCGGCGTAATTGAGCTGCACCGACGGCGGCGCGGGGGTGGACGGATCGAGCGTCCAGAGGAGCGTTGGCTCGCGCGCGGTGTCGGGGCGGGACGCGAACTCCACGCGCGCGAGCGCCGTCAAATCGGGGACGAGCGCGAGGCCCTGCCGCGCCTCGACGAGCAGCTGCGGGGCGGGCGACGAGAGGTCGGGGAGCGCCGCGAGCGGCCCGCTGACGGGCGCCGCGCCGGGCGCCGCCGGATGCGCCGTTACGGGCCACCCGAGGGCGGCGCGGAAGAACGCGTCGGCGTCGGCGAGGTCCCACGCGTACCGCTGGGACAGCAGCCCGAGCGAGGAGCCGCGTTCCAGGGGCGCGGCCGCGACGGTGGCGGGCAGGATCGTCTCGGGCACGGGCGCAACGGCGACGAGCCCGCCGGGCAACGCGGGCGGCAGGTCGTGGATTTCCGACACGCGCACCGACCCGTTCTCCTGGATGGTCAGCGACACCGACCGCGGGTTCGCCGCCCGCGCGGCCACCGCCGCCGCCAGCACCGCGACTCCCAGGGTTTGCACAATCCGGTAGCTCTTGCTCATCTCGACCTCCAAAGTGGTTCTCACGCCCGTTCCTTTTCTAGGTATCTAGGTATCTAGGCATCTAGGCTCCACGGGCCATTTCCCGTCCTTGCGGCCTGCGCGAGGAGCGCGTCCGCGAGCGCCAGCGCCGCCATCGCCTCCACCACCGGCACCGCGCGCGGCAGCACGCACGGATCGTGGCGGCCCGGCACCGACAGCTCCACCGGCTCCCCGCCGAACCCCGCCGTCCGCTGCACGCGCGCGATCGACGGTACCGGCTTGAACGCGACGCGGAACACGATCGGCTCCCCCGTCGTAATCCCCCCCAGCACCCCGCCCGCCCGGTTCGTCGCCGGACGCACCCCGCCGCCGGGTGCCGCCGCGAACGCATCGTTGTGCTCCGAGCCGCGCATCGCGGCCGCGGAAAAACCTTCCCCGATTTCGAACCCGCGCGCCGCCGGTATCGACATCATCCCCGCCGCCAGCGTCGCCGTCAGCTTCCCGAACACCGGCTCGCCCAGCCCCGCGGGGAACCCCGTGCAGCGGCACGCGACCACCCCGCCCAGCGAATCCCCCTCCCGCCGCGCCGCTTCTATCGCCTCCGTCATCCGCGCCGCCGCCGCCGGATCGGGACACCGCACCGGCGACCCATCCACGTCTGCGCGCGTATAATCCTTTCCCTCCTCCCCCACCATGCACACCTCCCCCGCCTGCTCCACCCACGCCACGATCCGCGCCCCCGGGCACCGAGCCTTGAGCAACGCTTCCGCGACGGCCCCCGCCGCCACGCGCCCGATCGTCTCGCGCGCCGAAGCCCGCCCCCCGCCCGCGACCGCGCGCACCCCGTGCTTGACCTGCCACGTCCAGTCCGCGTGGCCCGGACGCGGAACGGCCTTCAGCAACCCGTAGTCCCCCGACCGCGCATTCCGGTTGGCCACCGATATCGCGATGGGCGTCCCCAGCGTCACGCCCCCTTCGACCCCCGACAGAATCACCGCCCGGTCCGCCTCGTCCCGCGGCGTGGATAGCCGCGACTGCCCCGGCCGGCGCCGGTCGAGCTGCGCCTGGACATCCTCGACGGCGAGCGGCACGCGCGCGGGACAGCCGTCCACGACGCACCCGACGGCCGCGCCGTGCGACTCGCCGTACGTCGCCACCCTGAACCATTCGCCGAATGTGTTGCCTGCCACCGTTGTTTCCCTTTCGTGGGGTCCGTTCAGCCGCGGGCTTCGCGGAGGAGGGCGTCGCGGTAGCGGGAGACGTACTCGGCGAGGTCTTCCTTCCAGTCGCGCATGCGGTTGAGGCCCGCGCGCTTGAGGGCCGCGTTCTCCAGGATGGAGTTCGCCGGGCGCGCCGTCGCGGAGGGGTATTCGCTCGTGGCGCAGGGGCGGACTTCGCAGTCGATGCCCATCAGGCGGATGAACTCGGACGCGAAGTCGTACCAGCTGCACCAGCCTTCGCCGCTCGCGTGGAACAGCCCCACCGCCTGCGCTTCGACCACCGCCAGGATCTGTTCGGCCAGGCGCCGGGACCAGGTGGGCGTGCCGTACTGGTCGTTGACGACGCGCAGGCCCTTCGAGGGCTCCCGCACGGCGTGCCGCAGGATGGTCTTGAGGAAGTTGTAGCCGTGCGCGCCGTAGAGCCACGCGGTGCGCAGGATGGCGTGGCGCACGCCTTCGACGTCGAGTTCGCGCTCGCCCGCGAGTTTGCTCTTGCCGTAGATGCTGGCGGGGGCCGGGGTGTCGGTCTCGACCCACGGCTCCGGGACGGGGCGGTCGCCCGGAAAGACGTAGTCGGTGGAGATGTGCACCAGGAACAGGTCCCGCGCCTTGGCGCGCGTGGCCAGCAGGCGCGGGCCGTCGCGGTTGGCGGCGTAGGCCTTGGTTTCGTCGTGTTCGGCGCGGTCGACGGCGGTGTACGCGGCGCAGTTGACGATGGCGTCCGGCTTCCAGAGGTCGATCACGCCGTCGACGCTCGCCTCGGACGTGATGTCGAGGTTCGGCAGGTCGAGCGCCAGGACGGTGTGGCCCGCGAAGATTTCGCGGCAATCGCGGCCGAGCTGTCCGCGGCCGCCGGTGATGAGAATGCGCATGGGGGGCTCCTTGGGGGTTGAGGGGGGATGGGGCCTAGATTTCTAGATACCTAGGTTTCTAGAAAACTAGAAGGGGAGGTCTCCGCCGCCGCCGGCGGGGGCGGTGGCGGGGGCGGTGGGCGCGGCGGGCGGGGTCTCGCCGGCGGCGGCGCCGTCGAAGGGGACGGCTTCGCCCTGGACGAGCATCTCGATGCGCTTTTCGACTTCGTTGAGCTTAGAAGAGCAGGCCTTGACCAGTTTCTGGCCCTCCTCGAAGGCTTTGACCATGTCTTCCAGGCCGAGCTGGCCGCTTTCCATCTGGTTGGCGATGGTCTCCAGGCGTTCCAGCGAGGCCTCGAATCCGAGGGGCGGCTGCGGGGGTTGCGGTTGTGGCTGTTCCATGTTCGTCTCCTTGGGCCGGGGGCACGACGGATTGGACGGTGCCTTCGGCGAGTTCGGTTGTCAAAAGGGTCCCGGGCGGGGCGTCGCCGGGCCGCCGCAGGAGGGCGCCGCCGGGCAGGCGCGTGAGGCTGTAGCCGCGGCGCAGGACGGCGCGCGGATCGAGCAGCCGCAGCTGGGCGGCGAGCCGGCGTAGGGCGTCGCGCCGCCGCTGGAGGCCGAGCGCGAGCGGCTGGCGGAGGCGGTCGGGCAGCACGGCGAGGCGCCGGGCGGCGGCC
>JAFXQI010000029.1 GCA_017527155.1 Kiritimatiellia bacterium
AGGTCTCCCGGCTACGCATCGCGGAGCTGGAAGACGCCATCAACTCCATCCACCGTCGCCTTCTCCAAGGCCGCACCGCCCATGAAACCTACCTCGCCGCCGCATGACTCCCCTGTGTCCGATTTCGCTTGCAAATCGCCCTCCTGCGGCGGCCGCGGTTCGCGGTTGTCATCGGCGGGGGGGGTGTGGTAGAGGGGTGGGAGGAACGAAGGAGAAGCGCATGAAATTGGTCATCCAGATGCCGGCCTTGAACGAGGAAGCGTCGATCGCGCAGGTGCTGCGGTCGTTGCCGGAGACGTTGCCGGGCATCGACGAAATCGTGAAGCTGGTGGTGGACGACGGGTCGACCGACCGCACGGCGGAACTCGCGCGCGCGGAGGGGGCGGTCGTGGTGTCGCATCCGCGCAACCGCGGCGTGGGGATGGCGTTCCGCACGGGCATCGCGAAGGCGGCGGAGCTGGGCGCGGACCTGGTAGTCACCATCGATTCCGACGGGCAGTTCGACGTGAACGACATCCCGAAGCTGCTGGCACCGATTCTCGGAGGAAAGGCCGATTTCGTCACGGCATCGCGCTTCCTGGACCCGGCGCTGGTGCCGGAGATGCCGGGGGCGAAGCGGTGGGGCAACGACGTGATCGCGCGCTGGATCAGCGCCATCACGAAGCAGACGTTCCGGGACGTCTCGTGCGGCTTCCGCGCGTATTCGCGCAACGCGTTCCTGCGGCTGAACCTGCTCGGTGCCTTCACGTACACGCACGAGGTGTTCCTGACGCTGGCGTTCGCGGACGTGCCGATCAAGGAAATCCCCGTGAAAGTCCGCGGCGTGCGCGAACACGGCAAGAGCCGCGTGGCGAGCAACCTGTTCCGCTACGCGCACCGGACGGCGTCGATCATCCTCAAGACCTACCGCGACTACCGGCCGCTCCACTTCTTCTGCTACGGCGCGCTCGCGCTCGGGGTGGTCGGGTTCGCCTTGCTGGGCTTCCTGGCATGGTTCCGCTGGACGACCGGCGGCTTCTCCCCGCACAAGTGGGCGGGCTTCGCGGGGGCGGGGTTCCTGGCCGCGGCGGGGGTGTCGTGGATGGTCGGGATCGTGGCGGAGATGCTCGTGCGCATCCGTACCGCCGCCGACGAGTCGCTCTTCCGCGTCCGCCGTCTCGAAATGGAAACCCGGTCCTGCAAGGAACGGCCGTCCGGCCGCTGATTCCGCCAAACCGAAAGGAGCCTCCACATGGCCATGCACATTCCCTCCAACGCTTCGTCCGCCGCCATTCCCGCCCGCTGGGGACTGGTTCCCGTCGTGCTGCTCGCCGTCGTCGTCCTGCTGTATTCCGCGCTCGGCACGGTTCCGGCCGGACACCGCGGCGTGCTGCTCCGCCTCGGGCGCGTCACCGGCGAAGTCAAGGGCGAGGGCCTCTACGCCAAGATCCCCTTCATCGACACCGTCCGCATCATGGACTGCCGCATCCAGAAGGAGCAGGTCAAGACCGAGTGCTCCTCGAAGGACCTGCAGACCATCAACGCCATCCTCGCGCTGAACTTCCGCGTCCAGCCCGACCGCTGCCAGGACGTCTACCAGAACATCGGCATGCGCTACCTCGAAACCATCGTCGCGCCCGCGATGCAGGAAGGCGTGAAGGCCGCCATCGCCCAGTACACCGCCGAAGAACTCGTCACCAAGCGCGAGACCGTCCGCGAGCGCATGACCGAACTCCTCGGCCAGCGCCTCGCCCCCCTCGGCATCAAGACCGAGACGCTCAACATCATCAACCTCACCTTCGGCACCGCCTTCAACCAGGCGATCGAAGCGAAAGTCACGGCCGAGCAGAACGCCCTCGCCGCCAAGAACGTCCTCGCCCAGCGCCAGTACGAAGCGCAGCAGCTCGTCGCCACCGCCAAGGGCAAGGCCGAGGCGATGCAGATCGAAGCCGAGTCCCTCCGCACCAATCCCTCCATCCTGCGCCTGCGCGCGCTGGAGAAATGGAACGGCCAGCTCCCGCGCGTGATGGGCTCCACCGCCCTCCCGTTCGTCGACGTCGACGGCCTCACCGCCAACCCCTCCGGCAACTGACCCCGCCGGCCGCCCACCGGCCGGACACGGGTTTTCCAATGGTTGGAAAACGGCGGACTGAAGGAGGGTTCAGGATTGGCTGCAGCTTTCCAGACGGGTCCCTCCCGCAAGGTCGCGCGGAAGCGCGCCCCGGGAGGGGCGCCGGGGGGAGGGACGCGCTTCCGCGCGTCCCTTGCGCGCACCCCCATGTCCTGAATACAGCCCCCATCGTTCCAACCCCATCGTCGCGATCCACTAAAGCGGTTTAAGAAATAGTGTGGCCGTAGCATGACATGGCCTCTGGTAGGGCGAGCACTCCGTGCGAGCCGCACACACGGGTGGAACGGCTCGCTCGGAGAGCTCGCCCTACCGGTCTGGAAGATAAAACAAGAGCCACACTACTTCTGAAACCGCTCTAAAGTCCCCGAAGAACTGGCTTCCGGTTCTGCGGAGCTCCCTCCCAAGAAACTCCGTGCCGCCTTCCTCCGCGCGCTCCGTGTTTTGCGCCGCAGGCACGGGGAGAAAGAAGAACGAACGGGCTTTCCCCATGTGTGGACGGAGCTTGTCGGATCGGCATCCAGGGGCTTCCCTTTTGGCGCGCTTTGTGCGAAACTGATGGACAACATCCCAAAAAGGAGCGGACAACATGAACACCTCCCCCACTACCGCAATCAAGGCCTTCGCCTTCGCCTTGGCCATCCTGCTGGCCCCGGCAATGGTGCTTGGCGATGGCTTCCTCAACGTGGACCTCAACTATGACTTCGAATCAGGTTCGGAAACGGAGGTGTACGTGTGCGGCTGTTTCAACAAATCCGCAACCAACATCACGATTCCCGAGGTAGTCGTGTATGAATATGTAGTGCTGGATGAAGATGGCCAAGGTATTGTCAAGCAGCGCACTTGTCGCGTGACGCGCATCGGGAGGAATGCGTTTTCCGATTGCAACGCCTTGACGAGCGTGACGATTTCCGCCAGCGTGACAAACATCGGGGAGTATGCGTTTTGCCGTTGCAACGGCCTGACGAACGTGGCGATTCCAGACAGCGTGACGAGCATCGGGGAGCATGGGTTTTCCGATTGCAGCGGCCTGACGAGCATGGCGATTCCCGCCAGCGTGACAAACATCGGGGAGTATGCGTTTTGCCGTTGCAGCGGCCTGACGAACGCAACGATTGGCAACGGCGTGACGCGCATCGGGAGGGATGCGTTTTCCGGTTGCAGCGGCTTGACGAGCGTGACTATTGGCAACAACGTGACGAGTATCGGGTACGAGGCGTTTTCCGGTTGCAGCAGCTTGACGAGTGTGACGATTCCCGACAGTGTGACGAGCATCTGGAACGCTGCGTTTAAAGGTTGCAGCGGCCTGACGAGCGTGACGATTCTGGGCAATGTCACGAATGATACTTCCCCATTCATCAACTGCACGAATCTCACGACACTCGTCTTAGGGGAGGAGATGACAAAAGTCGGAAACCGCATGTTTTATGCTTGCAGCGGTCTGATGAGCGTGACGATTCCCAACAACGTGACAAGCATCGGGAACTCAGCCTTCGAGAATTGCTCAAATCTTACGAGCATGGCCATTGGCAACGGCGTGACAAACATCGGGACACACGTGTTTTCCGGGTGCAACTCACTGGAATCCTTTTCGGTGGCAAGCGACAACCCGGCCTTCAAGTCGGTTGATGGGCTTCTCCTGACGAAAGATGGGAAAACATTGTTGTACGGCGTAAACGGTGATGTCGTAATCCCTGATGGAGTCACGGAATTGAGCACCTATGCCTTCAACAACTACGGCGAACTGACGAGTATCGTCATCCCCAACAGCGTGATTCGTTTCCCAACGGAGGCTTTCGATGGTTGCGACAAGCTCTGGATATCCTGGTACCGCACCTTGGCCAACCTCGCGGCGGGTAGCGGGGCATCCGGCGGCTTGCCAGGCGACGCCGGCAAAACCGTGTCGTTCACCGTCACGAACGTCATCGTCCACTACGTGACGCAGAGCCTCCCGGGCGACGCGGTGACGCCGTCCACGAACTCGACGGGCATCGTGAACATCGTGGCCGAAGTGACGGCCGGCAAGGCGATTGCCATATCGGAGGACTGGGCGAAGCAGTATCCGGGCTTCGCGGAACAATACGGCGCCGACTTCTCCGCCGCGCTGACGATGGAGAACGGCAAGCGCGACGGCACCGGCGCCCCGATGTACGTCTGGCAGGATTACGTGGCGGGGACGGACCCGACGGATCCGGCGTCGGTGTTCACCGCGTCGGTCACCTTCGACGCCGAAACCGGCGAACCCGTCATCAGCTGGTCCCCGGAACTCTCCCCGGAGGAAGCGGCCAAGCGGCTCTACACCGTCTCCGGCAAGGTCAAGATGACCGACCCCGACTGGCTCCCGCTCGACGGCAACGCCTCCGACTTCAACTTCTACCGCGTCACCGTCGAAATGAAGTGACGGGGGGAGGCCGCGGTTTTCCGAGCGGTTTCCTCTGTTTTCCGTCCGGGCCTGCGGCGGCAAACACGGAGGGGACGGAGGAAGGAGGCACGGAGGTGTTTTTGGGGGAGTTTGCGGGAGGAACATTCTCGCTCCGCAAACGCCCCACAAACGCGTCCCGGGGGCGCACGGGGGGGGAGGGAAGAGTGGCTTCTGGTTCTGCGAAGCTCCCCCAGTGGGTTTCCACTTCTCTCCCGGCCGCATTCCAAGCGTCCGGCTCGCCGGGACGGCTCGCCCCACCATGGGCCGCTCGGGGGAGGGCAGGCCGACCGACCGCCATTCCGTTTCGCCGGGGGGGCGGAGGGGGGCGTGAGATTATGGAAAACATTGGTTCTTCGGGGATTTTAGTGGATTGCGTCGATGGGGGGGCCGATGGGGCCGTATTCAAGGCATGGGGTACGCGCAAGCATTCGCCCCCCTCCGAGAGGGGGGTGCCGCCCGGTGGAAGGCTCGGCAATGGGATTGTGCCTTCGGAGCAAATGGAAAGGGCGGCGGGGGGAGTACTGCGGGTGGCTGTCGATGCAGGCGTCCACTTGGTCCATCCGCAAAATTCTTGATTCGTTCGTTCCCGGTGCGGAGTCGCGCTTGCCGCGACGGCCAAGCGCAGTACTCCCCCCGTCGCGGCCCCTGCCGTTTCCCTTCTTCCATGCATGGACATCCCATTCATGGCCGCGCCACCCCCCTCTCGGAGGGGGGCGGATCCTGACACCCTCCTTGTTCCTTGCATTCGCGGAATTCGGGAGACGGTTCCACTAAAGTCTCCGAAGAACCAAAACATGGGCATTTTCGCTTGGTTTCCGCGTTGGAGGGGCTGGTTTTTCTTTCGCTTTCCAGGCGCGGTCCCGGCCGCATGGTCGCGCGGAAGCGCGACCCTCCCGGGGCGGTCTCCGGGGGGAGGGACGCGCTTCTGCGCGTCCGCGGCGGGATTTTCCGCGCGGGGAAGATTCCCCCTTGCGGTGGCGTCGGGGGAATCGGTAGGATGCGGGGGTTATGGACTTGGATTGCCGGACAGTCGATTCTGCGGTTTGCCTTCCGCGCCCGAAGGGCGGGCGGGGGGCGGGCGCGGCGTGCCGCGGCGCGGGGGAGGGAGCGGAAATTTTTTTCCAATCATTGGAAAACCGGCGAAAATATTTTCCAATCGTTGGAAAACTCGCCGCCCTCCTTCTCCGGCTGGCGGTGACGCCGGCGCGCGCGTGGGCCGGCAAAGGGATGCCCGGGCCCGACGAGGTGGTGATGCAGAGGCAGGGCCCCGTTTGGCCAATGTGGCGCGATGTGGAAAAGGGGAAGGGGGCGCCCCATGACCGCACTCCTACAGCTCTCCTTATTTCAACAGAAAAACTGACAATGTCTTCAGATTGTGCATCTAGAAAGCCATGAAAACGAAATATATTATTGCTTTGCTTTCCGTGATCTTCCTGTGTTCATGCAGTAAGCAAGAAGTGAAATCATGCGGTTCTCTGGAGGGCGATTGGCTGCTGTCGGGGGAATCGGCCAACAACAGGCGAATTCGCTTGAGCGCGAATGGCAATGCGTATTTCATGAATGTTCAAGGCAATGATGTCGGGATTAAAAACCATAATCTGATTTCTCCAAATGGAAGATGGGCGTTGTCCCATAATGGGAAAGAGCTGGAAATGGAGTTTCATCTTGACGGGGCCCTCTATTCGCATTCCGGGGAAATCGCCCATGTGAAGGAAGGTTTTGAAATATGGTTTGGTGTAGGCGATCCGGATGCATATGTGTGGAGGAAATGGAAATATGTCCGGGAAGCAGAATAGAATTATGGGGATTATGGGGACAATGGGGATTATGGGGACAGACCCCAACTTTCCCAATCATTGGAAAAATTTTTTCCAATCATTGGAAAAATATGGAAAGTTTTTTCCAATCGTTGGAAAATCTGAGAAAAAAGGGGACAGACCCCGAATTTCATCCACGCGGCTGGAAGCCGCATCCCCCAAGCTTGGAGACAGGAGGGCGGCATGAAACGGTTTCTCAAGAAATTCGTGGAATCGTGGTGGCTGGCGCCGTTGTGTTTCGCGGTGGCGGCGGTAGTGCAGGTTCCGCTTTCTTCGTGGTGCTTCGACAGGGCTTGGGATGCGGCTTTGAAGGCCGGTGCGCCGTCGGAACGTTGGGCCGCCATCATGGGTGGGTTCTGCGTCGGGTTTGGCCTTCTCATGCTGGTTTTCAAGGTGCTGGCCGTCGTTGCGGTCGTATTGGCGGCGGTCAGGCGGAAGTGGGGGCGCGTTTTGGCGGGGGTGGGAGCTTGCGTGGCGGCCTTGGTGGTTGCGTTGGGAGCGGTGGTTGCGGGATTGACGTGGGGAGAGGTTCGGAAAATCGAGTGTGAGTACGGCGGCAGGGAACCTTCCTTCGAGGAAATCGAACAGGATTGGTGCCACATCTACTACGTCATCATCCCCCATTGGGTCAGCATCGACTGGCGGCGGCGGCTCCGCGCTTTACCCGACGGGAGTTTCCTCCTGGCCGTGGAGGGCGGAAGCACGGAAAGAATAGAGGCGGAATACCGCGAGTGGAAAGCCAAGGGAAGTCAGCCGGGGCCTTCTCTTCCCTACCTTCCCTACAATGAGGACTTGTGGACGGAATGGAACCCCTCGAAAGAGGCGGTCGCGGAGAGAATACGGACCGGACATTGGCCGGAGAAGATTTCAAGCGAGAGCCCCCTTCTTCCCCAAGAGGAGAATCCAGCAGAACCATGAGCGCTCTCCTCCAGCAATCCTTGCTTATCCCTTGCGCGAAGGCGCGGCAGGATGCCGCACCTCCGGAAGTGAGGCAGCACCTTTTGCACAAGCGGTGCCTGGCTTCCGGAGGTGCGGCTTCCAGCCGCGCCAGAGAGGGCGTGCAATGAAAGCGGGAGGGAAGAGGCTTTTGCGATGGCTGCTGATTCTCTGCGGGGTGGCGGTCTTGGGCCCCCTTGCCCATTTTTGTTGGTGTTCCACGCTGGGAAGCGTGGCCTTGCTTTGCGCCGTGCCCTCCGCGCTGGCGGGACTCCTGCTCTGGCTGGGGAAGCGGTTGCTGGGCCGTGGTCGGCGCTGGGGAATGGCCCTCGTGACAATTGCCGTGGCCGTGTTCGTCGCCGTGCTGGCTTTGCTGGCGAATGTTGCTTGGCAGGCCGGTCCGTGGCACGACGGAATCGTCACGCACCGCACGGCGCCGGACGGACGCGAATACGTCCTTTCCCAGGCGTGGTCCGACTGGTACGGCGGCTATGACACCCGCCTTTTCGTCCGGGAAGCGGACGGAGAGTGGCAGTCATGCTGGAGGGTGCGCACCTGGAAGCCGATGTTCGGGAGTGGCTGTGAAATCCGGTTGCCCGAGCCGGACGAGGGGAAACCCGACGTCCGCTTGGCAAACGGAACGGACTGGTGGTTCTCTCCCGTTGCCCCGACCGTCCACCCGGCGGAGACGACGCCCGAAGAGCTCCATGCCTTCCATCGGCAGGGAATGGCCAATCTCCGCGCCGGGAAACCGTACTGCGGGGGCGAGTGGAAGACTTCCCCGGAAGCGACGCAAGGGGGAGCACCGTGACGGCGCGGCTCCAGCGGCCCGCCCGCGGGCGGCGGGAAGTTTTCCAACCATTGGAAAAAAAGTTTCCAATCATTGGAAAATTTGGGCTGTTTTTTCCAACCATTGGAAAAATTTTTTCCAATCATTGGAAAAATCCGGAAAATTTTTTCCAATCGTTGGAAAACCGGCGAAAAATTTTTCCAATCGTTGGAAACTTCTTGCAGGAGGGTGTGCGGTGAAGGAACGCGGCTGGATTGCGCTGTGCGTGCTGGCGCTGGGGGTGCTGGCGGTGATGAATCTTCCGGAGTCGGCGACGGTGAGGGTCAAGGGGGCGATCCGCGACGGGGTGAGTCCCCTGCAGGCCGGGGTGCGCGGGGGGATGCGGGAGCTCGGCGAGACGTGGAGGTATGTGCGGGGGATCGGGGACCTGGCGCTGGAGAACCGGGCGCTGTCGGAGGAAATCGCGTACCTGCGCGGGGAGCTGCGCGTGGCCCGGGAGCTGGAGGAGGAGAACCGCAAGCTCCGCGACCAGCTGGGCTTCCTCCAGCGGCCGCAGCCGAGCCAGTTGGTGGCGTGCGAGGTGATCGGCCGCGACAGTACGGGCTGGTGGAACACGGCGCGCATCGACAAGGGGCGCCGGGCCGGGGTCGCGGAGGGGCGCGCGGTGCTGACGGCGGACGGGCTGGCGGGGCGGACGGTGAGCGTGTCGGACCGTACGGCGGACGTGCTGCTGCTGTCGGACCCGGCGTGCAAGGTGTCGGTGCGGATCGCGCGGACGGGGGCGTCGGCGGTGGTGGAAGGGACGGGGGGGCTGGGCGGAGGGGAGTCGTTCTGCCGGCTGGTGCATCTTTCGCCGAAGGCGGACGTGCGGGACGGGGACGAGATCGTGACGTCGGGCATGGGGGGGCTCTTCCCGAAGGGGGTGCTCGTCGGGACGGTGCGGAACGTGCGGCCGGAGGCGTCGGGGCTGGAGCAGGTGGCGGACGTGGAGCCGGCGGCGAACCTGGATTTGCTGGAATATGTGTTCGTTTCGGCGACGGCCGCGGACCTGGCCGCCGCCGCGGAGTTGGCCGCCGCGGAGGAGGCGCCGGGCGGCGGCGCCGACGGCCTCGCGGACCTCGCGGACGCGCCGGAGGGTGAGCTGGCGGAGCCGGCGGAGGAGCAGCCGTAGGGATGATGGCGGGGCTCTTCACGGCGCTTTGGCTGCTCTTCTGGCTGTTGGCGTGCGGGACGCTGCAGGCGCTGGCGCCGGCGTGGCGGCACATGGGGCATCCGTCGTTCCCGTTCTTGCTGGGGGTGGTGCTGTACGCGGCGTACAACAAGAAGCGGCGGTGGTTCTTCGCGGCGGTGCTGCTGGCGGCGCTGCTCGCGGATTCGCTTTCGCTGGCGCCGCTGGGGACGTCGGCGCTCGCCTTCCTGGCCGCGGGCGCCGTCGCGATGCTCCTGCGCATCCCGCTGCGCACCGACAAGATCCGCACGCTCCTGCTCGCCGGCGCGCTCTGTTCGGCCGTCGCCACCGGCGTGATGGCGCTGACGCTGCGCGCGAAGGGCATCGAGTTCGCCGGCGCCGACGCCGTGGGCCGCCGCGTCGCGGGCTCCGCGCTGCTCGGCGCGGCGACGGTGCCGCTGCTGTTCGCGGCGATGCGCTGGATGGAGCGGCTCCTGGGCATCTGGGAGGACCGCGACTGATGCAGAAGGTCCGCACCAACGCGGAAATCCACGTATGGCGCATCGCGGTGCTGGGGCTGGCGATGCTGGTGCTCTTCGGGGTGCTGGTGGCGCGGCTGTGGACCTTGCAGGTGGCGCGCGAGGGGTACTTCCAGCGCCGCCTGGAGCGCCAGAGCCTGCGGAGCGTGCGCCTCTCGGGCAGCCGCGGGGCGATCCTGGACCGCAACGGGGTGCCGATGGCCGAGAACCGTCCCAGCCACTGCCTCTCCGTCTATCCCGAGGAAATCCGCAAATCCAGCCGCTCGCGCTCGACGGCCGACCAGGTGGGGCTCGTGCTCGACCGCCTCGCCGAGACGATGGACCGCCCGCGCATGCTCTCCGCGCAGGACGTCAAGATGCACCTCAACCGCCGCACGCCGCTCCCGCTCGTCGCCTGGCGCGACCTCGACGAGACGGCCATCGCCCGCTACGCCGAGCACGCCGACGCCTTCCCCGGCACCGAACTGACCGTCGAGCCCGTGCGCGTCTATCCGGGCGGCAAGCTCGCGTGCCACCTGCTCGGCTACATCGGGCGCGCCGCCGAAACCAACCTGCCCGTCCCCCTCGACGACGACGGCAACCCCGAGCGCTACAACTTCTACCTCCCCGAGATGACCGGGCGCAGCGGCGTCGAAAAAAGCTGCAACGGCGTCCTGCAGGCCTCCGACGGCGGGCGGCTGGACCTGCAGGTGGACGTCGCCGGCTACCGGTTCGACGAAGTCTCCCAGCGCCCCCCCGGCCACGGCGGCACCGTCACCCTCGCCATCGACGCGCGCATCCAGAAGGCCGCCGAGGACGCCCTCGCGGGCGAGCGCGGAGCGGCGGTCGTCGTCGATCCGCGGAACGGCGACGTCCTGGCGCTGGCGAGCGTCCCCGGCTACGACCCCAACGCCTTCGTCCCCTCCATCCCCGCCGGCCTCTGGAAGCAGATGCTCTCCGACACCAACCGCCCCCTCTTCAACCGCGCCGCGCTGGGCGAATACGCCCCCGGGTCCACCTTCAAGCCCGTGACCCTCCTCGCCGCGCTGGGCGAGGGCGCCGTCACGCCCGCCACCCGCTTCGACTGCCCCGGGCGCTTCGACCTCGGCACCGCCGTCTTCCGCTGCTGGCAGAGCTGGGGGCACGGCACCATCGACCTGCGCCACGCCGTCCGCTACTCCTGCAACGTCTACCTCTTCCACGCCGCCCTCCTCGCGGGCGCGCCGGCGATCCAGCGGATGGCGCGCTCCTGCGGCTTCGGCGAGCCCACCGGCATCGCCCTCGACGCCGAGCGCGCGGGCCTCGTCCCCGACGCCGACTGGAAGCGCCGGCGCCTCAAGGACGGCTGGCGCGACGGCGACACCTGCAACCAGGCCATCGGCCAGGGCGCCCTCCTCGTGACCCCCTTGCAGCAGGCCCTCTACTGCGCCGCCCTGGCGAACGGCGGCACCCTCTGGCGGCCACGGCTCGTGCTGAACATCCGCACCGCCGCCGGCACCTTGCAGGAAGTCCCCGCCGCCCTGGCCGCCCACCAGCCCGCGTGGAAAAAAGACCACATCGCGGCCATCCGCGAAGGCATGCGCGACGTCGTCAACGCCTCCGACGGCTCCGGCAAGCGGGCCAAACTCCCCTACGTGACGGTTGCGGGCAAGACCGGCACCGCCGAATACGGCATCAAGGGCGCCGGCCGCAAGATGACGTGGTTCATCGGCTTCGCCCCCTACGACACCCCGCGCTACGCCTTTGCGATGCTGGTGGAAGACGGCGCCTCCGGCGGCTCCACCGTCGCCCCAAAGGCCAAACGCATGCTCGACCAGATCCTCCGCGAAGTCGACGGCCTCGGCACCCCCGAACCGGCGCCCGCGCCCGAACCACCCCCCGCGCCCGTTGCCGAGCCCGAGCCCGCCCTCGCCGAGCCCGATCCCGCCGCAGACGCCCCGGCCGACGAGCCCGCCGACGAACCGGCACCTTGATTTCGCCCCCCCTCTCTCGACTGCAATCGAATGCAGTCGAATGCAATCGATTGCAATCGAGTTTTCCCCGCCCCTGTCGGAGCGCGGGCGGCCCGCCCGCATTCCCACCCACGTCCCGCCCGCGGAGCGGGCGCACCGCAACCCGTCACCCGTCTCCCGTCACGGCGCGGCCCCGCGGACTGATTCCCGCCCATTCCGCTCCCCGGGCCCACAGCAGGCTTGAGCCTCCGCCCTCCCGCGCGTATCATGCCCCCCATGAACGCAACCGCCACTCCCAACCCCCAACCCACCGCCTGACATGCCCGCCCTGCCCCTCCGATTCCTCTGGGTCCGCAACACCATCGCCCGGCCCGGCCCCGCGCCCGTGCAGGAACTCTCCTTCGCGCTCGCGGTGGACCGCATGGGCTTCGGCAAGTCCGTGACCGTCCACTGGTCCGGCGAAGACGGCCTCTGGCACGAGCTCCCCGCCCGCTACGCCGCCGACCTCCCCGACGGCCGCGAACTCTGGCGCGCCGACCACGCCGTCGTCCTCGCGCGCGGCACGTCCCTCCCGGGCGACATCCGCTTCTCCGCGCGCCTCGACCACGACGGCCGCGCCTGGTGGGACTCCCGCTTCGGCCAGGACTACGACGCGCCGGCCGACTCCGGCGTGCAGCTCCTCTCCGGCCCGCCCGCGCAGATCCTCGACCCCTCCCCGGCGCTGCCCGAGGGCGCCCGCTCGCTGCCCGTCGCCGTCGCGGTCCGCCAGGACCTCGCGCCGACCGACGTCTACATCCACTGGACCACCGACGCCTGGAAGACCGCGCGCGTCTCCCGCGCCATCCTGCGGCGCGACTGGTGGTTCCACGCCGGCGCCTCCGCCGCGCGCAACCCCAACCGCGCGGGCGTGGGCATCTGGGCCGCGCGCCTGCCGATCCGCGACGCCGCGGCCATCGAGTACGCCGCCGAAATCCGCACCGGGCGCAGCGGCATCCTGTGGGACAACGCGGGCGGCCTCAACCACCGGGCCCGGCGCGGCAACCTGCGCGTCCTGACCCTGAACCTCCACACGTGGCAGGAAGACGACCAGCTGCGCAAATTCGAGACCATCGCGAAAGCCATCGCCGAAGAGCGCATCGACCTCGTCTGCTTCCAGGAAGTCGCCGAGCCCTGGAACGGCGGCGCCGGCGACTGGTCCCAGAACGCCGCCAACATCATCAACTCCCACCTTCCCACCCCCTACCACATCCACGCCGACTGGTCGCACATCGGCTTCGACCGCTGGCGCGAAGGCCTGGCGATCCTCTCGCGGCACCCCTTCGTCTACACCGACTCCGGCTACGTCTCCGACGAAACCGATCCCCACACCATCCACTCCCGCCGCGTCGTCATGGCCCAGATACGCCTCCCCCACGCCGGCCTGCTCAACGTATTCTCCGCCCACCTCTCCTGGCCCGAGAACGGTTTCGATTCCCAATTCGACCGCCTTCTCGCCTGGGCGCGCGAAAAACAGCCCGCCGACGCCGCCGGCACCCTCATCTGCGGCGACTTCAACATCGAGGCCCAGTCCCCGTCCTTCCGGCGCATTGCCGAAACCAGCGGCTACGAAGAACAAGTCCTCAAGATCACCCGCCCCGACGCCTTCCAGCACATCTTCCGCGCCCGCGACGCCGCCTCCACCGACCTCCTCGCCGGCGACCGCCGCATCGACTACCTCTGGCTCTCCCCCGCCTCCCGCCTCCGCGCCGTCTCCGCCACCCAACTCTTCACCCCCGACCGCTACGGCCCCGTCTCCGACCACCCCGGCTACCTCGTCGAATTCGAAATCCGCTAGCCCGCCTTCCTCCCTCCACCTGGAAACCCGAAATCCCGAACCCCCGAAATCCCGAAATTCCGAACAACATGCAACACGCCGAACACTACGCCCACCCCACCCAAGCCTACCTTGGCGGCACCTTTCCGCGCCGCAACGACCTTGGGGACCTGTTCTTCCTCCGCTGGGGGCAGATCACCTTCGACTGCGCCTGGGGGGCCGAACTGAACATCAAAGTCATCCTGAGCGTGTGGCACGAAGACAACACCTGCGACCGCTACATCGTCCACACCGACCCCTACGACATCGGCCCGACGACCCACCGCCGTCGCACCCGCGACTTCTACATCCACCCCGCGCCGCGGGCGCAGGGGCGCGTCGTCGGCATCAAATTCTCCTACATCGCGCACCTGCACGGCCACTCCATCCCGTCCGAGCGCGAATACCTCTACATGACGCGCGAGCAGGCCGCCGACGGCCGCGACCAACTCCACGACATCACCGACCTGCACTCCACGCCCAACACCTACCGCACCGTCGAAAGCGACTCCTCCATCCTCCAGCGCGACGTCGACTGGATGAACCACCACGTCGAATCCCTGGGCGTCATCCCCAAATTCACCAAAGGGCAGGCCTGGCACCCCTACCATCCCAAGCGCTACATCCACGACATGCTCGACACCATGATCTGGCGCCACAACACCGAGCCCGACCGCGACCACTCCGTCAAAGTCTGCGTCGACTGCATCGACGACACCGACTTCGTCCGCCACCTCCTGCACGCCCACGCCTCCGGCGTCCCCGTCCAGATCGTCACCGACTGGCGCAAGATGACCCTCACCAACGCCGACACCTACCTTGCCGTCAAACGCTCCGGCATCGAACTCCTCGGCGAAGTCTGCACCACGCGCGACCCCTCCTCCGAAGTCGCGCCCGACATGCACAACAAATTCATCACCTTCGGCGACGAAGACGCCATCGTCGGCTCCTTCAACATCACCTTCGACCGCTGGGGCTCCAACTGGGAATCCGGCATGACCTTCCGGTCCCGCGGCATCGTGCGCCTCCTCGACAACATCTTCCAGTCCGTCCGCGGCGGCGTCATCCAGCCCTACGGCATCGACCCCTTCTCCCCCTTCAACCTCCTCTACACCTTCGGGCAGACCAAGATGCTCGATGGCACCCTCTACCTCCCCCACCACGCCATCCTCTCCGAGATCAACCGCGCCAAGTTCGACATCTCCGTCTGCCTCTTCCTGATCGGCGAACTGCGCGGCGCCCACGGCGACAGCGTCATCGACGCCCTCATCCGCGCGCGCGACCGCGGCGTCCACGTCCGCCTCATCCTCAACGGCCACCTCGCGCGCGAAGGCGACCCCGGGGCGCCCCATTCCTGGGACGAAGAAATCCACCGCCCCCTCCTCCCCGCCGTCCGCCGCCTCCGCGACGCCGGCCTCGCGGTGGCGCTCGTCTACGGCGTCCACGACCGCGACGTCCCCTACTCCCCGATCCACTCCAAGCAGTGCGTCATCGACCGCCAGATCATCCTCGACGGCTCCTTCAACTGGTACAACACCTCCGTCGTCTCCCACGACATGCTGATCGTCCTCAACCACTACGACATCGCCCAACTCTACCTCCAGGAAGCCGACCAGATCCTCTCCACCTTCCGCACCCTCTGGCTCACCGACGCCCGGTAGCGCGGCTTGCGTTTTCCTGCCGCTTCCCGGACGTTTCCCTCCCACAAGGTCGCGCAGAAGCGCGACCCTCCCGTTGCCCTCTCCCCGGGGAGGGACGCGCTTCCGCGCGTCCGCAAAGGTCGCGCGGAAGCGCGACCCTCCCGTTGCGCTCTCCCCGGGGAGGGACGCGCTTCCGCGCGTCCTCACCGCTCTCCACGCCCCCTGCCTCGCCCTCGCCGGCGAGATCTGAAAATTTTTCCAATCCTGGGAGTGGTCAGGCGAAGAACTTGTGTTTTCGTTCGTGCAAAGCCGGGTAGGGCGGCGAGTCCCCTCGCCGCCGGAACTCGGAACGTGCAAGCGAATGTCATGGGTGATGCGGATGCCATTCAGCCGGAACGCGGGGAAACATGCGTCCGCACATTTCCGGCGCCGTCCTCCGGCATGACGGACACCGGCGGGCAGGGACTGCCCGCCCTACCCCTCCTTGCACTTGGGAAATTGCAAGGTTTTCACCTGACAACTCCATTGGAAAAATCCCCCCCCCCCGTTTTTCCTCGTCACTCCCCGGCGTGGGGTTCCCCGCATTCCGGCATGTCCTGCCGGTGGGGACCGCCGCGCGGCCCACGGCGGTGCGGCCGCATCGGCGGGCGCTCGCCGGAGAGGATGCAGCGGCACTGCTCCTCGATCCACTCGTCGCGGTTGGCTTCGCCTTCTTCGATCATCGCCTTCAGGTCCGCGAGCTGGCGGTCCAGACGGGCCTTCTGCTCCCCGATGCGCTTCTCGGCGGCGGCGAGGCGCGCCTGGAGCCGCTCGTGCTGGCGGTCGGCCATCTCGCCGAGCTTCGCGCGCAGGGCGTCGGCCAGCTCGGCCTTCTTCGCCTCGTCGGTTTCCGCGCGCACGTCCTTGCACAGCTTGCGGAAGGCCGCGAACTCGGCCCGCTCTTCCTCCGTCGGCCCCTCGCCGCACTCCGGCGGCGGGCACGGGGGACGCATTCCCTCCGGCCCGCGGCAGCGTGCCTTGTCCGGCCGCCCGCACGGACCGCACCCGCCGTCCGGCGGCGGTACCGGCTTGCCCATGCCCGGGCAGCCGGCCTTTCCGCAGAAGGACGGCGGCGGCGCTCCATCCCCCTCCGGCCCGTCTCCGGGCATCTCCGTCTGCGCGTACGCGGCCGCGGCGGCCAGCGCCAGGACCGGAATCCATTTCCATGCCGTTTTCATCGTCGTGCTCCTTTCGGTTTGGTTTTCCTCATCACAGGCTCGGGAACGCCGTCGCGTCCGAACCGAAATCCAGCGCCTCGAAGGCCAGCAGCGTCGTCTCCAGCTCCTCGAACTCCGCATCGTACGGCGAAAGCCATTCCGCCTCCGCCTCCGCGAACGCCGCGTCCTCCGCCACGGTCGGCGACCGCATCCGCCACGCCCCGGCCACCAGCGCCACCGCCGCCGCCACGGCCACCGCCGACATCCACATCGCGCGCAGGACCCGCATCCGCCGCGCCCGGACCCGCCGTTCGATGCCCTCGATCGTCCCGACCGGCATCGCCGGCAGCTTGCACGCCTCCAGCGCCCGCGCCAGCGCGCGTTCTTCCGCCGTGGCGGTCGCCTCGAAACCCGTTGCGTCCATCGTCGTCTTCATCTCACCGCATCTCCTTCCAGTCCGAATAATCCGCCGCCAGCGCCGCGCGCAGCTTCGCGAGCGCGTACTGCATCCGCGCCAGCACCGTCCCGAGGGGACAGCCCTGGATGTCCGCGATTTCCCTGAACGCCAACCGCCCGTCCATCCGCAGCGAAAACGTCTCCCGCTGCGCCCCCGGCAGCTCCGCCACCGCCGCCGCGATGCGTTCCCCGAGCTCCCGCGACGCGACCAGCCGGTCCGGCGCCAGCGTCCCCGCGTCCGCGACGGTCACCTCCCCCTCCGCCGTCTGCGCCAGCGGGACCTCCCGGCGCGAGCGCCGGAACGAATCCATCGCCAGGTTGTGCGCGATCCGGAACAGCCACGGCGCCATCGGCGGCCGCACGAACGACCGCGGCCGGGCGAGCGCCCGCGCCCACGTCTCCTGGAACCAGTCCTCCGCCGTCCCCGCGTCCCCCGCCAGCCGCAGCAGATACCCGAACAGCGGCCGCCGGTACCTCTCCACCAGCCGCACCAGCGCCTCCCGCTCCCCGCGCCGGTGGTAGGCCTGCCAATCCGCCAGGTCCGCCGTGTTTTCCTTTTCCGGGTTCGTGTCCATGCCATCTCTCTTCATCCCCTACAACGCCGCCCCCCCGGATTTATTGCATGGCACCGGAAAAAGTTCGTCCCCCCCGCTTACGCCTCCGCCAGCCCCTCCAGCGTCTCTTCCTTGAGCTTCTTGAGCTTGCCCCGCACCGCCAGCTTCTTGACGTACTTGAACCGGTCGATGAACAGCGTCCCCTCCAGATGGTCGATTTCGTGCTGCGCCGCGCGCGCGACGAACCCCACCAGCTCCGTCTCCCGCTCCCGCCCGTCGAGGTCCAGGTACGCCACCCGCACCCGCCACGGACGCTCCACGCTCCCGTTGATCCCGGGAAAGCTCAGGCACCCCTCCTCCTGCGCCGCCGTCTCGTCCTCCGACGCCTCGACGATGCGCGGATTGAACAGCACCAGCGGCATCTCCACGTCCGGGTTCAGCCGCTCCCCGCCCTTGCCGCGCTCTTCGACGTCGTACTCCGCCGGCACGTCGATCACGCACACCGACTCCGTCCGCCCCACCTGCTGCGCCGCCAGCCCCACCCCGTTCGCGCGGTGCATGGTGAAGACCATGTCCTTCGCAAGCTTGCGCAGTTCCGGCGTGACGGTCTCCACGGCCACCGCCTTCTCCCTCAGCACGGGCGCCCCGTACGTCTGTATCGTCAGTTCCTTGCTCATGGTCCCCACCATACCCCGCCCCCCCCCGCTTGGCAAAAGCAAAACAACGCCCGGGGCGGCATCGTGCCGCACCGGGCGGGCCGGGCCGGACGTCCGTCAGTCGAGGAGGCCGGGGAAGGCCTTGCGGACGCGGTCGGCGAGGGCCTTGGCGTCGCCCTTGCCGCTGACGGCTTCGAGCAGCGCCAGGACGTCGGCGCCGCTGACGTTGTACATCGTCGTGCTCGACTTCTTCAGCTTCGCGCTCGCGCTGCGGTAGGTCAGCACCTTGCCCGCGCGGCGGCTGCCGTTGCGGATCGCGTCGAGCTCGCGCTCCAGGACCGCGCGCTCCTGCCCGGCTTCCGCCGACATGACCGCCTTGCAGACCGCCTTCGCCTTCGCCCAGCTGATGTCGCCGCGCTCGAGCCTCGAGCGGATCCGCGAGTCCATCCCCGGCGCGTACTTGAGGATGTCCTCGATCCACGCCTCGCTCTTGTCCAGGAACCGCGCGATCCGCGCCGTGTCCCAGTTGGCGTTCGCCATGAAGATCACCGCGTCGAAGTAGTCCGTGATCCGCGCGTCCAGCCGGTCCGCGTTGAGCTTGAGGTTCAGCGCCTGGATTTCGTCGAGGTCGCCGTGCACCACGCGCACGTCGATGCGGTCGAAGAAGCCGGGGCGGCTCTCGCGGATGCGCCGGATCGCGTTGTAGCGGTGGAAGCCGCCGACGAGGTAGAACTCGCCCGGGTTGCGTTCCCACACCACGAGCGGCTCCAGCAGCCCGTTGCGCGCGATGTCCTCGGCGTAGTGCGCCACTTTCGTCTCGTTCAGCGGACGGTGGTTGGCCACCGACGGATGCAGGTGGATCTGGTCGATGCCCACGTAGTCGAAGCGTTTGGTTGTCAGCATGGCGGTTTCCTTTCGTTGTGAAATCCGGCGCGCATCCTAGCACGGGCCGCCGGGAAAGTAAAACGTTTTACGCGAGGGGGTGGGATTTCCGGAAAACGACTTGCGACTCGCGACGGGCGACTTGGGGATGGGGAACGCGCGAGATTATGGAAAAAGATGCCAAAACACCCCGTTTTCGCGCATTTCGAGCGGTGGGCTTCCGACGACCTCAGGGGTCCTGCCAGGTCACGACGGGGGGCTCGGCGGGGAGGCTGGCGCCGGTCTTGCGGGCGTGGTCGAGGTCGGCCGCCGCGTCGGGGTCGTACCACCAGTAGGCGTGGGCGGAGCGTTCGTCGCCGTACTTGCCGAGGGGCTGGTCGGGGCGGCCGAACTTGTTCCACCACAGCAGGCGGGTCCCGGTCTTGTTCCAGAGCAGGATGTAGGGGGTGCGGGAGACGAGGATGGCGTCGATCCGCCGCAGGATGCCGTTGCGGCGCCGGAGGTCGAACTCGGTGCGCTGCTCGGCGATGAGGGCGTCGACCGCCTCGTCGCGGAAGCCGGTGATGTTCTGGCCGGACGGGCGGTCGGCCTCGGCGGAGCTCCACATGGATTCGGGATCGTGGAAGAGGCCGCTGCTCCAGGCGGCCCAGGTCATGTCGTAGTGGTATTCGTCCATGTCGCGCGACCAGGCCGCCCAGTCCTTCTTGTCGACCGCCAGCTCGATGCCGACGTCCTTGAGGTCTTCCTGGAAGATCGCCGTGAACTTGTCGTCGGTGCCGCCCCGCGAGAGGTAGCGCAGGCGCAGGGGCTCGCCGTCGCGGGCGAGCAGGCCGGTGGCCGGGTCGGCGGCGTAGCCGGCTTCGGCGAGGAGGGCGCGGGCGCGGTCCTTGTCGAAGGGGACCGGCTCCGCGGGGCACGGGTGGGCCGCGTCGTAGAGGTCTTCCCAGTAGGAGCGGTGGAGGAAGTAGGCGCCCGACATGAGGGTGCGGTTCATGCGGTCGCGGTCGTAGAGGCTCGCCAGCGCCAGCCGCACGCGCGGGTCGTCCAGCGGCGGGCGCCGGGCGTTCAGCGCGATGCCCTGGAAGCCGCAGGGACGGCGGTTCGCGATCTCCTGCTTGACGATCCAGCGGCGGTCGAACTTCTCCCCCTGCGTCCGCTCGGACCAGACGTGGGCCGTGTAGACCGGGAAGAGGTCGATTTCGCCCTTCAGGAAGGCCTCGAAGGCGTTCTCGCGGTCCTCGAAGAAGCGGTAGACCAGGCGGTCGAAGTTCGCCACGTGCCGGAACCGCGGCAGCTCCGCCGCCCACCAGTCCGCGCGGCGTTCCAGGACCACCTGCAAGCCCTCCTGGACCTCGCCGAGGCGGTAGGGGCCCGACACGACCGGAAACTCGAAGTTCTGCAGGTTGAAGTCCTTCCCCTCCCACGCGTGCTTCGGCAGGACCTGCAGGCCCGCCAGCGCGTCGAGGTTCTCCCAGTGGACTTCGCGCGCCGTGAACCGGATCGTCGAGTCGTCCACCACCTCGGGGTCCTCGAAGCGGTCGAGGCTGATCTTGTGCGGGCCGGTCAGGTTCTCCGGCGCGCGCACCGCGGCGAAGGTCCACGCGACGTCGTGCGCCGTCACCGGCTCGCCGTCGCTCCAGCGGGCGAGCGGGTTCATGTGGAAGGTGAACGTGCGCCCGCCCTCGTCCATCTCGCAGCGGGCGGCGAGCATCGGCTGCCATTCGAGGGTCAGGGAATCGCGCGCGAGGAGGGTCTCGTAGAACTGGCCGAACAGCTCCGCCGACATCACGTTCTGGTCGAGGTAGTAGTTGAAGCTCTTGGGGTACGGCCCCATGTAGGCGACCAGCTGGCCGCCCTTCTCCGCGAACTCGCTCGCCAGCGGATCCGGCGCCTCCTCCCACCCCTCGTGGGGAAATGTCTCCGCCGACGCCGCGGCGGCGCCCGCCGCCAGCAGCAGCGCCCATGCAAGATGTTTTGCCGATGCCTTCATCGCCGTCCACCCTTTCCCGTCCGCACCTAGCGGCGTTTGCCGTGCTTCTTGTTCTTCTTTTTGCCGGATTTCCGCGACGCCTTCTCCGACCGTTTCCGGGCGAACCAGATCTGGGCCTCCGGCGTCTTGCCCCATTCTTGCATCTCGATTTCGTTGTGTCCGCAGACGATCCAGCGACGTTGGGAGGCTATGAACTGGTCGCGAAATCCTGGCGGCGGTCCCCAGTATTCGCGGCCGTCTTCGTCGTTGTCGAAGAGTTCGACGTAGGGGTCTTCGGCAGCGGAGACCCGCACCTGGCGGCAGGCTTCGGCGACCATCGCCCGCGGGGACTCGCAGTCCCCCGGTGGCGTGTGTTCCAGCGCCCATGCCATCACGGCGGCATTGATTGGCGTATCTTCGACGTAGCCGGGATCGCTCCACCCCAGCAACGCCTCCGCCGTGGCCGGGAGCCAGCGGGACATCCCGTCCACGAAACGGAGCAGCGCCTTTGCCTCCTTCAAGGCGAGCCCGTATTCCGGTTCGAAACGGGAAAGATAAACTACCCCATCGAACACGCGTGTCGCGGAGTCGATGCGGATGTGGGAGCGGAACTCCAACGCTTCCAGGAAGTCGGTGTCGCGCGCGTCGTCCCAGAGGCCCAGACCGCGGAGGATCGAGAGGGCGTCGTCGAGGGCAATCGCACCGTAGAGGTTGGCGAGGGCATCCAGCGCGCGCTCGTGTTCCGCGAGACGGCGGCGGCGGGACGGGATGGCAAGCGCCGCCGGGCAGGTCGGCCAGGCATCGAGGAACTCCGCCGGGAGCGTTAGGCGCAGCGCGGTGTCGCCGGTGATATCGATCCGCATCGGCAGATGGCGGACGAGGACATCCAGATTTCCTCCGCGAATCGTCCCCGGACGCCCTTCCATCAGGGACAGGATTTCCGCGCAAGTCGACTCCGGGAAGACATCGGCCCATGACGCAACCCCACCGAGCACTTCGGCGATTTCCTCCGGGGGGGGCGAACTCCGCGAAGCATTCCACGCCCACGTCGCGCCGAACGTATCCGGCATCCCGGCGAACAACTCCGCCGTCGGCACGCGCGCGATTTCGATGGCGTACTCCGTCTCCGATCGCAGTTTCCCGGAATCGTCATCCTTGGCCTTGACCCGTTCCTTGTCCATGCTTGCTCCTCGTTGTTGAACTCCTCCCCTACTACCCCACCCCAGCCCTCCCTTTCAACTCCAATCTCCCCCATGATGAAAGATTACGGAAAAAGCTTGACCTCCCACCTCCCATCCCCCATCCTCTCCCCCATGAAAAAGCACCTCCTCAACGTCCTCGACAACACCGGCAAGGTCTTCCACGGCCTCCGCGGCATGAACCGCAATCTCGTCGGCCCCGGCGCCGACCGCTTCCTCCCCATCCTGCTCGCGCTGACGCCGGCGATCTTCGCCGCCTTTGCGGTCACCGAGGCCGGGGCCGCCTTCTTCGGCGAACTCGCCCGCCGCCGGCGCCTCCGCGAAAAGCTCCCGGATTCCCCGTCCTTGCGCGGCGCCCCGACCCCGGCCGAACTGGAAGACGACTGGATGGCCGACCCGCGGACCCTCACCACGCGCCTGCGCCTGGGTTCGCGCCTGGCGGACCTCGATCCGACCATCGACCACACGGTCGTGCGCAAGAAAAACCGCCACGGCAAACTCGTCATCCGCTCCCGCAAGGGCGGCCTGAAGGGATGGCTTTCCGACCGCCGGGTCCGCATCCCCTACTCCACCGCCATGCGCTACAAGAAGCTCGCGCAACGATTGCGCGCCGTGCTGGAGCTGGATGACCGCCTCCCGCTGGAATGGGTCCTGTCCGGCGTGCCGGCGGACCGACCGCTTCCCGCCGAGCTGGATGGCCCCTGCGCGGCGGCGACTCGGCGGCTGGCGAAGATCCTGCGGGAGAACCGGTCGCTGGCGGGGCTGGCGCGGTACGTGGAAGCGAAGCTGGGGATCGTGCGGGTCCTGGCGGTGCGGAAGGCGCAGGTGCGGCGGCGGGCGGGGGGAGCGAAATCGCGGAAAAGAGGCGGTTTTTCCGTAATCTCATGTGGACGGTCGGTCTCGCTGGCACCGGAACGGGTGGAGGGGACGAAGGCGGCGCTGGCGGAGCTGCTGGCGGAGGAAAACCTGTCGGGGAGGGCATTGGAATTGCAATCGAAGGCGAAACGCTGGCTGGAGTCGGTGGCGGACGGGGCTTGAGGATCGCGTCCGGGGTCGGGGCCGGAATCGGTCGGGGCTTGCAATCGGCGGGCGGGGAGGGTAGGTTTCAGAGCGTCGCCGGGCGCCGTCCCGGCCGGCCGCCGCGCATTGGTCCCCATGCGGCGCGCCGCGGCAAAACCCCGCCAGGGCCGGAAGGCAGCAACGGTATGCCGTATGGCGCGGGCGCGAGGGTGTCGCCGGTGCGCGACGGCCGGTCGGACGGCGCAAGGCGGCGTCCCCCCCGTCCCATACCCACCGCAGGAGCGAGCATGTCATACGAAGTCCTGGCGCGAAAGTGGCGCCCGCAGAAATTCGACCAAGTCGTGGGGCAGCAGCCCGTCATCCAGACGCTGTCGCGCGCGATCCAGACGGGGCGCGTCGCGCACGCGTACATCTTCGTTGGGCCGCGCGGCACCGGCAAGACCACCACCGCCCGCCTGCTCGCCAAGGCCCTCAACTGCATGAACCGCGGCGAGGGCGCCGAGCCGTGCGACGAATGCGACTCGTGCCGCGAGATCACGGCCGGCAACAGCCTGGACGTCATCGAAATCGACGGCGCCAGCAACAACAACGTGGACCAGATCCGCGAACTCCGCGAAAACGCCCGCTACGCGCCGGCGCGCGGCCCGTACAAGATCTACATCATCGACGAAGTCCACATGCTCTCGACGGGCGCCTTCAACGCCCTCCTCAAGACGCTGGAGGAGCCGCCCGCGCACGTCAAGTTCCTGCTCGCCACGACCGACGTGCACAAGGTGCCGGTGACGATTCTCTCCCGCTGCCAGCGGTTCGACCTGCGGCGCATCGGGCTCAAGGAAATCGCGGGCCGCCTGCGCGAAATCGCGGTCGCCGAGAAGTGGGAGGTCAGCGACGAGGCGTTGCTCGCCATCGCCCGCAGCGCGGACGGCGGCCTCCGGGACGCCGAATCCGCGCTCGACCAGATCGTCGCCTTCAAGGGGGAGAAGGTGGACGAGGAGGACGTGCTGGACGTGTTCGGCCTGGCCTCGTGGGGGGCGATTGCGGGGCTGGCGGAAGCGGTCCTCAAGGGCGACGCCCCGGCGGTGTTGCAGGAAATCGGCCGCCAGGACGACGCCGGACGCGACCTCCAGCGGCTGCTCCAGGAGCTCCTCTCCCACTTCCGCAACCTGCTCGTCTGCGCGTACGCGCCGGAGATGGCGGGAACCTTCGACATGACGCCCGCCCAACTCGACACGCTAAAGGCGCAGGCCGCGCTCGGCGACGGCGAAAAGCTGCTCCGCGTGGTGGAAATCCTCGCGGCGGCGGCGAACCAGGCCCGGTTCGCGCTGTCGCGCCGCACGGTGCTGGAGGTGGCGCTGCTGAAGGCCGCCCGGGCCGCGTCGGTGGTCAGCCTCGACGAGCTGATCGCGCGCATCCAGGATCTTCCGGCGGAGGAGGACGCGCCGGCCGCCTCCGCCGTTGCCCCCGCACCCAAACCGGCGCCCGCGGCTCCCGCCGCCGTGAAACAACCCGTCCCCGCCCCGGCTCCCGCTCCGGCCCCCAAGCCCGCGCCTCCGCCTCCACCCCCTCCGGCCCCCAAGCCGCCGCCGCCGAAGCCCAAGCCCGAGCCAAAACCCGCGCCCGCCCCCGAGCCGCCGAAGCCTGCCGCACCGCCCAAGCCCCGCCTGTCGCGGTCCCAGGAGGACGCCATCCTGGCCCACCCCCTCGTCGGCAAGGCGATGGAACTTTTCCAGGCCGAACTCCTCGACGTACGCTGACCCATGGACGAACTCCAACAGCTCGCCGACGCCCTGTCCCTGCTGCCCGGCATCGGCCACCGGAGCGCCGCGCGCCTCGCGATGCACCTCGCGCGGCATCCCGACGACGCGGCGGCGCCGCTGGCCGCCGCCCTCGACGCGGCGCGCCGCAATCTCGCGGTATGCTCCCTCTGCGGCAACGTGACGCCTCGCGCGGCCAACCCGTGCCGCCTGTGCAGCGATCCCCGGCGCGACGCCTCGCTCCTGTGCGTCGTCGAAGACCCCGGCGACATCCCGCTCGTCGAGCGCAGCGGCGAATACCGCGGACGCTACTTCGCCCTCATGGGCCGCCTCTCCCCGATGCGCGGCGACGGCCTCGGCAGCCTGCGCCTCCCCCTCCTGCTCGAGCGCGCGAAGGACGTGAAGGAAGTCATCCTCGCCCTCGACGGCAACGTCGAAAGCGAAGCCACGGCCTCCTACATCCGCCACGCCCTGGCCGCCCGCCACCCGACCCTGCGCGTCACGCGCCTCGCCCTCGGCATCCCCGCCGGCAGCGCCCTCTCCTACTCCGACCCCGTCACCCTCGCCGGCGCCATCCGCGGCCGTACGGTGCTGTGATCCTCCTCCGCACCGACTCCCCTTCCGCGCCACCCGCCGACCAGATGGCGCTCGACGCCACCCTCCTCCTCGACGAAGCCGCCCCGCCCCGGCTCCGCGTCTACCGCTGGGACGCCCCCGCCCTCACCTTCGGCTACGCCCAGCACTGGCGCGACATCGTCCCCCTCCTTCCCGTCGGCGACCCGACCCGCGCCGCCCGCCGCCCCACCGGCGGAGGAATCGTCTTCCACGGCGGCGACCTCACCTTCACTGCCGCCTTCCCCGCGCCCCCCGTCTGGAACCCCTCCCGCCTCTACGCCGACCTCCACGCCCGCCTGCACCGAGCCCTGGCCGACGCCGGACATCCCGCCGTCCTGCTCCGCACCCCGCCGCAGCCCGCCGCCACCGGCCCCATGCAGTGCTTTGCGTCCCCCGTCCCCATGGACCTCGCGACCCCCGACGGAAAATCCAAAATCCTCGGCGGCGCCCTCCGCCGCATCCGCTCCCGCGTCCTCTACCAAGGCTCCCTCCGCCTCTCCCCCGCCCTCCCCGACACCCCCGCCCTCCGCGACGCCCTCGCCGCCGCCTGGGCCGCTTTCCTCGGCTGTACCGCCATCGCCCCCGCTCCCGCCCCCCTCCCGCCCCCCGACCTCCTCGCCCGCTACCGCTCCCCCGCCTGGCGCGAACGCCGTTGAGCGCCCGCCCCTTCCTCCCTCAAAAAACACTCTGGACATCCGTTCCGCAACATGCCACACTGTGCCGAATGACTGAACGAACGACCCAATCCGACTCCGCCCCCCTCCACCCCCACATGGGCCGCCGCTGCCACGCCTGGGACTACTCCGGCCGCGCGCGGCGGGGTCCTCCTCACGCCGGCTCCGGCGCCTCCAGAATCTCCAGCGCCGCATTCCTCGCCCGCGGCGCCACGTCCGCATGCCGTTCGAGCCACAGCCCGACCGCCTGCCGGAGCTCCCGGTATACGGCGGCTGGCAACGCCGGCGGGATGCTCCGCCCCCCGGTGATGGCCGCCAGGATGGCCAACGTCGACGCCCCCAACGGCAGGAGCTCCCCCCTTCCCTCCCCGCCCGCCGCGCATCCCGGACACAGCAGGCGACCTCCCCGCGCATCCAGGAAAGCCGCCGGCCCGCTCCCCGGCCCTCCCGGAAGCAGAAGCGGGGCGCGGCAGCGCGCGCACCGCGTCCAGTCCGGGGCGAGCCCGAGCGTCCGCAGCAGCCGCAGCTCGAAGCGCGGCAGGAACGCCGGCCCCGGCGTGCGGTCCGCCAGCGCGTCGAGCGTGTCGTCGAGCAGCCGGTACAGGGCAGGATCCGCCGGTCCCTCCGGCAGGATGCGGTCGAACAGCGACGCCGCGTACGAGGCCGCCGCGCACGCCCGCCAGTCGCGGCGCAGCGCCGGCCGCGGCGCGAGCGGGGTGCATTCCTTGAGCAGATGCAGATGGCGCGGCGCCCGGGCGTAGTACAGCAGTTCGCACGTGTAGAAGAGGTCGTACTGCCCCAGGAACGGACTGTCCGGCCGCTGGCTCCCCTTCGCCGCCGTCGCCAGCTTGCCGCCGTCCGCCGTCAGCCAGGTCACGATCTGCGACGTGTTCGTCAGCGGCACCGTCCGCAGGACGATTCCCTGGTCCTTGACGATCATGGCCGCAGGATGCCGCCCCACCCGGACGCCCCTTCCGCGTCCAGCCACTGCGTTTCGCGGCGGCGCATGGAGCGGCGGGCGGCGGGCGTGTCGTCGTCGTGGCCCGCGAGATGGTCGAGGCCGTGCGCGAGGTACAGCGCAAGCTCCCGCGCGGCCCCGCCGGGACGCCCCGCGCCTTCCTGGAGGGCGCGTTCGGCGTTGATGACCAGCTCCGCCGTTGCGGGCTGGATGCCGGGGATGGCGGCGTAGGCGAGCGATATCACGTCGGTCTGCCGCCGGATGCCGAACACCCGCTCCTTGCAGCCGGGCATGTCGCCGTCGCCGACGAGCAGGATGGACAACTCGGCGTACGGCTCCGCGCCGTCGCCGAACGCCCGCACGGCGAGCCGGGCGGCCAGGGCGGAGAGGGCGGAGCGGTCGATGGCGACCGCGCTGCGCCGTTGCTGGATGTGGATGCGCATGGGAGGGAGTATGGCTTGGACCGGGGGGGCTGTCACGTCTTTTCGGGGACCGGAGGAGAAGATGTTTTCATGGGGCGGAGGACGACGGAAACAAACGGAAAACGTCCATGTTTTCCGTAATCTCGCGAATGCCGGGAGACAGCGGGGACCGGGCAGGAGAGCCGGGGCTTTACTTGGACTGGCGTTCCAGACGGAGGTGGGCGGCCATGAGCTCGCCGGGATTGGTCTGGGCGGCGAGAAGGGAGAGTTCGCCGCAGAGGACGCAGGCGGCGCAGATCGCCGCCAGGCGCCGGGCGTTCGCGCCGGGTTCGCGCGGTTCGAGGCAGCCGAGGAGACGGAGGTTCTCGGTGACGGCCGGGAGGCCCTTGCCGTTGCCGACGGTGCCGACGATCAGGTTCGGAAGGGTGCAGGAGAAGCGGAGGTCGCCTTCGGGCGTCTCTTCGGCGAGGACGAACCCCTGCGAGCCTTCGACGATGTTCGCGGCGTCCTGCCCGGTCGCGAGATAGAACGCGAGGAGCATGTTGGCGAAGTGGGCGTTGGCGGAGCGGACGGTGCCGGCGAGGGCGGTACCGGCCCAGTTCTTGCGCCAGGCGAGTTCGGCGATGCGCGCGGGCGTGGTGTGGAGGTAGCGGCCGACGAGGCGCGCGGGCAGGACGGTTTCCGCCACGACGGACTTGCCGCGGCCGAGGATGCCGTTGACGGCGGAGGCTTTCTTGTCGCAGCAGAGGTTGCCGGAGATGGAGCCGTAGCGGCACTCGGGGCGGCGGGCGAGGATCCAGTCCATGAGCGCGTCGGCGGCGCGGGTGGCCATGTTGTGGCCGGAGGCGTCGCCGGTCGCGAAGGCGAACCGGGCGTAGACGAGGTGCCCGAGCGGCTCGCAGTGGAGGCTCTGCAGCCGGGCGAAGCGGGAGGTTCCGGCGGCGACGGCGCGCAGGTCGTCGAGGGAGGCTTCGAGGAAGCGGACGAGGTCGGCGGCGGCGACGGCGTCGGGGGCGTCGAGGAGGATGGAGCGGGTCATGGTCTCGCCGGTGACGACGACCCGTATCCCGCCGCCGCGGGCGGTGGCGCGGGCGCCGCGTTCGACGCTCGGCCAGAGCGGGGTCTCGTAGGTGGCGAGGGGGAGCATGAACTCGCCCTCGACCTCGGGCCCCGCCAGCAGGACGGGCCCCACCAGCCGCATGGGAATCGGAAGGGACAGGCTTTCGGCTTCGGTTGTCATGTCAAGCTCCCAGGAAACTAGAAAACCAGAAAACTAGAAATCCAGAAAGACTAGAACTCCTCCGCTTCGAGTGCCGCGATGCGTGCGGCGACCTGCGAGGCGCGCGGATCGGAGGGGAAACGGCGCTCGAATTCGCGGTAGGCGGCGATGCCCTTGGCGGTCATGCCGAGCTTGTCGCCGTAGAGGGCGGCGAGCTCCCAGCGGGCGTCTGGGTTGTCGGGTTCGAGCTCGACGAGCCGGCGCAGGGAGAGGACGGCGGTATCGCATTCGTCGAGCGCGGCGGCGGCCCGGGAGAGGCCGAGCAGGACGAGCGGGTTGTCGGGGGCGAGGGTCTGCGCGCGCGAGAAGATGGGGAGGGCTTCGGCGGCGCGCCCGGCTTCGAGATGGTACTCGCCGGCTTCGAGCAGCACGCCCACGCTGTCGCCGAAGGCGTCGAGGGCGCGCGCGACGATTTCGCCGCGCTGGGACGCGTTGCCGCCGGCCCGCGCGGCTTCGAGGGCGCGCAGCGCGCAGAGGGCGGCGCCTTCGCGGTCGCCCTTCGCGAGCGCGGCCTGGGCCTGGCGCCACTGGAGGCCGACCTGGCGGCCGGGGTCGGCGGGGACCGGGGCCTGGAAGGAGGTCTGCGGCGGCGTCTCCCCCGCGAGACGCGCGGCGGCGGCGGCGGCGCGCGGGCCGTTGGGGGCAACGGCGAGGTACTGGCGGAAGTATTCCGCCGCCTGGTCGGTGAGCCCCTCGGAACTGGAATGGAGGACGCCCAGATCGTAGAGGGCGGGCGGGTAGTCCTTCTGCATTTCGAGGGCGGCCATGAAGTGGGTTTCGGCCTGCGGGAGCTGGCCTTCGAGCATCGCGGCGCGGCCGAGGCCGACGGCGGCGGCGGCACAGCGGCCGTCGCGCTTGCGGGCCTCGAAGTAGACGCGCTTGGCCTGGTCGAGGCGGCCGATGCGCGTCATGTGCTCGCCGATGAGGAGCAGCGCGCGGGTGTCCGCCGGATCGAGGTCGGTGGCCTTGCGCAGGTAGCGGACGCCGGCGGTGGTGTCGCCGCGTCCGAGGGCGAGGGCCCCCGCGTTGTAGAGCGGCTCGAACGCGGCCGGCGCGAGCTCGATGGCGCGCGCGAAGGCCTCGGCGGCTTCGTCGTCCCGCCCGAGGGCGCGGCGGGCGAGGCCGAGGCGGTTCCACGCGTCGGCGGCCGCGGGGCCGTCGGGTTCGGCGGCGAGGGCGCGTTCGAGCTTGCCGGCGGCGGCTTCGATGCGGCCGGCCTCCATGTCGCGGGCGGCGTCCCGGAGGAGCTTTTCGGGGGTGGCGCGCCCGCAGCCGGCGGCGGCGAGGAGCGCGCAGGCCAGTACGGCGGATGCAAGGACGGCGGGACGCGGGCTCATGGCAGGATGGCGTCGAGCTGGGGATCGGGAGCGACGCCGGCGTCGAGCGCCTTGCGGTAGGCGTCGCGGGCGGTATCGAGGTCGCGCGGCTCGGTCATGGCGCAGACGAGGGCGAGGTTGTAGTAGTACTCGCCGCCGATGTCCGGATTGAGCTCGATGGCGTTCCGCAGGGCCTCGCGCGCCCCCGCATAGAAGCCTTCGCCGAGCCAGGCCGCGCCGAGGTTGGCGTGGATCGCCGCGTCGTCGGGATGCTCCACGCTCAGCGCGTGCAGGAGCTCGGCGGCGGCCGCGTAGTGCTGGAGTCGGATGAGCACGATGCCTTCGAGCGTCGCCAGCGCCGCGTCCTCCGGGGCGTCCTCGCGGGCTTTCTGTACCGTCGCGAAAGCCGTCTCCGTCTCCCCGTTCGCCAGCAGCACGCGCACGAAATCGGCCGCCTCCATGCCGCGCGGGATCGGCCGCGCCGGCCACGTCGCCACGACGCGCTCCGCGGGCGCCGCGGGCGCCGCGGCGGGAGCCGGAGCGGGAGCCGGTTCATCATCGAGGGCGGCTTCGTCCTCCCGCAATTCCGGGATGCTCTCATTGTCCGCGAAGTCCTCCTCCGCGGCCGGTTCCGGCCAGTCGAAGGCCGCCGGATCGAACGCCGGCACCTCCGGTGCCGCTTCCGGCTCCGGCGCGGGGGCGGTTTCCGGCGCCGCCACGGCGGCGGCGGCCCGCGACTGCGCCTCCGCCGCGATTTCCGCGGCCTGCGCGACGCGCGCCTCGCAGTCCTCGAGGTCCTGGCGCAGGTCGGCGAGCTGGTCCTGGAGTTCGCGGTTCTCGCCGCGGACGCGGTTGAGCTGGCGCTCGACGTCGTTGAGCGCCCCTTCGAGGTCCGCCTTCGACGCCAGCTGCGCCTTCAGGCGCTCGTTCTCCGCCCGCAGCGACTGCGTCTCCGCCTGCTGCCGCGATTGCAGGTCCCGCAACCGCGCCAGCTCCGAATCCGCCTCGACCGACCGCTGCGAAAGGCTGCGGTTCGCCCGGTCGAGATCGCCGCGCACGCGGGCGAGTTCGGCGCGGGCCTGCTGCTCCGCGTTGCGGGCCGAATCGAGCTGCGACTGGAGGGCGTCCGCGCGCCGGAGGGCGCTCTGGTAGAGGGATTCGGGGACGCCGGCCGCCGTCGCGGGCGGGAGCGGCGCCGGGGCGTAGCCGGAGTCGTAGTCCGGCTGGGCGCCGTAGTAGGCGGCGGGGGCGGTGGCGGCGGTCTGGGCGGACGTGAAGGCGGCGCGCTCGCCGACGCGCTGGTTGATTTCGGCGATGCGGTTGTCGCAGTAGGCGGCGCGGTAGCGGACGATGCGCGGCTCCCAGTCGGGGAACCCGGCCGCGAGCCGTTCGTACAACCGCTTGGCCTCCTGGTACTGCCCGAGGGCCTCGTCGAGGCGCCCGGCATCGAAACTCTGGTCGCCCTGGACGACCTGCACGTACGCGTCGGTCTGCAGCTGTTCCGCGTCGGAAGGCGCGGCGCCCGCCGCGGCGGACCCCAGCAGCAGGCAGGCGGACAAAAGGAAGGCAATCGTTTTCATGATCCTCCATCCTGCCCTTTCCCCACCCAAAAGTCACATCTTTTTTCCCGCCCGTTCCCCGTCCCCTCCCCCTCCCGCCTCCCCGGACCGCCCCTACTCCTCTGCCCGTCCGGCGGCGCCCTCCCCCGACGGCAAGGCGCCCGCCGTCCCGCCCGGGCTTCCCGCACCGAGCGAGGGATGCACGATCCGGCGGATCCACGGCAGGATTCCCGTCGACGTCTTCTCCAGCTCCGCCTGCGCCTCCTTCAAGGCGGCCTGCCAGGCGGCGGCGAAACCGGGCGCCCGCTCGGTCATCATCGCGGCGGCCTTGTCGAGGACGTATAGCTTCTGCAATTCGGCGCGGTCCGGCTTGTTCTTCAGCTCCGCCACCGTGATCTGCAGGTTCTTGTTCTGCTCCTTCAGCGCGGCGACTTCGTCCTGCAAGGACTGCGTTCCCTTGGCGCTGAGGTCGGCCGCCGTACGGCAATGGTCCTCCAGACGCCGCACCTCGCGCCGCAGCGCCCGCTTGGCCGACCATCCCGAAAACAACGCCCAAACCGCGAACACCAGCCCGAGCCCCAGCCCCCACGTGAACGGATGCGCCAACGCTGTCAAAAGAATGTCCATCGTGAATCTCCTTCTGCCCTCGACTCTACCCGCCTCCCCCTCCTTTGGCAACCCCGAAGCCCGCCCCCCGGACGCCCCGCGCCCGCATTCGCGATATCAAGGAAAACACGCGGATTTCCAAGCGTTTTGCCCATATCCTCCCACCATGGAAAACACACCCCGCCCCTTCACTCCCACCGGCTAACCGGCCGCGGGTCGTACGCCGCCCGCAGTCCCTCCCCCACGAACACGCCCGCGAGCATCACCGCGAACAGCGCCAGCGCCGGATACAGCGCCAACCACCACGCCCACGGGAACTCCTGCGCCTGCGCCAGCAGCTCGCCCCAGCTCGGCGACGGCGGCGGCAGGCCGAATCCCAGGTAATCCAGCGCCGCCATCGACCCGATCGCCCCCACCAGCTGGAACGGGAAGAACGTCACCAGCGGCACCAGCGCGTTCGGCAGGATGTGGCGGAACACGATCTTCGGCCCCGACAGCCCGAGCCCCTGCGCCGCCTCCACGAACGGCTGTTTCCGCAACCGCAAGAACTCCGCCCGCATGTAGTGCGAAATCCCCACCCAGTTGAACAGCGCGTACACCCCCAGCAGCAGCCCGAACCCCTGCCCGTACACGCTCCCCAGCAGAATCAGCACGTACAAAAACGGCAACGACTCCCAAATCTCGATCACCCGCTGCCCCACCAAATCCACCGCCCCCGCGCAATACCCCTGCACCGCCCCCGCGAGCGTCCCGAGCCCCATCGTCGCGACCACCAGCAGCAGCCCGAACGACAGCGACGTCCGCAGCGCGTACAGCATCCGCGCCGCCACGTCCCGCCCCGACGAATCCAGCCCCAGCGGATGCCCCTTCACCGGCCGCATCGGGAACCGCACCTCCTCCCGCGACTCCCGGTGCGTCCATCCCGGCGTGCCCGGCGCCGGGAACCCCTCCGGCCACGTCGGCGACTCCACATCGTCCACCACCGCCTTCAGCGTCCCTCCCGCCACCGGCGCCTCCCGCCACGTCACCCGCACCCGCGACGGCGCCGCCCCGCGCGGCTCGTACGGCGAAAGCGCGACCATCCGCCCCCCCTCCACCGTCCCCTCGACCGCCCCCGCCGCCTTGTCCGCCCGCCGCGCCGCCAGCCCCTCCCGCACCGCATCCGGCAGCGCCGCCTCGTCCACGACCCCGCCCCGTGCCAGCCCGAACCGCTCCGCCTCCCCGCCGACGCGCACGATCCGCCCCTCCCCGTCGATTTCCGCATACGCCGCATGCTCCTCCGGCACCGCCACCACCGTCTTGACCTTCGGCAACTCGATCGACCCCGCCGGAACGCTCTCCAGCGGCCCCCACCGCAGCACCGGCCACACCACCACCGCCCCCTCGAACACCCCGTCCCGTTCCAGCGCCCGGTAATCCGGCCGCGTCATCCGCCCGCTCCCGTTGAACGCATCCTCCGGATAGAACTTCACCACCGGCCAATAACACTCCCCCCCCATCCGCACGAACAGCGGCCTGTCGTTCGCGATCCACTCCGAAAACAGACTCACCCCATACCCCGCCACCAGCACCCAGAACGCCCACCACGCCCGCCGCATCCCCCGGAACCTCGCCCACCGCCGCTTGGTGATCGGGTGAAGCCTCATCGCGCGCCTCCCGTGGAGTGGTTGCTCTTTGTGGTCTTTGTGGCTTTCATTCTGGTTCGGTTGTTCGGTGGTTCGGCAGTTCGGCAGTTCGCGTGCTGGGGGCGCGGGCGGCCCGCCCGCGGCTTGTCAAACCCACCGCTCTCTCGTCTCTCGTCACTCGTCACCCGTCTCTCTCAACTCGTCCCTCGCCCCTTTGTTTTCGATCCGGCGCTGCCGGAAGAACCCCTTCAGCACCGCCGCGCACTCCCCCTCCAGCACGCCCGGCAGCACCTCCGCGCGGTGGTTCAGCTCGGGCGTCTGCAAAATCTTGAACCGCGACACCGCCCCGCCCCTGAGCGGATCGCTCACCCCCCACACCACGAGCGGAATCCGCGCCAGCACGATCGCCCCCGCGCACATCGGACACGGCTCCTTCGTCACGTACAGGATGTGTCCTTCCAGCCGCCAATCCCCCGCCGCCGACGCCGCCTGCGTGATGGCCAGAACCTCCGCATGCGCCGTTGGGTCCTTGAGCGTCCGCGTCTGGTTCCACGCCTTCCCCACCAACTGCCCCGCCGCGTCGTAAATCACCGCACCGACCGGCACCTCCCCCTCCTCCGCGGCCCGCCGCGCCTGCCCCAGCGCCAGCCGCATCCGCTGCTCGTGCAGGAACCGGAACTCCTCCCCCATCGCATCCGCCAGCCACCCGTTCACGCCGCCCTCCTTCCGCCGTCGAAGTTTTCCAACCATTGGAAAAAAAGTTTCCAACCATTGGAAAAAATTTTTCCAATCATTGGAAAACTTTTCCGCCGCCCGTCCCACTCGATTCCATCGAAAGAATCGATTTTTTCGAAACAATCGAAATTCATCCTTGTCCCCCTTTGTCCTGTTTGTCTTCCAAAAAATCGTTTCCTTCAAAAGTTGTGCCGAGTTGTTTTTCCAAGTTGTCAAAATTGTCGTTCTGGATTTTCAATTTTGTCCACCTTGCAAATTTGTTTCTTGTTTTGTTTCTTTTGTTTCCCCCTTTTCCACCCTCACCACCCTGAACCCCACGTCCCTCCCCCTGTACCCCGCCGGGAACGCCTGCCGCTTCTCCACCCGCAGCGACGCCGCATCCGGCTCCGACCACGCCCCGCCGCGCGCCTCGTCCCCGTCCGCGACCCACTCGAACACGTTCCCCGCCATGTCGCGCAGCCCGTACCCGTTCGCCGGATACATCCCCGTCCGCGGCGCCGGCGCCAACGCATCCACGCACGCCATCTTCCGCGGCTCCCCGCCCCATCCCCACGGCCACGGCGCCCCGCGCACGCCGCCGCGCGCCGCCCACTCCCACTCCGCCGACGTCGGGAGCCGCACCGTCCGCCCCTCCCGCTTCCCGAGCCACGCCGCATACCCCTCCGCCTCCGCGCGCGACACCTCCGATACCGCCGCCCGCCGCGACACCCCGCGCCGCACCTGCCACTTCCCGTCCTCCCCCCGCTCCAGCTGCGCCGTCTCCGCGAACCCCGCCGCCCCGCCGTCGTTCAGCCACGCCGCGAACTCCCCCGCCGTCACCTCGCACCGTCCGAACTCCAGCGCCGCCCCGTCCCCGCCCGGCACCGGCGGCACCCCGCGCCACGCCCCCCCGCAGCCGCCGCACAACAGCGCCAGCGCCACCAGCGCACCTGACCATCTATCGCCCATTCCTCGTCCACTCGTCGTTTCGTCGTCTCGTCGTCCTCCAACCATTCAACCGCATCCGGCTTTGACAATCCAGCGGAAATTCGCATAATGGCCGCCGAACCATCCAACCAAGGATCGACCGATGACCGCGAAAAAATCCAAGTGCTGTGGCAACCACGCCAAACTCCCCCTGACCGTCCTGCTGGGCATCGCCCTGGCCGCGGCCGCGGGCTTCGCCTCCCGCGCCGAACTCGCGTGCGCCGACTGGGCCGCGCTCGCCGCCATCGGCATCGCCGCCGCCCACTTCATCCTCTCCGCGGCCGACGCCATCCGCATCTGCCTCGCCATCAAGTCCGGGCCCCTTCCCGACGGATTCGAACCCGCCGACCGCGCCGTCGCCGCCGAGCGCGCTGCCGCCCTCGCCGGCCGCACCCCGCTCCACGCCCGCCTCCGCCACCTCCTGACCGCGTGGGGCTCCGGCGCCACCGGACCGCAGGTCACCGCCATGGCCTCCGCCCAGAACGTACGCGCCCAGACCGTCCTCGCCGCCGAGACCGCCGGCATCGTCGCCCTCGCCCTGATCTCCTCCGGCTTCGGCCCCGACCAGGGACTCCTCCAGGCCGGCACCGCGGTCGCCGCCCTGAACCTCCTCCTCGGCATCGTCCGCTTCCAGCAGACCGCCTGCATCGCCGGCTACATCGAAGGCCGCCTCCTGGCGCGCATCGGCAACGACACCCCGGCCGCGGCCGCTGCCGACTTCGCCAAGGCCGCCAAGGAAGCCGCCTCCGCCTCCGCCGACACCCTCGCCGCCGCGCAGGAAAAAGCCTCCGCCCGCCTCGCGCAGGCGCAGGACGCCATCGCCAAGCAGCTCGACCGCATCGCGGGCCTCGCCTCCACCATCGACCAGACCCTGCAGCTCCAGAAGTCCGTCGACGGCACCCTCAAGGGCGTCACCGCCGCCGAAGAATTCAAGTCCACCCTCCTCGAACTCAAGCGCCATCTCGCCGACTCCGACCAACTCCTCAAGAACGCCGCCCGCCCCCGCACCCTGCGCCTCGTCGAGAACCCCGGCGAAGACTGATCCTTCCCATGGAAGCCCCTTTCCACCCGGCGGCGGAGCCCACTCCGCCGCCGTTTGTTTCCCCCGCCAAGCCCCTAGGTTCTCTAGGGTTTCTAGACAATCTAGGATCTCTAGACAATCTAGCCCCCCCCGACTCCCAAGAACAACCCACCGCAAACTCGTCACTCGTCACTCGTCACTCGTCACTCCCTCCCCCCTTGCCCCCCGGCCTCTACCTCGTCGGCACCCCCATCGGCAACCTCGAAGACATCACCCTGCGCGCCCTCCGCGTCCTGCGCACGGCCACGTGCATCCTGGCCGAGGACACCCGCCACACCCGCCCGCTCCTCGACCGCTACGCCATCCACACCCCGCTCCTCTCCCTCCACAAATGGAACGAGCGCGCCCGCGAGTCCGAAATCCTCTCCCGCATCCAGTCCGGCCAAGCCCTGGCGCTCGTCACCGACGCCGGAATGCCCGGCATCTCCGATCCCGGCGCCCGCACCGCCGCCGCCGTCCGCGACGCGGGGCTGCCCGTGACCGTCATCCCCGGCCCGAGCGCCGTCACCTCCGCCATCGCCCTCTGCGGCTGCAGCAACACCCCCGCCTTCCGCTTCGAAGGCTTCCTCGACCACAAGACCGCGACCCGCCGCCGCCGTCTCCGCGAACTCGCGGACGAACCCTGCCCCGTCGTCTTCTACGAATCCACCCACCGCATCCTGAAACTCCTCGACGAAGTCGAAGAAGAGCTCGGCCCCGACCGCCGCCTTTTCATCGCCCGCGAACTCACGAAGAAATTCGAAGAAACCCTCCTCGCCCCGCCCCCCGCCCTCCGCGCCCACTACAAAACCCACTCCCTCAAGGGCGAATTCGTGGTCATCCTCCTCCCCCCCTGACTCCGCCCCGTCTGCGAGCGCGTTGGCCGGAACGGTTGAAGAAACAGGGCGCTCTCCACGGGGAGGGACGCGCTTCTGCGCGTCCGCGAAAGAAAAACCGGCGCCCCAACGGAGTTGTCAGGCGAAGGACGTGTGTCTCCCTTCGTGCAAAGCGGGCAGGACGCCGAGTGCCCTCTCCCACCGGCGGCTCACGCGGGAGAACCGGAGGAGACGACGACCTGGGCGGGCCGCAGGAGCTTGTCCCCCATCCGGTAGCCGCGGCGGGTCTGGGCGAGGACGGTGCCTTCGGGAACGTCGGGAGACGGCATGTGGGTGATGGCGTCGTGGAGGTTGGGGTCGAAGGGTTGCCCCTCGGCATCGATGGGGGTGACGCCGGACTTGGCAAGGGCCCCTTCGAGCTGGCTCTTGACCAGGCGCAGGCCTTCGAGGAGGGCTTCGGGTGCGTTGGCCTTGACGCCGTTGGCGAGACCGAGTTCGAAGTTGTCGAGGGCGGGGAGCAGGTCCTTGAGGAGCTTTTCGTTCGCGTAGACGGCCCAGTCCTTGCGCTCGCGGTCGATGCGCTTGCGGTAGTTGTCGAAGTCGGCCTGGAGGCGGAGCAATTGGTCCCGGAGGGCGTCTTCGGGGGACGGGGCGGCGTCTTCGGCGGGGACTTCCTGCCCGGCGTCTTCGGCACCGGGGATTTCGGGGGCGGCCTCGGGGGCGGCCTCGGCTTCTTCGTTGGCCAGTTCGCGCTCGGCGGTCTCTTCGGCGGGGGCGGATGGGGTTTCGTGCGGATGGTGGTGTGTCTTCATGTCGCGGTCCTGTTTCCTTGTCATCCGGCAAAGATACCCACGCTTTCCCGAAACGTCAAATCCCGCGCGCCTCCTCCCCGGCGCGCATCGTCGTTTTTCGCCCCCTCTGCCGCCCCCGTGGCAGGACCTTGCACAAACGCCGGCGGGAGCGCTCGGCTGCGCACCCGCCGTCGCCAGGCTCGGCTGCGTAGCGACGGCGCCCCCGCCGTCGGCAGGCGCCTGGGATGCCGAAGTCAAGTGCCCCCCCCGGCAAGGCAGAGGGTGGGGGGGAGAACACCCGCCTCGCCAGCGGCAGGAATCGCCAGTCGTTCATGGGAGGGAGGATGGGGAAAAACAGGGGAAAACTTCAAGGATTTTCCTGTTTCCAAAAGAGATGGCGAGGCGCGCATCTCCGGCACGGCCCCACTCCTCCGCTCCCGTTGCCGGGACCTTGCGCAAACGACGGCGCCCCCCGCCATCGCGCCCCACGGGAGCGCTCGGTTGCGTAGCGACGGCGCCCCCGCCGTCGGGTGGCGGATGAACGGTCCCGGAGCGGGATTCTTCCGGGCGCGGAAGCGCCGTCCCCCCCTTCCCCATCCTCTACGCCTTGCCGGCGAGGACTTGGGCGAGCTTGGCGGAGGTGACGGGCTTGAAGAGGATGCCGTCGAAGCCCATGGCGGCGGCCTGGGACTGGAGTTCGACGTCGGCGGTCACGATCACGACGCGGAGGGACGCCAGGGCCGGATCGGCGCGGACGGCCCGGACCAGGCCTTCGCCGTCGAGGTTCGGCATCCACATGTCGGTGAGGACCAGGTCGTAGGGTGCGGTGCCGGGGGTGCGGAGGAGGTCCAGCGCCTCGCGTCCGTCGGCGGCCAGCGCGATCTCGAATTGCCCCAGGTGCTTGAGGAAGGCCTGGAGGACCATGAGGTTCATCCGGGAATCGTCGACGAGCAGGATGCGCCGCACGGCGAGGGCTCCCGCGGCGGGCGGTTCCGCGGCGGCGAGTTCGTCTTCCTCCGCCGGGGCGGCCGATGCGGGACGGACGCCGGGGATTTCGACGGAGAAGACGGAGCCGCGTCCGGGTTCGGACTCGATGCCGAGGGTCCCGCCCATGGCGGCGGCGAGCTGGCGGCAGATGGCAAGGCCGAGGCCGGTACCGCCGTTGCGCGCGTGCCGGGTGCCGTTGCCGACCTGGACGTAGGCGGAGCCGATGCGCGCGAGGTCGGCGGGCGCGATCCCGCAGCCGGTGTCTTCGACTTCGAGCCGGAAGGTTCCGGTTTCCGCTCCCTCCGGCCAGTCGTAGGCGGCGCGCAGCTCGACGTGGCCGCGCTCGGTGAACTTGACGGCGTTGCCGACGATGTTGAACACGATCTGCCGCAACCGCTGGGGATCGAGCATCAGCGGAGGCATCTCCCCGACGCGGCAGCGCAGGTCGAGTCCGGGCTTGCCGGCGGTGGCGCGGAAAGAGGCCATGACGCCGCGCAGCAGGCGGGGGCAGTCGGTGGGCTCGGGGACGATCTCCATCTTGCCGGACTCGAGCTTGGAGAGGTCGAGGATGTCGTTGACCAGGCCGAGGAGGGTGCGGCCGCTGACGATGATCGAGTCGACGGCCTGTTCGCGCTCGGCGTCGGTGTCGAAGCCGGTCTTGAGCATCTCGGAGAAGCCGATGATGGCGTTGAGCGGGGTGCGGATGTCGTGGGAGACGGTGGAGAAGAAGTAGCTCTTGGCGCGGGCCCGCTCGGTCTCGAGTTCGCGTTCGCGCCGCCGCAGCACGGCGTAGAGGCAGAAGAGCAGCGCGAAGGAGAGCGCCGTCAGCCCGATCTGCACGAGGCTGTTGATTACAATCGAGCGGTTGACCGCCGCGAGCTTGGTCCGCAGGATGTCCATCCAGACGTAGTCGTCGCGGTGCGGGGCCCCGCCGCCGTCGTCCTCCCCGGAGGCCATGCAGATCTCGGTGTGCCGGCGGACAATCTCGTCGAAGGCACGCTGGGTGGTGTCGGAGGTGGATTGGCGGATCCAGAGCACCGACATCGCCAGCACCATCGCCAGCAGGGAGAGCCACACCACCGTCGACTGCCCCAGCCGCAGGCCGCGGTCGCGCCGGAACGCGAACAGGAAGCACGCAAGCCCCGCGATGCACCAGAGGACGACCACGAGGTAGGACATCGTGCCCATCGACGCCGTGCCCGGCGCGAAATTCGGCAGGATGAACAGCACCGCCACCGCCACCGACAGCACCAGCCCGCACACCCCCGCCGCGCGCCCCAGCCGGCCGCGCGCGGTGCGCACCGCCGCCGCCGAGGTGTAGGCGTAGGCGACGCCCGCGCCCACCACCGCGATGTCCGCCACGATCTCCAGCACCGCGTACCCCAGCGCCGATACCGCCACCGCCACCGCCGCGATCGCCAGCACCGCGTTGCGCGGCACCCCCGCCGCGTTCGTCCCGCCGAACCAGCGCGGGACCGTCCCGTCCGACGCCATCGCCGCAAGCAGGCGGCTGGCGGCGACCGTGTTGCCGACGAGGTTCGTGAACAGCGCGCCCGCCGCCATCGCCCCCACCACCGCCGGCCCGGCCCGGCCGAGCAGGCGGATCGCCGTCCCGTACGCCGGATAGGGCGCCCCGCCCAGCCGCGCCAGGCCGTCCGCCCAGTCCGTGCCGCCCGCCGCCGGCACGAGCGCGGGGAGGGCCGAGAGCAGCGCGTACGCCAGCACCGTCGTGCCCAGCGCCGCCACCATCACGCCGAACGAGCTCTTCGCCGGGAACCGGAAATCGCCCGACAGGTTCGAGATCGACTCGAACCCCACGAACAGCCACGGCGAAAGCGCCACGATCCCCAGCACCTGCATCAGCGGACTCCCCGCCGCCGGGTCCGGCGAGAAAGCCGGCGCCAGCGCCCGCAATCCCCCCGGATTCGCCCCCGCCGCCGCGCCGGCGCACGCCGCGATCCCCGCCGCGAGCGCGAGGGCCAGCGCCGTCTGCACCGCGTACGCCAGGCGCCGCCTGCAGCAGACCGCCGCGGCCAGCGCGATCGCCGCCGCCGACAGCAGGATGTGCCCCATCCACACCTCGTGGCCGGCCACGTCGTAGCGGAAGCCGAACGCCAGCAGGTCCGTCCCCACGAGATGGCGAACCACGGCCACCAGCGCCGTCGCGTCCATCCACACGATCGCCATGTACGTCAGGCACAGGAACCAGCCCCCGATGAAGCCGTGGTCGATGCCGAACGCCTCCGCCGCGTACGCGTAGACGCCGCCGGGGCCCGGATGCCGGTTGATCATCACGTGGTAGTTCCAGGCGACGACGGCCATCACCAGCCCGCCGGCCAGCACCCCCAGCACCGTGCCCAGCGGGCCGGCCTTCGGCAGGAACGTCGTCCCCGGCAGCTCGATCGCATCCCACCCCACCGCGCAGCCGAACGCCATCGCCCACGCCGCCAGCAGCGACAGCGCGCCGCCGCCGGCCGCCGCCGCGCCACTCCGGCTTCCGTCTGGATGGGCTTCGTTCATCGTCGCATTCTCCGAATTCCGTTGCAATATACCCCTCTTTCCCCCGGATGGGAACCCCTGATTGCCTTTCCGGAGGCCTCTCTTTTTTCCCGGTTGACACGGAGACGCGGGCGTGGTTTATTCATGAACAGAAGTTCACATCCCGTGGACGGACACAACCAACCCGAAAGGAACACCATGAACACGCCCGATGCCCCCGCCGCCCCCTCCCCCGCCGCCGCCCTGCCGCCCAACGCCCCGAAGGCCTACCCGCCGCGCCTCGTCTTCTACCATCCGAACGGGAAAGGGACGGGCTGCGCCGTGCAGTTCGACCTGCGTCCGGCCGCCGGGGACCGCGAAGGCTGCCTCTTCGCGGCCTTCGCCAACCAGAAGAGCCTCGCCGAAGGCCCCCGCAACGCCCCTTCGGGCTCCCGCCAGGCCGCGACCTTCAACTGGGCCGAGAAAATCACCGTCAAGCTGAACTTCTCCGACGTCTGCCAGCTGCTCATGGTCCTCTCCGGGAAGGCCACCTCCGCCTGCGACGGAAAAGGCCTCTTCCACGACACCGGCGAAACCCTCACCATCATCCACATGGCCCGCCAGACCGAACCCGTCGCCGGCATCGCCTTCGAGGTCTCCAAGAAGCGCAAGAACGCCGACGGTACTCCCCAGCGCTCGCGGATCCTCTTCACGGAATCCGAATCCCTCGGCCTCTCACGCCTCTTCTCCGCCATCCTCCTGCCGCTCGCCTTCGGCATCTGACCCGCCCCCGGCCCCGCGGGTGGTAGGGCGAGCTCTCCGAGCGAGCCGCCCCAGCCTCCCCTTCGCACCCCGCCCCCAGCCCCGCGGGTGGTGGGGCGAGCTCTCCGAGCGAGCCGCCCCCCCTCCCCTTGCGGTTCGCCCCGCCTGCCCGCCCCGCCCCTTGCCCTCCCCTCCCGACGGCCGGGACCTATTCCCCGTCCTCGTCGAAATCGTCCTCGTCCAAATCCTCGTCGTCCTCCCCGTCCTCGTCGTCGAGATCGAGATCGTCCATCTCCGCGATCTTCTGGTTCCAGTCGAACGCCAGTTGCAGGAACTCGTTGAACTCCTCGACGAACTTGTCCTCGGTCAGCTTCCAGTACGGGAGGATGTGGAACGCGATCACCGTTCCGATGATCGGCATCCGGCCGATCCCCGGCAACCCGAACATCGGACCCGACGCCAGCTCGAACAGCTCCTGCGCCTCGTCGAAGGTCACCCCCTTCGGAATCTTCTCGGCGATGGTGCACATCATCCGGATGCCCCGGCCGTCGTCGTCCTCGCGGATGATTCCCTGCATGTCGTCATCGACGATGAGCGCATACATCCCGGAGTCCTGTTTGCGGATTTCGAAGTCCGGGTCGTCCGAAATGAGCGTGATGAGTTGATCGAGTTTCTTTTCCATGGCTCCGCTACCTTTGGGTTGGGCTTTCCGGGCGGCCCCGCCCCGGCCTCCCGGGACATCCCGCCATCCCCTCCACCATACCCGCCCCCACCCCGCCGGTCAACCATGCCCTCGCCCCCTCCGGTCCGCTTTTGGCAACAGGAAAATCCCCTTGTTTTCACCGTTTTCCACCCCTTTTCCCTCCCATGGACACCACCTCCCCCACTCCACCTTTCCCCTCGACACCGCCCTCGGCATTCGGCATCCTCACGTCCATGAACGCAACCCTCACCCCTCTCGACGGCGTCCTGCTGGTCGACAAGCCCACCGAGCACACCTCCCACGACGTCGTCGCGCGCATCCGCCGCCGCTTCCGCATCGCGAAAGTCGGCCACGGCGGCACCCTCGACCCCTCCGCCACCGGCCTGCTCGTCATCCTGCTCGGCAAGGCGACCAAGATATCCGACCGCGTCATGGGCCACGACAAGACCTACGAAGGCACCCTCCGCCTCGGCATCGAGACCGACAGCCAGGACGCAGACGGCCGCATCGTCGCCGAGGCCCCGCCCGAAGCCGTCGCCGCCGTCACCGCCGACGCCCTCCGCGCCCAGATGGAGGCCCGCCGGGGCGACCAGATGCAGACGCCGCCCATGGTATCGGCCATCAAGATCGACGGCGTCCCCCTCTACAAGCTCCACCACCAGGGCGAGACCGTCGAACGCAAGCCCCGCTGCATCCACGTCTACCGCTTCGATCTGCTCGGTTTCACCCCGCCCACCGCCCGCTTCCGCGTCGAATGCACCAAGGGCACCTACATCCGCACCCTCGTCCACGACATCGGCCAATCCCTCGGCTGCGGCGCCCATCTCACGGCCCTGCGCCGCCTGCAGTCCGGTCCCTTCACGCTGGCCGACGCCACGCCCCTGGAGGAACTCCTCGCCCTCCCCGACGCCGCCGCCCTCGCGCCGCGGATCATCTCCCTCCCGTCCGCCCTCGCGATGCTCCCCTGAAGCCGGAGAACCGCCATGATCGTAGCCCTGCTGCTGGCCGTCCTGCCCATCTTCCTCCTCGTGGTGCTCGGCACGGCCGTCGTCTGCCGCATCCGCAAGATCCCCATGCCGCGCGCCCTCGGCTGGCCCGACGCCCTGACCCTCCTGCTCATCCCGGCCGTCTGGTCGGCCTTCGAGCACGTCGGCGAACCCAAGAGCCTGGCGAACCTGGCCGAGCTGATTTATCTCGGCTGGTTCTGGTGCCTCTGCCTGCCCGTCCGCTACGTCCTGGCCGCGCAGGGCAAACTCCGCACCCCCCATCCCGCCGCCTGGACGACCCTCGTCCTGGTCCTCGCCGCCACCGTTCTCTCCGCCATCTTCTTCCCCTGCCTTCCCGAATAGGTTCCGCCGTGGACCCCAAGACCCTGCGCGCCAACCTCCTCCTCCTGCTCGCGGCCCTCATCTGGGGCGTGGCCTTCGTCGCGCAGAAGAGCGGCCTCGACTCCCTCTCCCCCGTCGCCTTCAACGGCTGCCGCTTCCTGCTGGGCGGACTGGTCCTCCTGCCGTTCGCCCTCGCCCGCCGCCGGCGCGACGCCGCCCCCGGACCGGACCGCGGCCTCTGGCTCGGCGGACTCCTCTGCGGAACCTGCCTCTTCGTGGCATCGAGCGCACAGCAGATCGGCCTCAAGTGGACGACGGCGGGCAAGGCCGGATTCCTGACCGCCCTCTACGTCGTGATCGTCCCCCTCCTGGCCGCGCTGGCCGGACGCCGCGTCCGCCCGCTCCTGTGGCTCTGCATCGCGCTGGCGGTGGCAGGGCTCCGGTTGCTGTGCCTGGACGCGGACTTCTCGTTGGCCTCCGTCAACCGCGGCGACGCATGGGAGCTGGCCTGCGCGCTGGCCTTCGCGGTGCACATCCTGGCCATCGACCGGTTCGCGCCGCACGCCGACGGCATCCGCCTTTCCTGTCTCCAGTTCCTCGTCTGCGGCCTGCTCTCCCTGCCGTTCGCGGGCCTCCCCGCCCCCGCGGCCCTGGCGGCGGCCTGGCTTCCCCTCGCCTACACGGGCATCCTCTCCTGCGGCGTCGCCTACACCCTCCAGACCGTCGCCCAGAAGAACACCTCCCCGACGGTCGCCTCCCTCATCATGTGCCTCGAATCGCTCTTCGCCCTCCTCGCCGGCGTCGCGATCCTCCGCGAACCGGTATCCCCCCGCGAATGGCTCGGCGCCGGCCTCCTCCTTGCCGCCCTCCTTCTCGCCCAGCTCCCGGCACGGTCCCGCCGCGGCACGTGATGCCCCCCTGCTGACGTGGCGCAACGCGGCAGGCAATGCCCCGGCCCCCTGGCCGCCCGCCCGCCCTTCCGCGCTCCCGTGCGTCCGCGCCGGGCCGCCGCCGGCCGGAAATCAGGACTTGAAAAAACCGGCCGGAAAGGGCATCCTAGGCCATTCTGTTCCGAAAGGGTGCACTATGATTGGTAAAAAGCCTTTGACAGTCGAAACGATTTCCCTGGACCTCAAGGGGAACGACAAGGAAGAGATCCTGGCCGAAATGGTCGATCTCCTTGCCGCCTCGGGCCACATCCGCGACAAGGAAGCGGTCCTCAAGGCCGTCACCGACCGCGAAAAGCGGATGAGCACCGGCATGCAGAACGGCATCGCCATCCCCCACGGCAAGACCGACAGCGTGGACTGCCTGGTCGCCGCCCTCGGCATCAAGCGCGAAGGCATCGATTTCGGGGCGCTCGACGGGCAGCCCTCGACCATTTTCGTCATGACCGTCTCCCCCGACAGCCGGACCGGCCCGCACATCCAGTTCCTGGCCGAAGTCAGCCGCCCGCTCAACGACGCCTCCGTCCGCGCGAAAATCCTTTCCGCCGCCTCCCGCGAGGAAGTCCTCAAGCTCCTGCTGGGCTGATCCGGCCCCGTCCTCTCCTTCCCATCCCGCCGGCCACCTCCCCGCGGTCGCGCGGGATTGCCGTCTTCCCCCGGTTGCCTCCCCGCGCCCGGCTCCGCTTCATTCCCTTCGCTTCCGCGTCCGGTTTTCCCTGCGCAATCCGCCGTTTCCCGATTGCACCACCCCGGGAGGACTCCCTCCATTCCGACCCGATGCAAAACAACGGCTTGACATGAACCGCCCTTTACGGCAAAAGACCGATGGTGCCGGATGCCGCGGCAAGCGGCTTGTCTTGGCGTCCGCGCCGCGAGGAGAGCGCAATGAGACACTTGGCATGGGCGCTGGTGATGGCCACCGGCAAGGCGGAAAAACTCCCCGAGGGAGCCGACATTCCCTTCCTCTACCTCAACGACCGCCCCCTCTTCGCCCACTCCGTCGCGGCCCTCATGCAATGCCCCGAAATCGACGGCATCGTCCTGTGCGTTCCCCGCGAGCGCGCCGAGAGCGTCCTCGCCGCCGTCCAGCTCTACGGCTTCTCCAAGGTCCGCAAGATCGTCGCCGCCAAGCCCGGCCACGCGCCCTGCATGGCCGCCGCGCTCGCCCACGTCCCCGACGACGTCGAATGGCTCTGCCTCCACGACCCGTCGCGGCCCGTGCTGGACCCCGCCACCGTCGCCTCCGTCCTCCGTACCGCCCGGCGCCACGGCTCCGGCATCGCCGCCGTCCCCCTCTCCGACCGCGTCGTCGCCGCCCGGAAAGGCTCCTACGCCGCCGACTGCTCCGGCGGCGATTCCCTCTGGTCCGTCGTATCCCCGCGCGTCTGGCCCGCCGCCGCCCTCCGCCAGGCCTATCCCGCCGCCGCCAAGGACCGCCCCCGCTTCGACGACGACTGGGACGCCATGCTCGCCCGGGGCCTCGTCCCCCGCCTCGTCCCCGTCCCGCCTTCCTTCCGCATCCGCAACGCCGCCGACCTCGACCCCGCCCTCTGGGAACTCAAACGCGCCGGCCTCGCCTGATTTTCCCCTCCCCCCCCACCCCGGCACGCCCCTCCCGCCCCCTCCCGCCGCCCCCGCTTTCCCCCCGTCTCCAGTCCCCATGTCCCATCCACTCGCGATATCAAGGAAAATTCTTGCCATTCCCCCAATTTTCATCCATCATCCCCCCCATGAACAAATCTCCCATCTTCCCTCGCGGCTATCTCAAGGCATTGGCCAACGACTGTTTCGGCCCCCATCCCGGCCCCGTCTGCGGAGGGTCTTACGCCACCCTGGCGGAGGCCTGCTTCGGACTCGCCCTCTTCGGCGGGAGCCTTGCCGCCCATCTCCTCTGGTACGGCGGCAAAACCCTCCTCTCCCGGATTCTCCGCCACGTCTCGCCGCCCGAGCCGCTTCCACCGGCCGCCCCCCAGGCCCCCGTCTCCCTCCGCGGCGTCCCGGCGCCAGAAGACATCGAAGACGTCTGGGACCTGGACCCGCGCACCCTCTGCGGTCGCCTCCGCATCGGCTCGCGCCTGGCCGACCTGGAGCCGACGCTGGACTCGCGTTTCGTCTTCAAGAAGGCCCGAAACGGCTCCCGCCGCATCGTCGCCCGGCAACCCGGCCTCAAGGGATGGATGAAGGAACACGTCCCCTCCGTCAAATACTCCACCGCCATGCACTACAAGAAACTGGCCACGCGCCTCCGCCAGCTCGTCGGCCTCGATCCACGCATCCCGTTGGAGTGGCTCCTCCCCGACAACGAAGAGTCCCTGTCCGCCCTCGCTCCCGCCGACCGCCGGGGGGCCGCCGCCGCCCGGAGCAAGCTATCCCGCCTGCTCGCCGAGGCCCCCCGGTACACCCATCTCGTGCGGGCGGTCGAATCCAAGCTCGGCATCATGCGGATGGTAACGATCCGTCGCATCCAGCCGCTCAGGCCCGGTCGCGGAAAGCGCCGGAAGGCGGTGGATTCCGCGAAGAATCCCTTGATATCGCGAGCATCCCGTTCCGGCTTCGCTGCGACAACGGACGAGATGCGGACGAAGGCCTTCTGGGATGCCGTCCGGAAGATACTGGGCGAGCGGAATCCCGACCGGGAAACCCGGCAACTGCAATCCGACATCCGCGCGTGGCTGAACGCGCCCTTGCAGGCCCGTCAGAACCGGCGGCGGTAGGGAGGGCAGGGCTGGCCGCGCCGGGGGAAAATCCCGCTATTTTTCCAGACCGAGCCGGCGTACGGCGATGCGCGGGAGCTGTTTGGCCGACCGCCAGAACGGGGCCCAGCGGGCCCCGAATGGCAGCGGCTCCGGCAAGTTGGCGCGCCGGATGTCCTCCAGCAGGGAGGTGCGGTCGAGCCAGTCCTGCTGGTTGAAGAACGTGTAGTGGTGGCAGACCGCATGGGCGTCGAAGACCACCAGCTTGCGGTTCTCGCGGATCCACGCGCCCCAGTCCACCTCGTCGTGCTCGCGGACGCCGCCGAGCTCGGTCCAGTGGCGGTAGTCGTAGCAGATGCAGTTGATGCTGAAGCGGTCATGGAATGGCACCCACCGCTCCGCCGCCGCGCGGCGCATCCGTCCGTTGGCATCGGGAAGGGAGAGGAAATGCCGGATCATCCAGTCTGCCAGATGCGGATAGAACCAGACGCATCCGGAGGCCGCGGCCTCCCACCGCGCATGGGGCAGCCGCAGGAACTCCTCGCGCAGTTCGGGGAACGTCCCGAGGAGAATCCACGCCCCGAGCCCGTTGTTGGGGATGGTGGCGGAAACCAGCGCGAGGTCCGGGTCGGCGGCGTGGCGGTCGTGGGTTTCGGCGAGCCGGAGGTCCCAGTCGGCGGAGACGAACACGTCCTCGTCGATCTTGAAGTACAGCGCATCGGGATGCCGCCGGACGCATTCGTTCTGGAGGTTGGAGATGTACCATCCCTTGCCGCGCGGCCCGGAGATGACATCCCACGGGATGTCGGGATGCTCCCGCACCAGCCGCCCGACGTACCGCCGGTGGCGTCCGACGACGCCATTGAGCAGCAGCGCCACGGCATCGAAACGCCGGATGGAGCCTCCCTGGATGAGCATGTCCATGCAGAGGCGGAAGCAATCCAGCCGGTGGCTGGTGAGGATCATGAGGACTTTCGGTCGCGCCATGCGTCCATCCATACCACTCCCCCGCCCGCAATGCCACCGAAAACCGCCGTGCGATGGTCGGGGCGGCGGGATTCGAACCCGCGACATCAAGCTCCCAAAGCTTGCGCTCTACCAGGCTGAGCCACGCCCCGGTCCGCGACATGGCGGAAAAGAAAAACCTCCGTGGACCGGAGGCTTCCGTTTTTGGAACTGGCGGGGTCGACGGGACTTGAACCCGCAACACCCAGATCGACAGTCTGGTACTCTAACCAATTGAGCTACGACCCCGTAACCCAAAAACGCAAGCGACTATAGCGTCTCTTCCGCCAATGGCAAGAAAAAAAACGCCCTGGCCCACATTTTTCTCCTACCCCCCTTCCCCCTGCCCTTTTCCGGCTGGCGGAAGAAACGGCCCGCTGCCGTTTTGGATTGCCGCCGCGCGCGCGAAATCCTAGAGTGGGCGCGACATGGATACCTTGGTCGTCATCCCCACCTACAACGAAAAGGACAATTGCGAAGCGATCGTCCGCGCCGTGCTGTCGGCGTGCCCCGAGGCCGAGGTGCTGGTCGTCGACGACAATTCGCCGGACGGCACCGGGCAGATCGCCGACCGCATGGCCGCCGCCGAACCGCGCGTGCACGTCCTGCACCGCGAGAAGAAGCAGGGACTCGGCCGCGCGTACATCGCGGGGTTCCGCTGGGCGCTGGAGCGGCCGCAGTACGAGTTCGTGATGGAGATGGATGCCGACTTCTCGCACGACCCGAAGGCCGTCCCGCAGCTGCGCGCCGCGGCCGCCGACGCCGACCTCGTGCTCGGCTCGCGCTACATCGGCGGCATCCGCGTCATCAACTGGCCCATGAACCGGCTGCTGCTCAGCACCGGCGCGGCGCTGTACGTCCGCACGGTCACGGGCATGCCGTTCGGCGACCCCACCGGCGGCTTCAAGTGCTTCCGCCGCGCCGTGCTCGAAAGCATCCCCCTCGACAAGATCCGCTCCAACGGCTACTCGTTCCAGATCGAAATGACGCACACCGCCTGGCACCTCGGGTTCAGGGTCAAGGAGACCCCCATCGTGTTCGAGGAGCGCCGCGACGGCCAGTCCAAGATGAACGGCGGCATCGTGAACGAAGCCCTCTGGATGGTCTGGAAACTCCAGGCCCGCGTGGGCTTCCGCCGCCGCCCGCGCAAGGTCCACCCCAGGAGCGTCGCCGCCACCGCGCCGTGAAACCCCTTTCCACATTGTTCCGGCTCCTGCGCGTCAACCAGTGGACGAAGAACGCGGTCGTCTTCGCGGCGTTCTTCTTCGCGCTGGGCGACCGGAACCAGTCGCTCACCCTCTGGCTGTGCTGGAAATCCGCCCTGGCGGCGCTGGCCTTCGCGCTGGTTTCCTCGTCCATCTACATCCTCAACGACCTGAAGGACGCCCCGAAGGACCGCCTGCATCCGGTCAAGTGCCGCCGCCCCATCGCCGCGGGCGAGGTCGGCACCGCCGCCGCGCTGGCCGTCTCCGCCGCCGTGCTGGGCATCGGGTCGTGGGGGGCGTGGCAGATCGCCCCGCGCCTGTTCGCGGTGACGTCCGCCTACTTCGTCATGCAGCTCGCCTACACCTTCGGCCTCAAGAAGGTTTCCCTGCTCGACGTCATGATCATCGCCGCGGGCTTCGTCATGCGCGCCGTGGCGGGCGCCGAAGCGGTACGCGTGCCGATCAGCCCGTGGCTGCTCGTCTGCACGTTCTTCCTGGCGCTGTTCCTGGCCCTCTGCAAGCGCCGCCACGAGAAGGCGAACCTCGCCGGCCAGGGGACCCGCGACGCCCTCGACGGCTACGACGCGAAGCTCCTCGACCTCCTCGTCGCGGTCACCGCCGGCGCCACCATCGTCGTCTATTCCATCTACACCCTCTGGCCCGACACGGTGGCCAAGTTCGGCACCAACCGCCTGGCGGCGACCATCCCGTTCGTGGTCTTCGGCGTCTTCCGCTACCTCGACCTCGCCTACCGCCGCGACCAGGGCGACCGCCCCGAGCGCGTGCTCCTCACCGACCTCCCCCTCCTGCTGGACATCGCGCTTTTCGGCGCGACCGTCCTCGCGGCCCTCTTCCTCTTCCGGAGCTGAACCCGTGCGCATCGTGGTCATCGGCGGCGGCGTCACCGGCTCGCACCTCGCGGAAAAGTTCTGCGAGGACGAACACGACGTCGTGGTCGTCGACGAATCCGCCGACGTCCTGGCGTCGCTCGACGCCCACCTCGACCTGCTGACCGTGCAGGGCAACGGCGCCGATCCCGAAGTGCTGGAAGAAGCCGGCATCGGCCGCGCCGACCTGCTGCTGGCCGTCACCGACCGCGACGACACCAACCTGCTCGCGTGCATCTTCGCGAAGGCCCGCGGCGTCGAACGCACCGCCGCCCGCGTCTCCGCGCCCGGCTACATGACGAGCCGGCACGTCGATTTCGCCAAGCTCGGCGTCGACCTCCTCGTCAACCAGTACGACGAATACGCCCGCGACGTCTGCGACGTCCTGCGCATGCCCGGCTCCGTCGAAGTGACCGACCTGCTCGACGGCCGCGTCATGGTCGTCGGCATGTCCATCCACATGGACAGCCCGCTGCTCGGCAACACCCTGTCCGGCTTCGGCAACCCCGACTGGATCCGCCGCATCCGCTTCCTGGCCGTCGCGCGCGGCGAAGAAGTCCTCGCGCCGCACGGCGGGACCTCCTTCCTGGTGGGCGACGACGTCTACTTCGCGGGCGAACCCGACGCCATCTCGACCTTCCTCCAGTGGGCCTGGCCCGAGCACCGGAAGTTCCAGCGGATCGTCATCGCGGGCGGCGGCGAACTCGGACTCCAGCTCGCCCGCAAGCTCGAGCAGGCGCGGATGCCGACGGTCCTGGTCGAGAAGGACCCCGACCGGGCCGACTACTGCTCCGAGCGCCTCCGCCGCACCCTGGTCATCAAGGGCGACGCGCTCGAGCGCCAGACCCTCTCCGGCATCGGCGATCCCGAAGACATGGCGTACGTCGCGGCGACCGGCTCCGACGAACTGAACATCATCGGCTGCCTCGTCGCCGAGCGCTACGGCGCCCGCTTCACCGCCGCGAAGATCGCCAAGCCCGAGTACATCGAGATCGCCGAACAGCTCCGCCTGCTGGACCGCGTCGTCGACCCGAACCTCGCGATGGTCAACGCCATCCTGCACTTCGTCCGCGGCCGCAACGTCTCGGCGGTGGCGCTGTTTTCGCGGCTGCCCGGCGAACTCATCGAACTCAAGCTCGACGACGCCCACCCCTGGGCCGGCCGCGCCATCCGCGACCTCCCCGCCCTTCCCGAAGACGTCATCCTGGTCGCCGCCCTCCGCTCCGGCCGCGTCCTGGTGGCGACGGGCGACCTCCTCCTCGCCTCCGGCGACCGCATCGTCCTCTACTGCCAGCCCGACACCGTCGAACGCCTCGACCGCCTCCTCGGCGGCGGCTGAGCGGCCTCCCGGGACAACACGTCCGCGCAAGGCCAGCCGTTTTTCCCATCCGTCGCACCCGGCGCACAACGGAAAAGGGCATCCCGCATCGGGGATGCCCGGTTGCCGCTGGAGCGGTTTGGGTTTTTCCGCAGCTTTCCGGAAGTTTCTCAACCACCAGGTCGCACGGAAGCGCGACCCTCCCGTTGCGCGCTCCAGAGGGAGGGACGCGCTTCTGCGCGTCCGCGGTGGAAATGCCTGGCGGGACGGTGGATCGAGGCCACGCTGTTTCTCAAACCGATCCGGGATGGACGGCGGAATCAGAAGTTGTAGCCGACCTGGAAGAGCAGCTGGGTGTCGGTCTTGTCGTTGCCGGGGGCGGGCATGTTGTTGTAGTTGATCACGCCCTTGCAGGTGAGGGAGAGATGCAGGAACATCGGGATGTCCACGCCGGCTTCGCCGTTGGCGAGATGGCGGTCGAATTCGTCGAAGTCGGCCAGGAAGTCGGCGGCTTCGAAGAAGGAGACGCCGTCGGCGAATTCGGGCGTCCAGTCGCAACGCTCGGCGACGCGCCAGGCGGTGTAGTCGTCGCTGCCGAGGCCGGCGTACTTCTCCTGGACCTGCGCGACGCCGGCTTCGACGGAGAGCTTGAGGGTGTCGAGGTCGACGAGGTAGGTGCCGAGGCCGAGGCTTTCGATGAAGCGGTACTTGAGGTCGGCGATGTCGTCGTGGTCGGCGGAGACGCGGCCGTAGAGGAAGAACCAGTCGAAGCGCTGCTTGATGTCGATCGCGCCCTTGACCTGGCCGACGGTCTGTTCGTCGCGGGTCGTGCCGTCGGAGTCCTCGACTTCCTCTTCCTCGTACGCGCCGTCGATGGTGGCGACGACGACGGTCTTGCCCTGGAGCTTCTTGGCGTCGGCGTGGGCGCTGAAGCCTTCCTTTTCGGTGTTGCCGCTGCGGAGATCGACGCCGGCGGCGATCTTGCCCTGCCAGCTCTGCGGGAGGGCGGCTTCTTCTTCGCTGATGCCCGCGGCGAGCCCGGCGGAGGTTTCCTGCGCGGCGGCGATGGCGTCGGCGGCGAGTGCCGCGGCGGCGGAGAAGGCGGAGGCGGCGGCGAGGATGGCGAGAATGCGTTTCATGGTTTTCCTTTGGTTGGGGTGGGTCGGAAGGGGCGCTTCCGTTCGTTCGCGCGCAAGGTAGCAGAGGCGCGGGGGCCGGGTCAAGCCGCGGAAGAGCCCAGCGGGCGGCGACACTTTTTTTCACAACGGGAAGGCGAATTGTGGTAAGGATGGAACCCCGAACAGGTACAGCGGGATGAAACCGGAGCAGATGGCCATGAAAACACCTTTTCGCATTGTCGCAGGCACCTTCGCGGTGCTCCTGGCGCTGGGGCCCGTGGCGGGCTGTACCTTCGGCGGTCGCACGTCCGTCGCCGGCGGAACCGCCGCCGCCGTGCCGGTCGCGGACAAGGAATGGCATTCGCTCGCCAAGAGCGGGCGCGCCGCCTACCTGCGCAACGACTTCAAGGCGGCGCTGCCGCTCTTCGCCTCCGCCGCCAACCGCTCACGGGCGCTCGACGACCCCAACGGGCTCGCCGTCGCGCTGCTCGACCAGGCGCGGTGCCTGGAGGAGCTGGAAATCGTAGATGCCCTCGCGGTCCGCGACAGAGAGGCGTCCACCGCCACCCCTGTCGTCAGGGAGGATTCGTTCATGCCGGAACGGTTGCGCCTCCTGGACGAACTCCGCGCCCTGCGCTCCGATGACCGTCTGTCCGTCAAGAGACGCGCCGAGCTCGATGTCGCGGTCGCCGGTTTGCCGCGGGAGTGGACCGAATTGGACGCGATCGTGGACCGCACTCCTCCGGACGTCCTTTCTCCCGCCGACCGCGCCCGCCTTCTTTTCGCCCGCATCGAGCCATTGGATCCAGACGACCCAGCCGCCGCCTGCGACCTCCTGAAGGAGTGTCCGCCCGATGACGAACTTCCGCCCTTCCTGCGTGCCCGGCGGCAAATCATGCGCATCCTGTATTGCGAGGTCGACGAACTCGAAACCCTCGAATCCGTCGTGGCCATCTACCGTGAGGCCGGGCGCGCCGACGGGGTCGCTTTTGCCCTGTCCAGCGACATTTATCAGTATATCCGCTCCCCTGACCCCGTGCATGTGGGCGACATGCTCCTCCGTGGTGCCGCCACCTGCCACGCGCTCGGCTATGTGCACCTTGCCGCCAGCCTTCTCGACCGTGCCGAAGCGGTCGACAATCCGGCCATCCGCGAGTGCACTGAAAAACTGCGCGCGAGCCTGCGCATTCCGTCCACCCATGATTCCGCCGACCCGAAAGGAGAATCCGCACCATGAAACAAAACCGTTTTTTGCCGACCGCCGCGCTCGCGCTGGCGCTGGCCGCCGCCGCGGTGAACGCGGCGCAGATGAGCGTGCAGGTCCAGAACGGCGTCCTGCGCGACAAGGCGTCGTTCCTGGGCAAGCCGGTCGGCAACGTCGCCTACGGCGACCGCGTGGACGTGCTGGCCTCGCAGGGCGACTGGCGGCAGGTCCGCGCGGCGTCCGGCGCGGCGGGATGGCTCCACGGATCGGCCCTCGACAGCAAGCGCGTGGCGCTCTCCGCCGCGTCCGGCGGCGACGTTCGGCTCGCGGCCAGCACCGACGAGGTCGCGCTCGCGGGCAAGGGCTTCAGCCAGGAAGTCGAAACCGCGTACAAGAAGCAGAACCGCTCGCTCGACTACGCGTGGGTGGACCGCATGGCGACCTTCAAGGTCACCGACGCCGAAGCCCTCCGCTTCCTCCAGGAAGGAGGGCTGGAGCCGTGACCCGCCGCATCGCCGTCGTTTCCGTTTTCGCCGCCGCGCTCGCGTTCGCCCTCGCCGGATGCGACACCGTCAACCAGCTCGTCGAGGTCGGCACCGGCGCCGCCGTCGCGTCGGGGCATCTCACCGCCGGCCAGGCGCAGAGCATCAACAAGTCCGCCGCGGCCGTCGTCAAGACGTTCGAGGACATCACGCCCGAGCAGGAACACTACATCGGCCGCACCGTCGCCGCCACCTGCCTCTCGCGCTATCCCGCGCAGGACGACGCCCGCCTCAACGCCTACCTCAACCTCCTCGGCCAGACCCTGTCGCGGTTCTCCTCGCGGCCGGAGACGTTCGGCGGATACCACTTCCTGCTGCTGAAGTCGGACGACATCAACGCCTTCGCGGCGCCGGGCGGGCTGATCCTCGTCACGCGCGGGCTCGTGGACTGCTGCGCCACCGAGGACGAACTCGCGGCGGTGCTCGCGCACGAAATCGGCCACGTGCAGAACCGCGACGGCCTGCGGGCCATCCGTACCGGGCGGCTCAACGCCGCGCTGACCACCCTCGCCGCCGAGGGCGCCAAGAACCTCGCCGGGCCCGAACTCGCCGAGGTGACCGCCGCCTTCGACGAAAGCGTGTCGGAAATCACCTCCACGATGATGAACAGCGGCTACGCCCGCCGCCAGGAATTCCAGGCCGACGCCGCGGCCGTGGGCATCCTCCGCGCCGCCGGCTATCCGCCGTCCGCCCTCGTCGCCATGCTCCGCAACATGGAAAAGCGCTGGGACTCCTCCCGCCACGACTTCGCCGCCACCCACCCGTCCCCCTCCGACCGCATCGCGCAACTCAAGAAGCTCGTGCCCGAAACGGCGGTTGCCGTCTCCCCCGACCGCACCCGCCGCTTCCTCGCCGCCACGCGCTGATATCCCTCCTCCGCTCCAGGCTCGTCCGCCCGGCGCGGCCAATGGAGACGTCAGGCAAAGAACGTGTGGTTTCGTTCGTGAAAAACCGTGTGGGTAGGGCGGCGAGTCCCCTCGCCGCCGGAAACGGGGACGTGCAAGTGGATGTCATGGGATCTGCGGATGCAAGTCGGCCAGAATCCGGGGGAAATGCGTCCGCACATTTCCGGCCGCTCCCTTTGGCATGACGGGCTCCGGCGGGCAGGGACTGCCCGCCCTACCCCTCCCTGCTCCTGGGAAATCGCAAGGTTTCCGCCTGACAACCCAAACGCTTTTGGAAACAGGAAAAATCCTGATATTCCACGCGTTTTCCGTCATCCTTCCCTCCATGAACGACGGCGGTCGCTTTTCCCGCCGCGAGGCCGTCCGGGAGGGGAAACGGGCGCTGCCGGAAAGAAATCGCCGGGGCCTGTAACCATCCCCCTCCCGGCGGCGACTCATGGGGCAGAAGCCGGAAATCCGGCAGACAGGAGAAACCCCATGAAGAACATCCAATCCAATTCCGGGAAAGCCCGCCGTCTCGTCGCCATCCTCGCCGCCGCCGCCATGCTGGCCGCCCCGCTGACCGCTTCCGCCGGTCCCCGCCATGCCCCTCCGCCCCCGCCGTACCGCCACGGCGCGCCCTCCCGCATGGCATACCGGCATCCCGCTCCCCCGCCGCACTTCCAAGGTGAATACCGCCATCGCATGCCGCCGCCTCCGCCGCCGCACCACCGGGACCACCACCACCACGATTCCTCCGATGCCGCGACCGGCGTGGCCGTCGCCGTGGGGGCCATCGCCGCGGTCGGGCTCATCGCCGCCTTCTGCGCCGACTGAGAAGCGACGCGTCCGGGAAAGACCGCCCCGGTGGTTCCGCGAAAGGAGCCGCCGGGGCGTGGCGTGTGCAGGGGGGGGAACCGGCTCAGGGGGGCGGGATATCGCCGCGGCGGATGCGGTCGAGGGCGAGGGCGGCGGCGGCGGATTCGGCGCGGCGGAGGGCGGTGCCTTCGCCTTCGGCCCATACGGTGCCGCGGTGGGTGACGGCGACGCGGTAATGGCGGAGATGGGGCGGGCCGTCGGCGGAGAGCAGGACGTAGTCGGGATGGTCCTGCCAGTTGCGCTGGGTCCATTCCTGGAGTTCGCCCTTGGGGTTGATCTCGGTGGCGGCGTCGACGGCTTCGCGGAGGAGGTCGTCGAAGGCGGTGCGGAAGAGGTTGCGTACGGGCTCGGGACCGCCGTCGAGCCAGAGGGCGCCGATGACGGCTTCGAGGGCATCGGCCAGCGTGGAATCCGCGTCGCGGCCGCCGGAAAGGTCTTCGCCGCGCCCGAGCAGGAGGGAGGGGCCGAGGCCGATGCGGCGGGCGACGCGGGCGAGCGCGGCTTCGTTGGTGAGGCGGGAGCGGACCTTGGTGAGGCGGCCTTCGTGCCAACCGGGCTGCGTCAGGAGGAGGTGTTCGGCGGCTACCAGGCCGAGGGCGGCATCGCCGAGGTATTCAAGGCGCTGGTTGTCGTGCGGGGCGTCGGCGGGATGTTCGGCGGCGTAGGAGGGGTGGGTCAGCGCGGCGCGCAGGAGGGCGGGGTCGGCGAAGGAATGGCCGAGGCGCTCCTCCAGCGACCGGGAGGCGGCTCCGGGGCCGTCTGGCACGGACGGGTTCAGGGCTGGGCCGCGAGGAGGCGGTCGACGGTGAAGGCGAGGTCGCTGCCGCGCAGGTCGCGGGCGACGACGGCGCCGTTGCGGTCGAGGAGGTAGCTGCTGGTTTCGCCGAAGATGCCGAGCTTGCGGGTCAGGTCGGGCGCGCCGGCGACGACCGTCCAGGGCAGGGCCGGGGGTACCGCGCCGGGGGCGAGGCAGATGCCGACGATCTCGAATCCGTCGCCGTGCCGGGCGTTCCAGAGGGCTTCGAGGGCGGGACGGTTCTGTTCCCAGACCTTCCAGCCGGGGAGGAAGAAGTCGACGAGGACGATCTTGCCGCGGAGGGCGGAGAGGGTGACGGGACGGCCTTGGACGTCGGTGAAGGAGGCGTCGGGGAAGAGGATGCCGGGGGCGCTCCGGGCGCGGAGAAGGGCCTTTTCCATGACGGTCACGGGCACGGAATCCGAGTCGGCGTCGGCCTTGGGGCGGGCGATCAGGAGGGGATCGCCGGGGGTGGCGGCGCCGGACCAGGCGAGGGGACGGGGATTGTAGTGGCGGGAGGCCTTGTAGTCGCGGATGACGCCCGCGACCCCCGCGGCGTCGCCGGCGTCGGAGAGGACTTCGGCGAGCTTGACGTAGAGGGGGGAGGCGTCGGTGCCGGGGATGGCATCGACCTGGCGGATGGCGTCGCGGAGGCCGGCGGCGGCGGCGTCATGGAGGTTGCGCATGTCGTTGGCGACCATCGCCTTGACGAGGGCGGCGCGCACGATGGCGGGGCCGTCGTTGCGGGAGGCCGCGTCGGAGGCGAGGGCGGCGACGTCGCGGTCGATCTCGGCCCATTCGGCGTCGGTGTAGTAGCCGCAACCCATGGACTGGAGGCGGCTGAGGACGGCGTTGTAGCGGGCGTCGGCCACGGTGTCCTGGGCGGTCGCGGCGGCGGGGAGGGCGGCCGCGAGGAGGGCGGCGGCGGCGAGGAAGATGGCGGATGCTTTCATGGAATGGGTCTCCTTTGCAAGTGCGTGCATTCTGCCCGTCCGGGCCGGGTTTTCAAGATTTATTTCCCCGTTGGTCACTCGGGGGCGGTGAAGCTGAGGGCGAGGTAGTTGCCGCGCGCGTTGGAGGTGAGGTAGAGGGAGGCGGTACCGTCGGGAGCCGTCCAATCGGATTGCCAGTGGTAGGGGCGTTCGGCTTCGGGCAGGGCGGCGCACTCCTCGCGGATGGCGATCTGGATCTGGTGCTGCTCGTTCTTCTGGGAGAGGAGCTTGTGCTGGGCCTGCTGGAGGGTGCGTTCGAGATCGAGCAGCCCGGCGGCCACCATCGCGTTGCGGTTCTTCTGCCCGGCGTACTGCCGCTGGAGTTCCTTGCGGCGCGATTCGATGGCGCGTTCCAGGGCGCGGACTTCGCGTTCGGCCGCCGCCACGCGGTCGCCGGCGACGCGGGACTGGGTTTCGAGCTTCCCGCTGACCGCCATCGGGGATTCTTCGATGGGCGCCGGGCCGTGGAGGGTCGCCACCAGCGCGTGCAGGGAGCGGAAGGCGGCCTGCGCGTCGGGACCGGACAACTGCGGCAGGAAGCGCCGGCGCTTGGGGCTGGCGATGTGGATGATCTTGCGGACGAGGCCGCGCGGGGCGTCGGCGGTGGCGGGGGAGAAGACGTACTGGGAGAGGACGGGGCGGCCGTCGAGTTCGGCCATGTAGTAGTCGGAGGAGGGGGACTGGAGAACGGGATCGGTGCCGCGCGCGGCGGCGATTTCGGCGGGGGGCATGCCCCAGCGTTCGCCTTCCATCCATGGATCGCGCAGGATGCCGTGTCCGCCGGCGGTCGGCTGCGCCGCCTCCGCTTCGGGGGCGGGGGCGGGCCGGCAGGCGGCTAGACCCGCGAGCACGAGGCACGCGCCGAGGCTTCCGAGGGCCGCGATCCGGATGAAGGGCTTGGTCATGGCGGGTCTCCTTTCGTGTCGATCCTTGTTCCAAGTGAAACTTACCGTGGATGGCCGCATTCCGCAAGGGGCGGCGAATGCAATTTGCGTTCCGGCCGGGCCGCCGGGCGAATGGGCCGCGTCCGGGACCTTGCCGCCGGTGAAAGGGTCCCCACGGGGATGGGAGCCGCGCTCGCGGTCTGAAACGGAAAGGCCCGCCGCAGATGCGTACGGGCCGGAGAAGGATGGTGCTCGAGGGGGGACTCGAACCCCCACGGGTTGCCCCACATGCCCCTCAAACATGCGTGTCTGCCAATTCCACCACCCGAGCACCGGGATAGCGTTAACCTCGTGGTTGACGATGGGGGAACATACCCTACCCGGATGCGGCTGGCAAGCATTTTGTTTTGGTTTTTCCGCAGGCGGGACCGGGGCGGCGCGGAGGGAGGGAGGGCGGGCGTTTTTTCATGGGGGGCAGGATGGGGGAAAACAGGGAAAAATGTCCGTGTTTTCCGTAATCTCAAGAGTGTTTCCGGAGGCGGGGGAGAGCTCGGGGCAGCGGGGTCAGAACGGCAGGTTGTAGTCCTGGATCTTGCGCTGGATGGTGCGGCGGGAGATGCCGAGTCGTTCGGCGGTGAGGGAGCGGTTGCCGTGGGTCTGGCGGAGGACGTGTTCGAGGGTGCGCTTTTCGATTTCGTCGAGGGTGAGGCCGTCGGGAGGCGTCCAGCCGCCGGGGGACGCGGGGGCCGACGCGGGCGCGAAGGGACCGTCGAGACGGAGGCGGGCGGCGAGGAGTTCGCGTCCGGGGGCGGTCACGACGGCGGATTCGACGGTGTTGCGCAGCTCGCGGACGTTGCCGGGCCAGGGGTAGGCTTCGAGGCGCGCGTACCAGGCGTCTTCGATGCGGTCGATGCGGCATCCGTTGTCGAGCTGCGCGGCGGCGGCGAAGCGGTCGGCGAGCGGGCGGATGTCTTCGCGGCGCTCGCGCAGGGGCGGAAGGGGGAGTTCGACGACGCGGAGGCGGTAGTAGAGGTCTTCGCGGAAGGAGCCGTCGCGGACCATCGCGGCGAGATCGCGGTTGGTGGCGGAGACGAGGCGGACGTCGACGCGGAACGGCTCGCCGCCGCCGACGCGCACGACGGTACGGTCCTCCAGCACGCGCAGGAGCTTGACCTGCACGGAGGGCGGCGCTTCGCCGATCTCGTCGAGGAAGAGCGTCCCGCCCTGCGCCCGCTCGAAGGCTCCCGCGCGGCGCGCGACGGCCCCGGTGAAGGCGCCGCGCTCGTGGCCGAAGAGTTCGCTTTCGAGGAGCCCCTCGGCGAAGGCGCCGCAGTTGACCGCGACGAACGGCCCGTCGGCGCGCGGTCCCTCGGCGTGGAGGGCGCGGGCGACGAGTTCCTTGCCGGTCCCGCTCTCCCCGCGCACGAGGACGGTGGAGCGGCCGGCGGCGAGCTGGCGGACCTGCCGCACGACTTCGCACATGGCGGGCGAGGCGGCGACCCAGGAGGCGGTGGTCCAGTCGCGGCGGGCCTCGCGGCGGAGGCGGTCGACGTCGCGGCGGAGGCGGGAGGTTTCCAGGGCACGGGCGAGCTTGGATTCGAGTTCGTCGATGTCGAGCGGCTTCTGGAGGTAGTCGTAGGCGCCTTCGCGCATGGCCCGGACGCTCGAATCGACCGATCCGTACGCCGTCATCAGCACCACCGGTATCGGCCCGCCGCCCGGCAGCGCGTGGATGCGCCGCAGCACTTCGATGCCGTCGATGTCCGGCAGCACCAGGTCCGTCAGCACCACGTCGGCCCCGCGCGCGCGGAACGCCTCGACGCCGGCCCCGCCCGTGGCGGCCAGCTCGGGCGCGTGGCCGAGGTCGCCGATGGCTTCCGCCAGGGAGCGGCCGTTGTCGGCGTCGTCCTCGACGATCAGGATGCGGGCGGGAACGGGGCGGTCGGTCATGGCTTCTCCTCGGGGTGTGGGGCGGCGGCAGCGGCGGCGCGCGGGAATTCCATGCGCAAGCGGGCGCCGCTACGGCCGTCGCGCGGATCGACGGCATCCAGCCGCCCCCCCGCGTGTTCGACCGCGAGCCGCGCCATGAACAGGCCCAGGCCGGTCCCCTGCGGGCGGGTCGTGTAGAACATGTCGAAAACCTTCGCGCGCGCGGACCGCGGGATGCCGGGCCCGTTGTCCTCGACTTCCAGCGCGACACGGGGGGCGTCCGGAGCGGCCTCCACCGCGAGCCGTACCGGTCCCGGCGCGCGCCCGTGCTGCAGCGCGTTCAGCAGCAGGTTCAGGATGGCCCGCTGGATGCCCGCCGACGGGCCCGCGATGGGCGCCGGACCGTCCGGGAGGTCGAGGTCCAGCCCCATTCCCGCGGCTTCGTAGCGGGGGGCGATCGTCTCCGCGCATTCGCGCGCGCAGGCGGCGAGGTCGGCGCGGTCGGCGGCGGCGGCGGCGGAGCGGTCCGGCCGCGCGAGCGTGAGGAACTCCCGGAAGACCGTGTCCATCCGGTCGAGCGTGTGCCGCATCCGTCCCGCGAGTTCCGCGACGCGCGCCGGGCGGGCGCCGGGCCCCTTCGCGGCTTCCTTCTCCAGCATCTGCGCATCGAGCCGCAGACTCGACATCGGATTGCGGAAATCGTGCACGATCCCGTTCGCGAGCATGCCCGAGAACGCCAGATGCTCCTCGCGGCGGCGCGCCCGCTCCCGCGCCTCCTCGCGGCGGGCGACCCACGCCACGAGCGCCAGGCACAGCGCGAAGGCCGCGCCGACCGTCGCCAGGCCGAGCCGGTACATCGAATCGATCGCGCGCACCGCCGTCCACTCCTCGCGCTCCACCGCGCGCCGGGCGAAGCCCGCCTCCAGTTCCAGCGGAGCGCCGCCGGACGCCGCCGGTTCCAGCACCGCCGTGAACGTCACCACCTGCACCCCGTCCGCCTCTCCCCCGTCCGCCAGCAGACGCCGCCCCATCCGTACGGGCCCCGCCAGCCGCACCCCGGACGCCTCCGCATCCTCTCCGCCGCCCGACTCCTGGAACAACGTATCCCCACCCTGCCGCACCGCCACGAACGCCAGATCCGGTTCCGCCCCCCGCAGCGATTCCACCCATCCCGCGAAGGCCCCCCATCCGCCGCCGCGCCCCGCGGCCGCTTCCGCCGCGCCCCGCGCGAGCCCCAGCGCCAGCCACTGGCCGCGTTCCGCCACCGACTGCGCGGCGGCCTGCCGCGCCGTGCGGTCGTGCCAATGCCGCAACCCGACGAGTCCCGCGGCGGCGAGCGCGGCGGCGGCCGCCACCCATGCGGCGGCCGCCCAGGCAAACGGCATCCGCCTCGTCCTGCGCTGTTCCATCCAGTCCATGCATCCCATTCTATCCCCGGACCCGCCCCCCGCAAGCCCGGAGTGGGGAGCCCTCCAAGAGGCGGCAAGGGGGGCGGGGACGGGAAATCGTGTTCATGGGATGGAGAAAGGGTGGAAAACAGCGAAAAACCGACATGTTTCCCGTAATCTCAAATGACAGGCGCGATGACGGGAAAGGCGGCCCGGGAGGGGCCGCCTGGCAGGGTTGGAGATGGAGGAGGGCTCAGCGCTTGATGACGATCTTGCGGTGGACGGGAGCCGCCGGGGCCGGAGCCGCGGCAGGAGCGGCCGGAGCCGCGGGGGCGGCGGCCGGAGCGGGAGCGGGAGCGGGGGCCGCGGCGGGAGCGGCGGCGGGGCGGTTGTTGAGCTTGATGGTGATGCGCGGGCGGCCGCCGGCGGCCGGGGCGGCCGGGGCCGGGGACGGC